>JAKALU010000010.1 GCA_021824065.1 Nitrospirota bacterium
TTGCTCTTTGTCTTTGTTATTGAGGCAATAGCCTTGTATGTTGCATCAACAGGGCCGTCGCCATATGATATTTTCTTTACTGACTTGCCCTTGACCTTCATCTTGATTGCAGCCTTTGGCTCTTTTTTCATCCCGCTTGAAACAGAAAGGTCAACAAGGCTGTAAATCTCAGGTATCTTCGAGACTTCTTCTGAAACAAGGGTTTCGATGTCCTCGTCAAAGATATATTTTTTCTGGTCAGCAAGATGTTTGAATTTTTCAAATGCACTTTCTATTTCCTCGGGGCTTAAATCATAGCCCAGTTCATTTAATCTTGCCTTAAACGCATGCCTTCCTGAATGTTTTCCGAGAACGAGTTTTGCGCTTATAAGCCCTATGCTCTCAGGGCTTATAATTTCATATGTTGTTTTTTCCTTGAGCAATCCATCCTGGTGAATTCCCGCCTCATGCGCAAATGCGTTTGCACCAACAATTGCCTTATTTGGCTGAACAGGTATCCCTGTTATCTTTGTTATTAGCCTGCTTGAACGGGTAATCTCTTTTGTGTTTATCTTAGTATCTGCATTGAAGAAATCATTGCGAGTCCTTAACGCCATAACAACCTCTTCCATTGAGCAGTTGCCTGCCCGCTCTCCTATTCCATTAATCGTGCACTCAACCTGTCCTGCACCGTTTAAGATTGCTGACAATGAGTTCGCAACTGCAAGGCCAAGGTCATTATGACAGTGAACCGAAATCACTGCCCTGTCTTTTATACGCTCTTTTATGGCATTTATGATATTCCCGAACTCTACCGGGGTAGTGTATCCAACAGTGTCGGGAATATTTACAGTAGAAGCGCCTGCGTCAACAACAGCCTCTATGACTTCAAGCAGATATTGCAGATCTGTTCTTGTGGCATCCATCGGAGAGAATTCGACATCGTCTACAAAGCTCTTTGCAAGTTTTACCATATCTACTGACCTTTTGAGCGCCTCTTCCCGGCTTACCCTGAACTGATATTTCAAATGTATGTCCGATGTTGAATGGAACGTATGTATCCTCTTTTTAGGGGCATCCTTTAATGCCTCCCATGCCTTTTTTATGTCCTCTTCCTTTGCCCTTGCAAGACTGCATATGATAGGGCCTTCAACCTCGTCACCTATTCTCTTTATTGCTTCAAAGTCTCCTGGCGAGCTTATGGCAAACCCAGCCTCGATTATATCCACCCTTAGACGGGCAAGCTGCTTTGCCACCTGTAACTTTTCATCGACAGTCATTGATGCGCCCGGAGACTGCTCACCGTCACGAAGTGTTGTATCAAATATCCTGATTATTCTCATATTTTTTCCTGCGAAGGACTCAAGTTTTTAATCCTCCTGTAATAAATGTATAAATTTTCTATTATGCCAACAGCTAAGTATATCATTGCAAATACAAAGAGGGCAATCTCAGGGTGCATGAGTATGACTGCAAAGATTATAGCGATTGCCACGAGTATCCAGAATGGTTTCCTTTTGCTGAAGTCCAGCTCTTTTGCGCCATGAAATCTGAGTGTGCTGACCATGAGAATAGAAAGCACAAATGCAAGAAAGAGTATGAAAAGGCTTTTTGAGGCCGACCAGTCCATCTGATTATAGAAGATTACTGTTGTTGCAACAACAGATGCTGCCCCTGGTATGGGCATGCCCGTGAATGATTTTTTTTCAGTAGAGCCCATCTGCACGTTATACCTTGCAAGCCTCAATGCCCCGCATGCAACAAAAAGGAATGCTGCTGCCCATCCGATTCTTCCGAATGGCGTGAGAGACCATTTATAAAGGAGCACAGCAGGCGCAACTCCGAATGCAACAAGGTCTGATAAAGAATCCAGTTCTATCCCGAACCTTGTTGTGCTGTGTGTGAGCCTTGCAATCCATCCGTCGAGTCCATCAAATACCATTGCAACCAGTACTGCCCACGCAGCATGGACATAATTGCCCTTTAAAGCCGCAAGGATTGCATAGAACCCTGCAAACATTCCGCACATCGTAAGGCTGTTCGGAAGTATATAGATTCCTTTTCTCACTTAATAGCTCCTATTATCGTCTCTCCTGCCTTCACCCTATCACCTAATTTTACCTTAATCTCAGTATCTTTTGGCAGATAGACATCGAGCCTTGAGCTGAATTTGATGATACCGTATCTTTCACCACGCCTTAATTCATCTCCGACCTTCACTCTGCATACAGCCCTTCTTGCAAGAAACCCGGCAACCTGTCTTACAAGTATGTCGCCGCTTTTACATCCGAGATGCATTGCAATGTTTTCATTTGTGAGAGATGCCTCATCCCTGTATGCAGCCCTGAAACCACCTGGCGTATGTTTTACCGCCTTTACAATGCCGTTGCATGGAGCACGGTTTACATGGACATTAAACGGCGACATGAATATGCTTATCTCTCTGGCGTCTGTCTTCAGATATTCTTTCTCAAATACATCTCTTATCAAGATTATCTTCCCATCAGCAGGTGATACAAAAAGACCTTCTCCCTCTGGAATTTTCCTCTCAGGGTCCCTGAAAAAATAGAGCATAAAAAGGGTGAGAACAAACGGCAACAGGGCGGACAGGACCCCTGCTAATAGGGCGACAGCGGCTGTGATGAGTCCAAAGACAAATATAAAGGGATATCCCTCAGGGGCGAATCTAAGCATTACGCTTTTGACTTATCTACCAGCTTTCCTTTTTTAAGCCAGGGCATCATAGCCCTCAATTTTGCGCCAACTTCTTCTATTGGATGCTCCTCGCCTTTTCTTG
Source organism: Nitrospirota bacterium (assembly GCA_021824065.1). Taxonomy (GTDB): domain Bacteria; phylum Nitrospirota; class Thermodesulfovibrionia; order Thermodesulfovibrionales; family UBA1546; genus JAKALU01. The sequence goes on from JAKALU010000010.1 coordinate 2,777, forward strand.
TGAGTGCATTGAAGACTGGCTTGTTCGCCCTGCATTCGAGTATCCATTCCCTTGCAAAGGCTCCTGATTGGATCTCATCGAGTATCTTTTTCATTTCTTTCTTTGTATCCTCTGTAATTATTCTTGGTCCCCTTGTGAGGTCGCCATACTGGGCTGTATTGCTTATTGAGTATCTCATAGTTGAGATTCCGCCTTCATATATAAGGTCGACAATGAGTTTTACCTCATGCAAACATTCAAAATACGCCATCTCTGGCGAATAGCCCGCCTCAACCAGAGTTTCGTAGGCTGCCTGAATCATGGATGTGAGACCCCCGCAGAGTACAACCTGCTCGCCGAATAAATCCGTCTCTGTCTCTTCCCTGAATGTTGTCTCAATAATGCCGGCCCTTCCACCTCCGATAGCAGATGCATAAGCGAGCGCAACAGCCTTTGTGTTCTTTGACGGGTCCTGCTGGATTGCAATCAGACATGGAACGCCGCTTTTCTTTAGATACTCTGCCCTTACGAGATGCCCGGGCCCTTTTGGCGCAACCATGAAAACATTTACATTCTGAGGAGGGACTATCTGACCGAAATGTATATTAAACCCATGCGCAAATCCGATATATGTCCCTTTTTTGATGTTGGGCGCTATCTCTGTCTTGTAGATATCAGCAGCGTATTCATCAGGGACGAGCATCATTATCACATCTGCCTTTTTAGCAGCCTCTGATGCCGTCAGGACTGTGAAACCTGCATTCTTTGCCTTATCCCAGTTTGCCCCGCCTTTTGCTTCGGCCACCGTTACATTCATGCCGCTTTCTTTAAGATTGTTGGCATGCGCATGCCCCTGACTTCCATATCCTACAACTACAATCTTTTTGTTTTTAAGAACACTTAGTTTTGCATCTTTATCATAATAGACCTTAACCATGAGAAGCCTCCTTAAAGTGTAGAAATTTTAGGATATATTATATTACAGATGTTAAATTTTTTGTTATTAAAAACAGTATCTGAGTGTTTGCGGGGTCAGGCCACGGTTGAGGGCTTATGATTTTTTGGGTGGGGTTAGAAAATTTTTAATCTTTTTTAAAATGAGCCATGTTATTTTAGAGGCACGGAACACGAGACGGGCAGGCCACTCCCTGTTAAATATAAAAAGCATGGGCGGTGATATCATAAATTTTATAACAGATTTGGAAAAATTGACGGAAAAGAGTTTCAATATGAGATTTAAATAAGTGGGCTTTATTTTAAAATAATGTTTTTTGTGAATTCCTTCTGCCTCGTCTCTTAAAAGACCGTCTTTTTTTGCTTTCCTGTATAACTCGGTACCAGGGAAAAATGTAAGGGAAAAGATCTGAAGCATGTAAGGATAAGGAATCTTAATAAGCATCTTTATTGTATCCAGCACATCATTATTAGTTTCGTATGGATTGTCAACAATTATGTCATATCTGATTCGTATCTTATCCGTGAATTTATTTATTATCTCTCCTAATCTTATAGTTTTTTCTGGCTTGAAGTGGCGACGGTTATAAAGTGCTATGGTCGTCTCGCTGCCGGATTCTATCCCAACACTGAGAGTATGTAATCCAGCATCTGCAAGCATGGATAGCTTTTCCTCCGAGGTAAAGATAGGATCTCCAAGAGCGCAGAATGGCATGCCTATCTCTTTCTTATAAAGCATGCTGAATTCAGTTAAATCTTCTTTGCTTATCGCAAAAAATGAATCGTCATGAAACCATATATTGGTTATAAAATCGAGATTATTTTTAATGTTTTTTATCTCTTCGATAATTCTTTTTGCGCTTTTTTTTCTTACAAGTTTTTGCCCCTTATAGAGGGTATGGTAGATATCATTGCAACAATAGGTGCACTTATACGGACATCCTCTTGCCCATATGGTCTGATATGCAGCTGTTCCTGGGATAAGAGTCTCTTCTAAAATTAAATGCTCTCTTAAAAGTTCCTTTGTCATCGGGACGAGGGAATCACCTTCATGATATATGTAATGGCCATTGATGTCATAGTCCATAAACGGCATGGAGTCTATATTCTGTATGAGCGGCCTTATCGCATTTTTCTTTACACCCCCATTCAGTTTAAGGCAGAGGTTCTCCGTGTCGTAATAATTCCCGCCACTATCCATATTATGGGCGAGTTCAATAATCGCATCTTCTCCCTCGCCAATGCAAACAATATCCGCATATTGAAGACTCTCATCAGGCATGCTTGTGGGATGAATACCACCCCAGATAATCGGAACTCTAATCTTTTCTTTTATAGCGTTAGTAATCTGCACTGCCTGTTCGAAATTCCCTGACATCAGGGATATGCCTATCAACTTAGAGTCGCTACAGAGCGCTACTAATCCATCGAGAAGTTTGCGGGAATAATTGGATAGAGGTGAATGGGGCGAGGCAGTCAGAAAGACCATTTTTACATTATGGCCGGCTCTCTTAAGACAAGCAGATATGGTTCTCAAGCCGAGGGCTGCAAGACTGGAATATGGTGATATCAGGGTAATATTCATTTTGATCCTCCCCCGAAAGGCAGAATATCGTAAGCCAGAAGTCTTACATAGTGACAGGGATATCTTTTAAAATAACCTTCAAGTATAGATGTAAAACTCCTTATACCATCTTCAATGCTGCCAATTTTGTCCACTGGGCGTTCAAGTATTAACCTGTGTGTGCAATCCTTTTTTCTTATAGTAAATGTTGGGATTATGGCAGCCCCTGTCATTATGGCAAGTCTTATTGGTCCGGTCAGAAAAAAGGCCTCTTTGTTCAGAAATGGCACAGCCATCGCGTCTCCGGTGCCCCCATCAATAGATATAGCTAAGATTTCATTTCTGCGGAGACACTCAATGGCAGGGCGCATTGACCTTTTGAGATATATAAATCTTACTGGCAATGCTTTTTCGTAATCCTCTTTTAGCCTGAACCATGCCGCCATAAGGCTATCAGGTTTCTTATTAATGACTCCTTCCAGATAACCAATAACATCAGAGGGCAATAACCCTACCTGATTAATTTTATAACCCCTATGCCCTAGGCCCGGCATTAGCATATGGGCGTTCCCAAAATGGGCATGGAGTAAGATTACTCCTTTGCCATTTCCCAGAGCGCTGTCAATATTTTCAACGCCCTCTACTTCAACGAACTTTTTGATGTTTTCACTCTTCATCCGCTTGTAAAGAAACACCTCAAGCTCGCTGCATATATAATTCTCGCAGCAACGCTTCACTACCTGTTTTACATTATAAGAGTTGCTGTCAGCTCCAATCAGACCTCTAAACCCATTTTCTATTTTCCCCCTGATTTCTTTAGATACGATATAGTAAAGCTTTCCACCTAACCTGCCTAAAAGATAGATTATGCTTACTGGTATTATGGGCGATGCGCCCTTCAGGGGAACTAACAACAGCCATCTTAAAAGACCCTTTACGAGAAAAATCATGCCTTCTGTTTGACGAACTTCTTTGAGGTTTTTATCTCATCAAGTGAAAAAATCGCTGTGATAAAAAGAGTTACGGGCACTGCCTGAAATACTGCTGCATCTTTAGCCTCTTTAAAATACTTTAAAACGACATGCCCGAATCTAAAAGAGCATGGTGAAAATATGGCAAAAAAAAAGGATATCGAATTTTTAACAGGATTTTTTACGGAAGACCCCAATTTAATCCTCTACCTTGTTAAATACAATCCCGACGTTTTTATTGCCCAGAAGTTTATTGCACTCTCTTGCCTCATCCTTTGATGATTCGCCGTATCCTATGACATAAATAACGTATTCTGAATAATTGGATATCACCATACCATCTGCAAAATCGTGTAATGCTGGTGTATCAAATATCACTATATCATATTGACGTTTTATTTCATCTATAATATCTTTCATGCGGTTAGAATCGATGAGGGGGATAGGGTCTGCTACGATGGAGCTGTTAGGGAAGAGATGGCTCCCTCCTATGTCATATCCTATATCCTTGAGTTCTGCTTTCCCGAGCAGCACATCCGAGAGCCCCAGGCCAACAGGCTTTTTAAAAAAGATGTGCAGTCCCGGTGACCTGAGATTGGAATCTATAATGGCCACTTTATGTCCACTCTTTGATAGGTTCAAGGCCAGATATGCAGAGATGGTGGTTTTGCCCTCACCCTTATAGGTGCTTACGACACTTATAGTCTTGGGCAGGTTGCCTCCTAAGGATGACCTTAAAGAGGCTTGAAGGGCGTAGCATTTATTAAACAGAAGTAGCGCTTCTTTATTATCCATTGTTTATGATATCTGCTTTTAGCACCTTTGGTATAGTAACTAAAACTGGTCGATTCAAACAATCAGCTATATCTTTAGTACTCCTGAAAGTATTGTCGATATAATCAAGCAAAAGAACCGCACACAGCCCTGTAACAATTCCAAGAAAGATGGAAATGATCAATATGAGCTTTTTGTTGGGAAAGTATTTATAATTCTTCTTGCTCGCATCAAGGGCTACTGCTGCCTTTTCTATCACAGATGCATTAGATACGCTTAATGCCTCTGATATCTTTGCCACTTCTAATTGGGATAAGAGATTACTGTAAAGGGTTTTTAGGTTATCAGCGTTTTTACTGACCCTGGAATATTGTAAATCCTTTTCTATTATATCCTTTAATTCGTTCTCGATCCGCGCTATCTGGGAATTTATACTCCTGGCTTTGGCTCTTGAAGACACAATTTCTATTTCCGCATCTCCGTATTTCTGTATGAGGGTATCATAGTAGCTGTTGCGTGCTGTTGTTTCTGAAGAAAAGGTCTTTCCTATCTCATCTTTGATTGCCTTCTTTGTAAACTCTATTTCTGATTTTATAGTCTTGAGTTCAGGATGGGCATCTTTCCATTTGTTGAGTTTCTCTGCCAGAGACAGCTCAAGATCGAAAAGTTTGCTTTTGTATGTCTTTAATAATGGGTTATACTCAACACTTGTCTGGGACAACTTAAATTCGGGATGTTTTTTGAGCGCCATTTCTGTTGCTGTCAAAATACCTTTATCTTCTTCTATTTTGCTCTCGGTATCAGTCTTTTTGCTCCTGAGGGATGTCAATTCTCCTAAGAGATCATCCTTTTGTTTATCAATATCCACAACAATTTTAGCGGTCCTGAAAGCTGTTCTTTTCTCCTCCGCCTTATCCCAATCCTCTTTTACCCTTGAGACTTCATTCTCGAGGGTTTTCTTTGCCATAGTTGCTGCGTCTCTATTTAAATTATAGAAAAGCCTCAGAAATTCCTCGGCAAAGCCGTTAGCTATTTTTACAGCAGTTTCATGGTCTGTAGAATATGCCTTTATCTCGAATAATTCTGAATCTTCTATCTGTTCTGCCTCTACTCCGGTCCTTTGTGTAAAAACCTTTTTTATATAGCTGGGTTCGACAAAGCTACTAATATCGTACAGGTTGCCTTTCTTGTCCCTTAGATTCAGGTTCTTTATAACATTCTCTGAAACCTGTCTGCTTTCGATCAAGGCAACAAAGGTATCCGGCAGGTAGTCTGAAGTTGAGTAATATAATTTACCAAGGTCGGCGGGGAAACCGCTGTTAGCCCAACTAAGGAATTGTGGCTGCAAATCCCGGTATTTTATCCATACCTTTGCCTTATAGCGATATACTGGTTTTACTAAGAAGGAGCCAATAAGAGGCACAAGAACTATAACCAGTACTATTTGTATGCACAACCATTTTCTTCTGCAGATTATCTTCCAGAGCTTTAATAGTTCCATTACATTCTTGACTCTTTCTTTATCTTGAAGTTTTCCCGGTAACTGTTCTTTGTGCTGACCTGTCAGCCCAGCTCAAAGGGTGAAGACTATGTTAACATTAACTCTCTGTTTTGTCTATGTAACATCCTGCAGGGGCTGCCGAAGGATTCGCCTTTCCCTGACATTGCATTACTGTTACTGTGATATTACTATAGATGCTGCTCCTCCCTTACCCCGGAATACATCTTTTACCTGCGGCCATAAAACTATCCCGCTCTCCAGATTAACAACCGGACTGAGTATCTTTGAAAGGTGCGAGAAAAACCAGCTCACATCTGCGATGGCTGCCGCCGGCAAATATATTATGTCTCCACTTTGCATGGCAAAGTTCTGGGAAAGGTCCCCTCCCTTAAATGCGTTTTTTAAATCGAGAGAGATAATATTTGGTTTATCTTTTTCCCTCCTGATTAAAAGCACATTGTTAAGGTTTGCATCGTCTGACATCCCTCCAGCCTTAGATATGGCCTCCACGACGGTAATATCAGAATCTAATGTAAATACTCCAGGGTTGTTCACTTCCCCCAGGACTATTATTTTTTGACTTTGAACCGCTGTAACAGTGATGATTACCTCAGGGTCCACTATATATTGTGACAGCCGCTCTCTGAGTTCATCCCTGAGTGTAAAAATGCCTCTGCCAGCAACCTGTACATCGCCTATCAAAGGGAACATTATCTTGCCGGATGGGTCTATCTTGCCGGATCTTTTAAGGTCATCGTGTCTGTAAACAGTAATATCTACTGAATCGCCTACACCAAGGATAAACTCCGTGACTCTCACATCCTTAACCTTTTCAATGTTTTCGCCCTGGCCTGCTGCCGCTGCCTTGCCCTCAGCATCGTCTTCCCTTTTAACGTCTGTGGAAGCACAACCGGCCAAAATCGCGGTAAACAAAATAATATTTATCAGTAAGCTGTATTTATATTTTTTCATAAAATCTCCTCTGCAACCGCCCTATTATAGCATAATTATATCCAGTATGCCTTTGAGCATAACATATGTTTTGAAAGATAATCTGACCTTCAGATTTTGACTAAGATTTTTCCGGCTGTTCTATTAGTGGAGGCATTGATAGCATCCAGAACAGACTTAAACGGGTATCTTGCTGTGATCATCTTTTCAATATTTAGCTTGCCAGTAGCAATCAGTTTTATTATATTCGGGAATATTCCGTAGCCTGAATGGCCTCTTGCGCCAACAATCTTGTTGGCGCCGGAGACAAGGACATCCAGATACATAGGTGTGCTTGTTGCAGCCCTTCCCAGATAGATTATCTTTCCATTTACAGACATAGATTTCTCCATTTCAGGAATAGTTACAGGTGCTGCGCCGGCAGCCTCAACCTGAACCTCTGCACCCCAGCCGTCTGTAAGTTCCATAACCTTCTCACTGGCTTTGTGCCCATTTAATTTTTCGGAATTAAAAACAAAATCAGCTCCCAGATCAGTTGCTATCTTCAGTCTTTCATCAATCCTATCAAAGGCTATGATTTTACTTGCCCCTGCTATCTTTGCCAGGGCAATAGCGCCAAGTCCGATTGGTCCAACACCGTATACTACCACTGTGGCGCCCGGGTTAAATCCACCCCCTGAAATAAATATGCCGTTGTATGCACAACCAACAGGTTCTATGAGAGCGCCTATATCAAATACCATGTCGCCTGCATATACTCTTTCTAAATCATTAATCTTCCAGCAGTATTTTTCTTTTACAGCAATATACTCTGTAAGGGCTCCGTCAGCGCTCAGGCCTATAAGCTCTATATTTTTGCATTGATTTGGCGACCCGCTCCTGCACGGCTGACAGATTCCACACCACATAATGCTTTCCACAGCTACCTTATCACCAACCTTAAGGTTGGCCACCTTGGTGCCGGTTTTTTCAATCACCCCTGAGAACTCATGACCGAGTATGCATGGCAGTTTTGTCAGGCCAGAAAAGATTATGTATCCTTCGTTATCAGTCTCGTACAGGTGGGTGTCAGAGCCGCATATGCCGCAGGACTTAACTTTTATGAGCACGTCGTCATCGTTTATATCCGGAACAGGCACATTTTTGATCTCAAAATGAGGGTTGCGCCATACCTGGCTGCCGATAAGCGCTCTCTTTCTTTTTTTTTCGGTTTCGCTCAGGGGATAACTCTTCCTCGGCATCCAATCGGCATCTACAATGAGGGCATTCATATCGTTTCCAACTGCAATTCCTTTTTGTTGATTTTTCCGCTCCCGATCTTTGGCAGGCTATCTCGAAATTCCACTATTCGAGGCACTTTATAATGAGCCATTCTTTCTCTACAGAAATCTATTATCTCTTTTTCTATTAATCCTTTACCATTTTTAGCGACTATGATTGCCTTGGGCACTTCTCCCCGGAGCCTGTCCTTTGCAGATACCACGGCTGCTTCCTTTATATCTGGATGTTCTGTCAATACCCGTTCAATCTCCATTGGATATACTTTCAGCCCGGCTACTTTCATCATACCTGCTTTCCTATCCACAAAATAGAAGTTATTCTCCTTATCTTTTTTGCCCAGATCACTGCTGTAATACCAGCCATCTCTAAAGCATTGACTGTTTATCGAATCTTCATAATAATTCTGGACAACTGCTGGACCTTTGAATATCATCTCGCCAATCTCACCATTGCCAAGTTCTTTTCCATCGTCATCTACTATCCTTACCTCATAGGTAGGACAGGGCTTGCCCACTGACCCGTATACCTGCTTCTCTCCCGGGATATTGGCAATAGCAATACCTGTTGTCTCTGTGCTCCCCCAGACAGGAATAATAGGGACTCCAACCTTTCGCTCAAATGCCTTGATAATATCTTCTCTGGTATACATGCCGCCGCTTTCCGGTAGCCATAACGAACTCAAATCGTATGGCTTATGCGCCAAGGTCTCTAACAGCATTTCATACATTGGCACAAGCCCCATCATACACGTGACCCTGTGGTCATAAATTGTTTTAGCCAGTGACTTAGGCTGTACACTATCCAGTAGAACCATTGTTCCTCCCAGATAGAGGGGTCTGGCAAAAAACTCGTGTGGGTGAGCAAAGGGCGCAAACATACACAGGTGGACATCATCGGGGGTTAATTTCAAGGCACTTACAGAAGCGATGGTATTCCAATATATATGTGAATAAGTTGTAACAGCGCCCTTGGAATTCCCCGTAGAACCAGAGGTATAGTTGAGATAAACAACATCATTTTCGTTAATGTCGAGCGAGGGGTCATCAGAGTCCCTGCCTTTTAGCATTTCCTCCCAGGAGAGGTTATCTTCTGCTTTACTTTCACCAACAACTATAATCAGGATTTTTAGGCCAGGAGGAACGGACTGTCTCGCAAGTTCTAAAAATTGGTTATGGACGATAAGACATCTCGGCGAAGTACTGTCCATGATGTTGCTAATCTTATCACATGGGAGTTCAAAATTGATGGGGACTGCAATACCATGACCTTTTGCGATAGAGAGAAACCCTATAACAAGCTCGGGAACTCTCGGGAGCATCAAGCCAACTCTGTCACCTTTTCTGAGGCCCACGGCTATCAAGGCATTAGCCATCCTGTTTACAGTCTCATTCAGTTCTTTATAGGTAATATTGCTGTCACGGTAGGTGATGGCTGTCTTTTCCGGGATCTTCTTTGCATTGTGCTCAAGCATTCTTACAAATGTCATATTGTGCCTGCTCAATCCTGATTTATCTTCGAATTGTGCGCCTTGATCAATCATCGAATCAATATGCCCCTACTTTTTTCAGGACAATTTTTATCGTATTGAATAATATCTTTATATCCAGCCAGAGAGATTGGTTCTTTACATAGAATACATCGTATCTTATCCAGTCGTGGAAGGATGCATCGCTCCTGCCCTGTATCTGCCATAGTCCTGTTATGCCGGGAAGCACCTTCAGTCTTGTATCACGCCAGCTCGGGCTGAATTGCATCTCATCCATTATTAATGGCCTTGGACCAACAAGACTCATTTCTCCTTTAAGGACATTTAATAGCTGGGGAAGTTCGTCAAAGCTGGTCTTGCGCAATATTCTTCCGAGTCTCGTAACTCTCGGATCATTTGTAATCTTAAACATGGGACCGTCAATTTCATTCAGAGAAATTAGTTCTTTGTGGAGTACTTCAGCATTGGCGACCATTGTCCTGAACTTTATCATCTTGAACAACCTGCCATTTTTACCACATCTCTTCTGTTTAAAACAGGCAGGACCCGGTGAGTCTATTTTTATTGCTGCGGCTATTATCAAAAACAGGGGTGAAAGTAAAACAGTCCCGATGGTCGAAAGAGCTATATCCATCATCCTCTTTACTATTTTGTATGTCTTCTGTCTTGTTGCCGATATAGCATCAGATAAATCAATAGTGCCCTTTATGCTGTAATCCGAGGGGATAAGGTTGGCATCTCCAACGCTCAGACCATTTAATACGATCATGTTTTTGATATAAGAATTGTTTGGAATAGTAGATCCTTCGCCTATTATAGAATGCTCAATCTTTGTCCCTCCTGATAAAGATATGCCATCCCATAGTATGCTCTCACGAATAAGAACCCCCTGGGATATTTGACATCCGTTGCCAATAACTGCCGGTCCAATTATTTGAGCCCAATCTTTTATTGTGCAACCATCTCCTATGACAACCGGGCCCAGAACATAAGCCTTGGGAGATATAGTTACGTTTTTCCCTGCCCAGACTCTTTCTGCTACCTCTTCCATATTTTCAGGATAGAAAGTATGGTTCCCGTTCTCTGTAAGAACTGCCCTCTGAACTCTGATGTAATCATTTGCACTATTTATGCATTGATAAATGCCCTCTATTTCGAAAGCCGATACATTTAGCGATTCTTTTTGTAACGCCGGGATAAGTTGCTCTTTAATATCCATATAACCGTTTTTGTTAATAAATCTAAGGACTACCGGGTCAAAGATATACATACCGCTTGATCTCCATGTCCATGGCAATTTTGTATCCATCGAGGAATGGATTATATGGAAACTCCTTATCTTGCTGTCTGGAGCAACTTCAACATGCTCTAATGTCTTATTGCTTATAGTATCCTTGTATATCCCTACTGTTACTGCTGACCGCATTTTATGATGAAACTCAACAGCCTTGCTTAAATTAATATCTTCTATAAAAGTACTGTCATTAATTACGACAAAAGTTTCTCCGCCGATAAATCCCTCCAGATCTTTTATAGCACCTGCTGTGCCTCGCGGTTCATCCTCTATGTGGAAATGTATTTTTATATCAGGAGAATTATATCCTTTAAGTTTGTCAGGAATTTCATTGTTTTTTGATGTGGCTATCATTACCTCCTCTATTCCATTGTTCCTTAACGAATCAATTGTAAACTCAATGAGAGGTCGGTTAATAACGGGGAGCATCCAGGTAGGACGGTACTTGTCAAGAGGACTTAATTTGGTCTTCTGACCTCCTGCCAGTATTACAGCCTTTTTAACCCGAAGGTTAGCTGGAAAATCGTTCATCATAAGTCCTTAAAGTATGCAATGGTTTTTTTGAGTCCGTCTTCAATATTATTACGAGGCTTCCAATTCAATTTTTCTTTAGCCAGGGAAATATCCGGTTGCCTTTGTTTGGGATCATCCTGAGGCAATGGCTGAAAGATTATCTTTGATTTAGCCCCTGTTATATCAATTATCTTCTTAGCGAGTCTGAGGATTGATAGTTCTGTAGGATTTCCTAAGTTTACAGGCCCTGTAAACTTGTCAGGGCTTTCCATGAGTTTTAAAAATCCTTCAATCATGTCATCCACATAGCAAAAACTTCTTGTCTGGCTGCCATCACCATAAACAGTTATGTCATCCCCTCTCAAAGCCTGCATTATAAAATTACTGACAACCCGCCCGTCATTAGGATGCATCCTGGGCCCGAATGTATTAAAGATCCTGGCAACCTTTATCCTGAGTTTGTGTTGGCGGTGGTAGTCAAAAAATAGGGTTTCAGCACAACGTTTTCCTTCGTCATAGCAAGCCCTTAACCCGACCGGGTTAACATTCCCCCAATAAGTTTCAAGCTGGGGATGCACAGTGGGGTCACCATAAACCTCTGAAGTTGACGCCTGCAGTATTTTCGCCTTTAATCTCTTAGCCAGACCGAGCATATTAATAGCCCCGTGCACTGAGGTCTTTGTTGTCTGAACAGGATCAAACTGATAATGTATCGGTGAGGCAGGGCAGGCCAGATTATATATCTCGTCCACCTCAACGTATAGTGGGAAACAAATGTCGTGGCGGAGTACTTCAAAGCGCGGGTTCGTTAAGAGATGGGCAATATTAGAACGCCTGCCTGTATAAAAATTGTCAATACAGAGAACCTCATGCTTATCGTTTAGTAGCCTTTCGCAGAGATGCGAGCCTAAAAATCCAGCACCGCCGGTAACAAGAATCCTTTTGCCAGAATAATTTTTCATACCTTTTATAAGCCCTTTCTTTTTTATCAGGAAGATTTAAATTTTTTTTATATAAAACAATAGTTATCAGACCATATCCTGATTAACAGCCTATATATAGATATCTCACACAACATTCCTCATGTCAAGGTAAAATTCACACTGTATTTTCTATAAGCATACTTTAAACAGACCGTTTCACTGCATCCCGTGCAATCAGGATATAATCATCATGCTCTTTAATAACGCCTTTTGAGACAAGCACCTTCATGCATTTTGATACAGCCTCTCTCGATGCACCTATCCGTGAGGCAAGCTCTTTGTGGGTTAACCTCTTGCTCTTTAAATAATCTTTACCGCCAATCTTGCCCTCTACCTCTGCAGCATTAAGAAGAGTTTTTATAAGTCTATCGCTCACCTCAAGGAATGCGAGAGACTCGATCATAGCATCAGAGTTCCTCAACCTCTCAACCAATGTAATCATTAGTTCAACAGCTATCTTTGAGTCCTCAAGAAGCAGATCTAAAAATATGTTTCTTTTTAAGACAGCTAACTCGGAATCCTCATCTGCTACTATAGTGGCTGATCTTCCTTTGCCATCGAGAAGACTGAATTCACCAAAGAAGTTACCGCTTTCAAAATAGGCAAGCACAATTTCGGAGCCCTGTTCATCTATAAGAACGGCTTTGAGTCTTCCTGAAACGACAATATAGAGGTCTGTGCTAAGGTCGGTCTTGTAAAAAACTGCATCACCTTTCTTGTAAAAGGCGCTTTTACATCTTGAGGCTATTTCTTTGAGTTGAGCCTCTTTAAGATGTTTAAATATAGGGATATTCTTAATGTATTCGATGAGCATCTTTAGTTGTCACGTCTGATAGGTTGCCTCTGGCATGGCTATAGTCTTACATATTTCTGGTGATTATAGTATTCAAGGTATTCTATAAAGTATTTTCTCATCATTATTGTAGTCATTGTCTTCCGTTCAGCTTCACAAGTATTGCAATAACAGTGCCAAAGATACGCAGAAAAATTATTGCTAAATCAATGATTTAAGTTACACAAAAAAATAAGTGTGACATTTTTAATCCATCTATGGGTAAAAAATACTCACTGTCTACACCTCTTCACGCTTAAGTTTACCATATTCGCAATTCTTTTTATCTGCACCCCGTGTCATGATGTTTAAAATGCAGCCTCTCTGATATTTTTAAAATGATATAATGAATGCATGTATGTTTATATTAATGATGGAATAGTTCCTGCCTCTGATGCAAAGATCTCTGTATTTGACCACGGTTTCCTCTACGGAGACGGAGTATATGAAACAATGAGGGCATACGATGGTGTGGTCTTTATGATCGAGGAGCATATTAAAAGACTTTTCCGTTCAGCATCAATGATCAGACTTGATATTGCAAGGGATGCTGGCTCTGTCAGAACTGCCATATATAGAACTCTTTCTGCAAACTCTCTTAAAAGTGCATACATGCGGCTGACAGTTTCAAGGGGTTATGGCCCTGTTGGCCTTGACCCTGAACTCTGTAAAAAGCCGACATTTATAATTATTGCTGAGGAGTTCAGGGAATATCCTGAAACATATTATGAAAATGGTATCAGGGTGATAATCGCTGAGACAAGAAGAAACCTTACAACGGCAATCAATCCCCAGATAAAATCTCTTAATTTTTTGAATAACATTCTTGCAAAGGTAGAGGCAAAAGAAAAGGGCGCTTATGAGGCGTTTATGTTAAATGCATCAGGTCATCTCACAGAGGGTACAATAAGCAATCTGTTTTTTGTTAAGGATGATATCCTGTGCACACCATCTGTTGAATGCGGAATCCTTGACGGGATAACAAGGGCAATTGTAATAGACCTCGCTGCAAGAAATGGGATTACAGTCAGGGAGGGGAGATTCACTCAGGATGAACTATACAGGGCATCAGAGGTATTTATAACAAATACTACAGCCGAGGTGATGTCTGCCTGCAGGGTCGATAATGTAGATTTCATGATTGGAGACGTATCAGGGCTGCTGCTGAAAGAGTACAGAAAAGAGGTTGATGCATATGTCAAAGAGAAAAGAGGAGAAAGCCCGTCTCTGCGGGAGTAATATTGCGAGACTCATAACAGCGGACAAACGGAACTCGCAAGCCCGGCAGATTAGTTTGCAGCAATGCCTTTCAAGCCATCCCGGATATCTTCTCTTATAGCCACAATTACATCCGGAGAATTCAATGGTATATCTCCGAGTTCTGACCTGATTTCTCTTGTGTCTATGGAATAAGTATTGCTGTTCCGTCTATGTTCATAAAGGAAATCGATCTCAGGATTACCAGCAATCAACACAATTAATGTATCAGTAATATTTCCCAATGGCTTTCTGTCAATATGGCTGTGTTTAAAATAGGCATGGACTACTGTCCCTACACCTTTCTCTGACGTAATAGAGATATCTCCTTCAGCCTCTCTTGCCGACTGGGCAAGCAAAGACAATCCAAGGCCAACCCTCCTTGTCTTTCGGGTGGTATAAAATGGATCCATAACCTTTTTCAATGTATCAGGGTCTATCCCTTTGCCATTGTCTTTTATTTCTATGGAAAAGATATCCTTTTTCATGTCCTCAATGATTATTATCTCGATCCTTCTTGCCCCAGCAGCAATAGAGTTTTCTACGATGTCAAGTATATGCAATGAAAGTTCTTCCATTTCAATATATAACCTTTCTTCCTTCAACACCTTTTAAAGCAAGACAAAGTTCCTCAAATGTCGAATGTTCCATAAAAAGACCTGTTGAAACCCTTCCTACATCATCAAGTTTATGTGCATCGGATGACGTAATCCACGGGATATGGCTGTATTCCCTGAATCTTTTTTTTGCCTCACCTATAGATGTGTTGTAAGAGATTTCGAGGGCATCCAGTTTCAAGTCAGGCGGGATAAAGCCGAGTTGCCCTATAATCCCGAATCCTTCCCTGTCAATATGAGCTGCAATTGCGAGACCGCCAAAATAATGTATGACCTCTACTATTCTGCTAACCGAAAGACGAGTTGATCCTATTAACAGCCTTTTGTTAAAACCGAGAACTTCGTCTTCTTCATTTACAACAACCTGCATACCAAATACCTCTTCGTCATTTTCTTCGGGCTGGAGATTCTCATAAACTATATCCTGCATCTTCAGGGCATCAGCTATATTGCCAAAAAGACCAAGGATATGAACTTCTTCAGAAGAAGTTATCTCGATGCCGGTAATCGCATTTATTCCCTTTTCTTTAGCCAGTCTTTTTGCAACCTCTGCATTCTCTACAGAGTTGTGGTCGCATATCGCAATTATATTCAGACCCAGAGATGATGCCTTCTCTGCAATTCGTAATGGAGTCATTAATAAGTCAGCACACGGCGAGAGGCAGGTATGTATATGGAGGTCTGCCCTGAACTCTACTGGCATCTCAGGCCGAGGCTGTAAAGTCTGCCTACAAGCTCAAAAGCTGGCAGAGGACTCACCATGATTGGCAAACCTTCCTCTTCAGCCTTTTTCAAAGTCTCTGTGTCAGGGGTTCTATTATTCACAAGTATAATGCCTGATAGTTCTCTTAGAGTTGCAACAGCAACAATGTTTTGATGGGTCTGAAGGGTTACCCATATATTGCCCTCTTTGCTGTTTGCTATAACATCGGAAAGGAGGTCGCTTACATAGCCGCCGGTCACCTCTTTTGTTAAATTAAAAGATGCTGTTTTGACCTCGAGGGATAAGCTATCAACAAGTTCCTGGAGTTTCATGTGTTACTCTCTTTTTATCTTTATAATAAACTCTAAAGTGGTTCCTGCACCGGGAGTTGAGGAAAGCTTCATCTCGTCTGCATTCTTCTTGATGTTTGGTAACCCCATGCCTGAGCCAAAACCCATTTCCCTTATATAATGAGGGGCTGTTGAGTAACCTTCTGTCATGGCGAGAGCGATGTCTTCGATGCCAGGCCCCATATCTTCCACTACAATCTTGAGGTAGTCAGGTGTGATCGAATACCGCATCATGCCTGCAGGGGTATATATTATTACATTCATCTCTGCCTCGAAGGCGGCTATGGCTGCCCTCCTTATAATGCCGTGATTAATACCCATCTTTTCGAGTATAGCCTTAAGTTCACTGGAGGCAACACCTGCATTAGAAAAGTCCTTACCCGTCAGGAAAAAGACGCCTTCAGCGGTTTTTTCACATTTATTCTGCATCAGGACAACTTCGCAATCCCTTCTCATATAATCTGCCACAGGCATCAAACATAGAAAGGTTTGTAATAAGAACGGGAATTTTCTTTTCTTCTGAAAGAGCCACCGTTTCTCTATCAGGCCGTTTGCCTTGTACAAAGACAATCATCTTTATATTAGCGAAC
This sequence comes from Nitrospirota bacterium, assembly GCA_021824065.1. Lineage (GTDB taxonomy): Bacteria > Nitrospirota > Thermodesulfovibrionia > Thermodesulfovibrionales > UBA1546 > JAKALU01. The sequence goes on from JAKALU010000010.1 coordinate 19,377, forward strand.
TCTGCGGTGCGTATGACCTGGGCATTGGTTAGCGCTGTTATAAGCAAGGATTCAGGTTCACAGAATGCCAGGACATCACTCATAAGGTCCGCACTATAGACCCTCTCAATATGCATATTAGTATCACACTTTGTAAGTACATTTGCCCGAAGTATGTCTTTAATTTCATTTAACGTCATCTTATCCTTTTGCTGACTCAACCCTCACTGCGTCTATGGAGATTCCACCGTTGGCTGAATAGTGAGTCAGTGCATTAACACGTCCGTGAGGGAAATGCACCGGGACATACACAGTGCCAACCGGAATCGTATCAGTCACCTTTGCCTTAAGATAAACAGTCCCACGTTTTGATGTTACCTTAACATGACTGTTATCTAAAATGCCGAGCTTTTTAGCATCCTCATCATTTATACCAAGCAAGCCCTCAGAAACAACGACGTCAAGCGATTTAGACCTTGTTGACATGCTCCCGGAATGTTGTAGTATATCCCTTGTAACCATGGCCATCGGATAGTCTGTATCCGGCTCTTCACCATAGGAATAGTGAACAGGATTGAAACAAGGCCGAGAGTTGGAGCTTGGGGGTTGAAGGCCGGGCAATGACTTTATCTCTTCCGAGATGCCATCGAGACCTCTGGTACCAATGTCTTTTCCCATTGCCCAGGACAGGTTCCTGATAATCAACCAGTCAGGAAGGGACTGACCCGTTGAGTCTACCACCTTATGCAGTCGCTGTGTAATTCCTTCGGCATTGGTGAATGTCCCGTCTTTTTCTGCCCAGCTTGAAGCAGGCAGGACCACATGGGCTAATTTCGCTGTCTCTGTAAATGCAATGTCCTGCACAATCAGAAGGTCTAATGATTTTAATCCTCTGATAATCTTTGAATTATGAGGGAATGTCACAACCGGATCTTCTCCCATGATATAAAGAGCCCTGAGAGAACCTGGATTATACAGCATCTCTAAAATATCTTTTCCAGAGGGCATTTCCATAGCCGGCCTTGCACTTGCCTGATAAATTCCAAAGGTGTTAGAGTATTCAGCCGGTATCTGGAGCGAATCGGGGCTGTCGCCCATTAAGGTAATCAGATTTGCAGCAGCTAAAACCGTATCTAATCCCTTTGTATTTTCGGAAATACCGATTGAAAGGGACAGCATCCTGCTCTTAGCCTTTGCAAATATCTCTGCAACAGATACAAGCCCTTCCGCTGCAATCCCTGTAATCTTAGAAACCTTATCAGGTGTGTAATCTTTTAATGCTGATTCAAGTGATGAGAAACCTGAAACCTTTGAAGCCTTTTCTCTATCAAAAAGACCTTTGTCTATTATAATCTTCATCATTCCGTTCAGAAGTGCTATTGCAGTACCCTGTTTTATCCCGAGCCACTGTGAACTGTGTCTTGTTAGTTTTGTCTCTTTGCTGTCAGCAACGATAAGGTTGGAACCTTTTCTTTTTGCCTCCAGAATACTCAATCCAAAAACAGGATGCGTTATGCTTAAATCAGACTCGAGGATAAAAATTACCTCTTTGTCGAGAGGGGATTTAAGATTTATACGATGGCCTTTTTGATTAAAGGCCTTCTCCCACGCCTTCTCTACAAGGGCGTAACCAAAGGCAGCAGATGAATCAATGTTATTCGAGCCGATAACATTTCTCATAAATTTCTGCAGCATGTAGTTATCTTCGTTTGTGCATCTATGCGAACCTATTGCCCCTATAAAAGAGGCGCCGTGCGACGCTGTGATAAATTTCAGTCCGTCACTGATATAGTTCAGCACCTCATCCCATGATGCCGGCACAAGCTCGCCATTTTTTCTTATCATCGGTGTTTTTAGACGATTCTCGCTGTAAATATAATCAAAGCCGAATCTGCCCCTTCCGCAAAGGTTGCCATCGCTTACCCCGTTGTCTTCCTTACCTCTGGATCTCAGTATCTTCCCTTCCCTCAGACCTAATGTGAGGGTACAGCCGCAGCCGCAGAATGGACATATCGTGTCCTTTTCTTCGAGGAACCAGGCACGCGCCTGAAACTTGGATGGTTTACTCAAGAGCGCACCAGTAGGACATATGTCTATGCACTGCCCGCAATAATCGCACTTAAGGATTTCGCCAAATGCAGGCTGAACTACTGTTGAGAATCCTCTCCCTATAAATCCGAGCGCTCCTCTTCCCTGATGCTCAGCACAAATTCGCACACATTTCCCGCAGAGAATGCACCTGTTTGCAGTCAGCTCTATCAGAGGGCCCCTGACATCAGGCAGGGCTTCTTTCCTGTGCCTTATAAATCGCCCCTCTGGCTTTCCATATTCGTATGCTACATCCTGAAGGTCACACTCCCCGGCCTTGTCGCATATCGGGCAGTCCAATGGATGGTGGATCAACAGCAGTTCAAGGACAGTCTGGCGGGCCTTCCTGAGTTTTGGCGTATCCGTTTTTATAATCATTCCAGATGCTACAGGTGTTGAACATGAAGCTAAAAGTCTCGGCTGACCTTCTGCTTCGACAACACACAACCTGCAACCCCCATAGGGTCTGAGCCTTTTGTCATAACAGAGATTCGGTATTTTAATCCCGTTCATCTGGGCAGCCTTAAGAATTGTAGTACCGTCCTCAACCGAGATTTTTTTGCCGTCTATTGTCAGTTCTACCATTTAAGCTTCCCCCTTTGTTGTTTCACCTTCTGTTGCTGTTACCTCGACTAATTCGGATGGACCGCTTTCATAGCCAGCAGGCAGTATTCTTATGGATTTGAATTTGCACGTCTCATAGCAGGTTCTGCAATGTACACATAGTTCCTGGATAATCTTATGTGGTTTTTTCTTCTCTCCGACTATGGCTTTTGACGGGCATGCCCTTAAACAGGCACCGCAGCCTTTGCAGAGTTTTTCATCTATCCAGAATGTAACAAGGTTGCGGCATACACCTGCCTTGCACCATTTGTCTTTTATATGTGATTCGTATTCTTCCCTGAAATATTTTATTGTTGTAAGTACCGGATTAGGAGCTGTCTGCCCCAGACCGCACAATGATGTAGTAATTATATCTCTGCCGAGATCCTGCAGTGTCTCTATATCGCCTTCTTTCCCCCTGCCTTCTGTAATGTCAGTAAGGATATCGAGAAGTATTTTTGTCCCCACCCTGCATGGTGTGCACTTCCCGCAGGATTCATCTGCTGTAAACTCAAGGAAGAATTTAGCTGTGCCCACCATACATGTATTGTCATCCATGACAACCATTCCGCCTGATCCGACAATCGCACCGGTCGCAACAATATCCTCGTAAGTCACAGGCGTATCAAGAAGACTTTCAGGGATACACCCTCCTGACGGCCCGCCGAGCTGAACTGACTTATATTTTCTGCCCTTCCTTATCCCACCGCCGATATCGTATATAATTGTCCTTAAAGGGATGCCCATAGGAACCTCAACCAATCCCACATTGTTGACAGCGCCTGTGAGAGCGAACACCTTGGTGCCGGTGCTCTTTTCAGTGCCCAGGCTTCTATACCATTCTGAACCATTAATGATAATGGGAGCTATCTGCGCTAAGGTTTCGACATTGTTCAGCACTGACGGCTTATCCCATAAACCTTTATGTGCAGGGAATGGAGGCCTTGGTCGGGGCATTCCGCGTTTGCCCTCTATAGAACGCATCAATGCAGTCTCTTCACCGCACACAAAGGCGCCGGCTCCCTGATATATCTCAAGTTCGAAATCAAATCCGGTATCCAGGATATTTTTACCGAGGAGCCCTGCCTCTGTAGCCTGATCAATTGCTATCTGGAGGCGTTTAACAGCCAGCGGGTACTCAGCCCTGACATAAATATAACCGTGATGTGCTCCTATTGCTTTTGCGCCTATAATCATACCCTCAATAACTGAATGCGGGTCGGCCTCCATAACAGACCTGTCCATGAAAGCGCCGGGGTCACCCTCATCGCCATTGCACAGCATAAATTTGACATCGGATTTGACCTTTGATGCAAATTCCCATTTCAATCCTGTGGGAAAACCTGCACCGCCTCTTCCCCTCAGTCCCGAGTCTTTTACAACCTTTATTATTTCCTCAACGGTCATCTGTGTAAGCGCCTTTGCAGCTGCCTGATAACCATCTCTGGCAATATATTCTTCGATCTTTTCAGGGTCAATAAGCCCTTTATTCCTCAAAACCCTCAAGACCTGATGCTTGAAAAAGGGGATATCCTTCATCATAGGGATGGCGGTCTTCTTCTCAGGCTCTTTAAACATCAATTTCTGGTAAGGCCTGCCTTTCAGAAAATGTTCTTCAACTAATTTGGGGATATCCTCGACCGTTAACTTCTGATAAAAGACTTCATCGGGATAAACCGCCATGACCGGTCCCTCGGCACAATAGCCATTGCAACCAGTCAGGACTATCTTTATCTCTTCATCGAGATCCCTCTTTCTTAACTCCTCCTGGAGAGCTTTCTTCACCTTCATGGTTCCGCTGGCAACACAACCTGTTCCTGCGCATAGCATTAAGTTCGCACGAAACTTTTCCATTAATATCCTCCTAAAATCTTACTTTACCTCTGCCTTTGCCTGTCTTTTTAGTATGTCGTCTCACTGCCTACTACCAAAGCATATTTTTCTACAGGGTTTCCGCCAAGCACATGTTCTTTGAATATCTCTCTGATCTTTTCATCGTTCAGATCGCAATACTTAACCGGCGGCTTGTTCATTATCTCTACGGTCGCCAATGGTTCACGCGCACATAGCCCTGCACAGCCAGAGGTTGTAACTATAACATCGTTTACATTTGATTTAGTTATTTCATCCATCAGGGCAGTCATAACGTTCCTTGCACCTGCAGCTATTCCGCATGTTCCCATATGGACAGTGACCTTCGCCCTGTACCCGCCCTCTCTCAAGGTAAAATCTGCTTTATGTTTTTCTTTAATCTTCCGAAGATCATCTATGGTTAATCTCGGCATCTTACCCCTCCTTCTCCGCTATTTCTTCTTCTATTTCTTCTGAGGCTGTTGATTTTAAAATTGTCGGCTCGTACTGACTGATAACATCTAATGCCTTTTTTTGAGTCATGGCGCCATATGTTTCCTGGTCAATAACCATGACAGGCGCAAGCCCACAGGCTCCAAGGCATCGAACGCCCTCAAGTGAAAACTTTCTGTTTTCTGTGGTCTCTCCAATGTCTATCTTTAATGCCTCTCTTATTTTACTCAGGACTCCTTCAATCCCTTTTACATAACAGGCAGTGCCGAGACATACCCTGATATTATGGTCGCCCCTCGGTTTCATGGTGAAGAAAGAATAAAAAGAGACAACACTGTGCACTTCTGCTGTCGGTATATTTAATCCTTTGGAAATTCTTTTTTGAACTATAGGCGGAAGATACCCTACAATTTCCTGTGCACGCTGGAGCACTGGTATCAGACAGCCAGGTTTGTTTTTATATTCCTTGATAATCCTGTCCAGTTCATTGAGCATAGAAGGCGGGAACTCTTCTTTAGGCTTCTCTTCAACATAAACTTTCCCCTTTACCCATTCTAATGCCCTCTGAGTTACATCTACCAGCGCCGCAGGCGTAAAAGGTTTAGGCACGTAATCGATGATGCCGAGTTCCAGTGCCTCTTTGATCGTGTCTTGAGATGGATAACCTGTAATAATCACAATCCCGATATCCGGCTTTGATTTTTTCATCCATCTTATCAAAGTGATTCCGTCAACCTCTGGCATCTTGAGGTCTGTCAGGACAAGGTTGTAGTTGTTCTGTTCCATCTTGAGTATTGCCTCTCTTCCACTTAAAGCCCCTTCGACATGATACCCCTCTGCACTAAGAACCCTTTCGGCACTTTTTATTACAATTATTTCGTCGTCCACAACAAGAATCTTAGCGGCTTCTGCCATATACTACCCCCTCACAAAAATTTCAAATCTCAAATCTCAAATTTCAAATCTCAACAACTTTTAACTCTTAACTTTTAACTTTACACTTATTTAAACCGTTATTGGTTGAATCCTCGCTAACCACAGGAGCCAGCCCTCGCTCAAGTTGTCACGTATGAGGGCGCTCATAGCTGTATTAGCATTAATGTTAATCTCTTTGACCTTCCCGGTCATTGGCGAAATAAGGTCCTCGGTCTGGCCTGAACCCGATAAGATTTTGCCGAAGGATTCTCCTGCTGCAATTATATTTATTCCCTCAGGAATATCGATATACATGAGCTGGCCGCTCAACAGCCAGTATCTTATGTCACAACCAATCTCCCAGAGCCCATCCCTGATCGGCCTTGCCCATGTGCCCTCTTTATAAAAGATGACGGGATTCTCCGTATCTCTGAGTGATACGATATCATTCCTGAATTCATCAATAAATGCCTTCCTTAAAATCCAGCCTCTCTGATCAAATATCTTGTTAGCAACGTTTATCATAAAATCTGGAGTGAAAGGCTTCTCGATATATTCAAATGCTCCAAGTCTTACAGATTCTTTGGCATCTTCTAAGGTCGGATATCCTGTAATTATGACTACATCAAGCTTGGGCTGAATTATTTTGGATTCTTTTAATACGATAATGCCGTTCACATCAGGGAGCCTTATATCAGAGATGAGGAGGTCAAACTCTTCATTAGAAACTTTCTTTATTGCATCTTCGCCCTTATCAGTGGTTATGATATTGTAACCTTCAGCACCGAGAATTCTTTTACAACTGAGAGTTACAACAGGGTCGTCGTCTAATACTAAAATCTTTCCCTTTTTTTCCATAATTATGCCTCCATCTGTATTACGTCGAATAAATTCTATTCGCCCAATCTTAAAACAAGAGGAAGCAAGAATAATACCACCTTATAAAAACTAAAAAACCAATGAATTTGCCTTAAAATCACGGTTCTTACGCAGGTTGCTGTATATTTAATAAATACACTTTCCTTCTGAAATCTGATGTAAACCTAATAAAATCTAAGGGGGAAAGAGTGTATATAATTTGTATACACATGAGTAATTATACTTTTAAATCCTACATTTTTCAATCAAATTCTTCGTTGACACAATTTATAGCTTATATGTTAAATTATCAAAATGAAATTACTTCTCGTTTCTCCTCCATTCGGCGAGAAAGGGCAAATGTCAAAAGGTCTTCCGATAGCCCCGCCTGTTCTTGAATATATGGCAGGTCTTACTTATCAGGTAAGACCTGATATCCATGTTGAGCTTCTGGATGCCAATAAAGAGCAATTTAACCCTGCGGCTGTGGATGCCGACCTTGTAGGGTTTACTGTTCTTACCCCACAGGCACCATGGGTTTATCAAATGTCGGATGAGCTCAGGTCAATGGGTAAAAAGGTTGCACTTGGCGGGATGCATGTTACAGCGATGCCTGATGAGTCGAGGCAACATGCTGATGCTGTCATACTCGGGGAGGCGGAAGGAATATGGAAAGAACTCCTTGATGATGTCAATAACAACAGATTGAAGCCTGTTTATAACGGCAGGTTCTCTGACCTTATTGGCTTGCCCAGGCCTGTAACGAATCTCTGGAGAACAAATTATGTTTATGGCTATTTTCAAACCTCACGGGGCTGTCCTTTTAGTTGTACGTTTTGTTCTGTTCACAAATTCTTTGGTGGAAAAGTCAGGAAAAGGCCGGTTAATGAGGTCGTTGAAGAGGTTGCCGCAAGCAAATGGAGGCTTTTCTGGGGGATAGATGACAATATATGGGGTGTGGATATAAACCACACGATAGATCTCTACAGGGAGATGAGCAAAAATGTAAAAGGAAAATGGTGGTTTGGCTCGGGTGATCTTGTATCGGTGCAGCATCCCCGTTCAGACGAACTGCTTGGGTATGCGAGAAAGGCAGGTCTGACCGCAGTTCTTGTTGGCTGGGAGTCCAATAATATGATGAGCCTTAAGGAATATAAGGCTGTGGGAAAGCAAGGGAAGGATAGGCGTGATGCTATAAAAAAGATAAGGGATTTTGGTATCGAAGTAATGCTCTTTATAATGGTTGGTGGAAGGCAGGACATGAGAGATGATTTTGAAGGTATCCTCAATCTATGCGATGAACTAAAGGTTTCTGCACATCCGGTCATGACAACCCCTTTCCCGGGCACAGAGCTTTACGAGGCATACGAGCCTTATCTTATCCATGGTCTTGACTGGAACAGTTTTGATGGTAATCATGCAGTTTTCGAACATCCCACGATGACTCCTGAACAAAGGGAAGATGCTATTATAAAACTGAGGGCAGATCTTTTTACTATCCCCAAAATATTGCAGAGGATGTTTCAGATATCATGGAGGGGTTTCCCGATGAGCCATATTACATCATGGATGATCCAGTACCCTCAGGGAAGGGCATTTAAGGAGTATGCAAGGGAAAGGAAGGAGAGAGTTTTAATACGCGCTACGCTCTAAACGCATTACACTATAATAAAAGTTAGTATGAGTCCTGCACTTGGTGTATTTATAATGATGAACAATTATTTTCACGATGTGGCAACTGCCCTCCTTGCAGCAAGCGGTATTGCCATGTGGCTAATCGTCAAGAAATATGACGATAACACCAATACTGATGTAACAGTTTACTTTCTCAGTATATATAGAGGTATAACAAAACTTGCAAGGTTCTCTCTTTGCTGGATACTCATAGGCGGTATCCCGAGAACCATAGCGTATAAAGATTTTGAATGGGCAAATGCTGTGGGAAAAAACCAGGTGCCAGCCCTGATAGCCAAACATGTCCTTGCCTTTGCATTAGTTGGAACTGGAGTATATTTATGGGTAAAATTAAACAATAGAATAAAGGATATAAAATCAAATCAGAATCTGGCAAGATAATTACGGGGGAAAAGGGAAAATCTATGAAAAAGATCCTCTTTATTACGCCTCCCTTTCATGCAGGGGTTGTAGAGGTTGCAGGGAGCTGGGTTCCGCTCTACTATGTTTATCTCGCAGGCGCTGTCAGGGCTGCTAAGTTTGAGGCTGAGATATATGATGCAATGACAAAGAACGTGGGATACCATGAAATAGGCAAAAAACTTATGGAGTCAAAGCCTGATTTTGTTGCTGTCTCAGCTATAACATGCACAAGCATAGATGCGATTAAGGTTATTGAACTCGCTAAAGAGTTAAATCCAGAGGTGAAGACCATAATGGGCGGGGTTCATTCAACTTTTATGTATGAAGAACTCTTTTCTCTAACAGAGGGTCTTGATTATATTGTGTGCGGCGAAGGAGAGATTACACTTCCAGAACTCCTTACCTCAGTGAGGGATGGCAGAGATTTAAACGGGGTTAAAGGCATTGTCTATAAAGATAAAGGCAGAATTTTCAAAACAGAAGGGCGCGAATACATACACAACCTTGATAATCTTCCGATGGCTTGGGACCTTCTTGACTGGAGCGACTATACATACTTTATCCTGCCTGGTTCAAGACTTGGCGCAATTTCTACATCGAGAGGATGTGAGAAAGAATGCACATTTTGTTCTCAGCAAAAATTCTGGGGAAGGACTTGGAGGGCAAGGTCACCAGAGGATTTGATAAGAGAGATGGAGGAACTCAGCAAGAAATACAAAGTTAATGTAGTTCTTCTTACAGATGATTATCCTACACCGGACAGAGAGCGATGGGAGAGGTTCCTCGATTTGTTGATAGAACGAGATCTTGACATAAAAATCCTGATGGAGACGAGGGCAGGGGATATTATAAGAGACAGGGATATCCTGCACAAGTATAAGAAAGCAGGCATCATTCACATATATGTTGGTACCGAGGCGACAGAACAGACAAGCCTGGACTATATTAAAAAGGATCTCAGCATAGAAGAGTCAAGAGAGGCACTAAGACTTCTGCGGGAATACGGTATTATCACAGAGACTTCTATGATACTCGGCTTTCCAGATGAGACAATGGATTCCATAGAAAGAACCCTGAGACTTGCGATTGATTTCAATCCTGACTTTGCCCACTTCCTTGCCATTGCGCCATGGCCCTATGCAGATATCTATGAGGAGCTTAAGGATTACATTGAGGTCTATGACTACAGGAAATATAATCTTATAGACCCTGTGATTAGACCGAAAAATATGACCATCGACGATATTGACAAAGCGATAGTTGATTGTTACAGGGCTTTTTATATGAATAAGTATGCAGAAATTATGGAAGATGGGGATGAGTTCAAGAAAGATTATATGCTTACATCCATGAAACTTATGATGAGCAATTCTTTTATAAAAAAGAAAATTGGTCAGTTAGGCTCAATGCCTGAAGAGGTCAGACAGATAATAGACTCACCATAAAACAATTTAGCTAAAGAAGAAGCTTTTCAAGACCTGCCAAGATAATATTTATGATGTATCAATCCCTTCTGCCCCGGATAATCTAATTTGCAATTTCCTTTTTTTATGATAGACTTTCTATAAAACTATATTAACAGGAGGGAATATATGGCACACATAACACGCACTATAAATATTAATGCCCCCTTATCAAAGGTGTTTGATTATGTAACAAGTCCTGAAAACTGGGCGAGATATGTAACAAGTCTTGTTGACGTCAAGAATGTATCTAACAAGACCCCTGATACAGGCACTACATTTGAATGGGTCTACAGGATGCTCGGCGTGAACTTCTCAGGGAAGGGCAGTGTTATCGGGTATGAGAAGGACAAGATGTTCGCTCTTAAGATGGAAGGTGCATTCCCTATCAAAGAAACATATCGTTTTGAGGGCGACGCAGGAGGTACAAATCTTACCTTTGAGATCGATTACGATGTGCCCGGGCAGCTACTCGGTGTTGTTGCAGACAGGCTTGTTGTAGAAAAGATGAATATAAGGGAGGCCGACACTGTTTTAGAAAAAGTAAAGGCCCTGTGTGAATCACTATAGCCGGGATCATTTAGCATTTAATAATTAATAACTTTTCATCAGCCGGACCGATGGTTTGTCTTTTAAAGGCGGCTTTCGTTCGTTAGGATCTGGACCCCGGGCTTTTTAAAACCCTTGTTTGAGATAAGGGTAATCCTTCTTAATCATAGTATGGATACAGATTTATGAAATATTATTGACAAAAAAAGAAGTATATAAAACAATAGTGGTATGACAAGAGAGATTTTCCCGGAAGGTCAGGTAATATTTAAGAATAAGCCATATACAACCGAGTTTTTTACCCTTACCATAGATGAGATAGATAAGGCAGGAGAAGCCTTTATGGGCATAATCAAGGTTGACGAACCAGGGGCTTCATATTTTTTGTTTTTTCTGAGAGGCGATGCCTATGCAGCAGGCTATATCACAAATGGCAAGCCCATGCCCTTAAGCATAAAAGACTTCCTGCAGCATATGTCTGCTGGCACAAAACAAAAAACTCTCTCCCTCTATAAAACTGACCCTGTCCTGCTTAAAGGGATGCTCGTATTTCTTCAGAGAGAGCCTTCTTTAAAGGCAACGACAGATATGATTAATCTTGACAGTATTCTTGACCAGATTAAAAATGAAAAGGCAGCAGCCTTTGTTATACTGAAAAAAAATAAGGTACATAATTTTTTTTATTTTCATTCAGGCGAACCAAAGACGGCACATTTTGCAGATACATCTAAAATACAGGAGGGCAGTTCTATTGCAGAGCAGATGCTCCTCTATGCATATCCTGCTGATAAAACACCTGTTGCTGCAATGGTATACCGCGATATCAAAACATCAGAAGCAGCTGATACAGCCGAGATTAAGCCGTTCCTTATAGCGGACGCCCTGCTGTATGAGCGCAAGGAAGCTGTTAAACCAAAACCCGATGCACACTCAACGATAAAAATTAAAGAAGAAAAACCGGCGAGAGTAAGAATTGAGATAACCGAAGGACCGCAGAAAGGTAATAAATTCAATGTCCCGCTCCCATGCACAATAGGTCGGAGGGATGCAGACATACGGATCAGGGATATGACAATCTCAAAAAGACACGCGTCCTTAGAGGCGTCGGGAGGGCATATTGTTTTTAAAGACCTTGACAGCACAAACGGCAGCATAGTCAACGGTAAAGAGGTTAAAGAAATAGAATTGTTAGGTGGGGACATTATTCAGTTGGGCAATACGACGCTGAAGATACATTTTGTTTCAAGTTGATGCATCCGCTCAAATACCATGCCCTATCTGACTCATGCAAATTTGTGATAGTATTTTATAAAAGGAGGTTCTAAATGGTTATAGGAAAACCGTTCTTTACATCTGAGCAGATTCAGAACAAGGTAAAAGAACTCGCTGACAGGATATCGTCTGACTATGAAGGTAAAAACCTTCTTGCAGTTGGAATACTGAAGGGAGCATTTATGTTCTATTCTGATATTGTCAGGATGATAAGAGTTCCATTGGCTGTTGATTTTATAATAGCCTCAAGCTATATGAAGGAAAGCACAACAGGAGAGGTCAAGGTTTACTACGATATCAGAGAGGATATATCAGACAAAGATGTCCTGCTGATAGAGGACATTGCTGACTCAGGCATAACCCTTAATTATTTAAGGGAGAGGATACTTGCGAGGGGTCCGAAGAGTCTTAGGATTTGTGTATTCCTCGACAAAAAAGAGAGGAGGGTGGTAGACGTTCCTCTGGACTATGTAGGGTTTGAAATACCGAATGAATATGTTGTGGGTTACGGCCTTGATTATGACAATAAATTCAGAAACCTCCCGTATATTTCGATATTCAAGAAGACGGCCACCGATGCAAAATGAAAAACAATAGATTTTCAATGTCATTGCGAGCAATCTCTGAAGACGAGATTCCTTGCGGAGTTTATCCTGAGCAGAAAAGCGAGATTCTTCGCTTCGCTCTGAATGACAAGTGAAGGACTTGGGTGACAGGTTGAATATCTGCGTAAAAAGAAAGGGACAAGATGTTTGAACTCATGGTAGAGACAACATTCGCTGCTGCGCACCAATTGAGAGGATACAAAGGCAAATGCGAACAAATGCATGGACATAACTGGAAGGTTCAGGTGCATGTGGTGGCTGAAAGGCTGAATGATATAGACATAGTAATGGATTTTCACGATATAAAAAAACTTCTGAATGAGGTTATAGAACCATTAGACCATTCATTTTTAAATGATATCTTCCCGTTCACAGAAAAAAACCCGTCATCTGAAAACATAGCAAAATGGATATACGATTCTCTCAACAAAAAACTCGCCAGTGAATTTGTTCAGGTCTCTGCAGTTACAGTATGGGAATCAGACACAGCATCTGCAACATACTATGAAGACTGACAGAGAATTTGCGTCTGAACTTATCGAGCTTGCCCTCAAAAAAGGTGCAGACCAGGCAGAGGTGTATATAAAATCATCCAGAAATCTCTCCCTGGAAGTAAAAGATCAGACGATAGATGCGATAGAGTCCTCTCTCAGTTTTGGTTATTCACTGCGTGTGATACAGGATAAAAGACTGGGATTTTCTTATTCAACATCTGCTGATGAGATAGAATCAGTTGTCAAGAGTGCTACCGAGACAGCGAAATGGGCTGATATGGATGAATATCTGGACCTTCCTAATCCCCCCTCACTACCTCCCGAAAGCTTTCGAGATAAAAAGAGGAGCGCGGGAATAGAGGTATTTGACAGCGACTCAGCGGATATAAAAGAAGACGAGGCAATAAAATATGTTCTCTCAATAGAAAAAGCAGCAAGGGATTTTGACAGCAGGATAAAAAAAACAAGAAAGGCCTCGGGTATATTCAACAGCGGTGAGATACTGATATTAAACTCAAAGGGTGTTGATATATCCTATCCTTACACGAAATACACGGCCCAGGTAATGACCGTTGCAGAGGAAAATGGCGAGAGCCAGATGGGATGGGATTTTGAGGGGAGCAGGTTTTTGAAAGATATATCATTTGAAGGTGTTGGAAAAAATGCTGCAAAGCGTGCAGTACAGTTACTCGGTTCAAGGAAGATTAAGACTATAAAAGCTCCTGTCTTACTTGATAATTCAGTGGTCTCAGAATTTCTTGGGGTATTTGCTTCATCCCTTTCAGCAGAATCGGTGCAGAAAGGCAGGTCTCTACTGAAGGACAGGCTTGGACAGAAAGTAATAAGTTCAAATATAAACCTTTTCGACAACGGCCTGATTCCACGAAGGCTCGGTACAAGGCCTTTTGATGATGAGGGGGTTCCGACATCAGAGAAGGTTTTAATAAGGGAAGGAACGCTCCAGGGCTTTTTGTACAACACATACACTGCAAAAAAAGATGGTGTTAATTCAACTGGCAATGCTGTGCGTGGAGGGTACACAGGACTTCCTTCGGTAGGCATAACTAATCTCTATCTCAAATCCGTTTCCGATTCTGACGGCATACCCTTTAAAAATCTCTTGAGTTCACTGAATAAAGGGCTTTATATAACCGAGGCAATGGGGATACACACTGCAAACCCGATATCAGGAGAATTTTCTATCGGGGTGTCAGGCTTATGGGTAGAAACCGGAGAGGTAAAATTCCCTGTGAAAGAGGCAGTGATCTCAGGAGATATACTAAGCCTTTTTGGGAAAATCGAGGCATTCGGAGATGACCTCAGGTTCTACGGCAACATCGGAACGCCGAGTCTTTTAATCGGTGCAATTGATATAAGCGCTTGAAGGGGTTACCCACTTTGATGCCTTTACACGCTCCATCTTAAAATCGTATAATTAGAACCTGTATTGTTCTGATTTAAAATAATTATGGAAAAGACTGAATAGAGATGAATATAGTTGTCTGCATAAAGCAGGTGCCTGATACTGCAGAGGTAAGGATTAATCCTGAGACCAACACTCTTATAAGGGACGGGGTTCCAACTATTATTAACCCTTATGACATGCATGCGGTTGAGGCAGGGCTTCAGATTAAGGAATTAACCAAAGGCAAAGTCACTGCCCTGACAATGGGGCCTCCGCAGGCAGAATCAGCCTTGAGAGAGGTAATATCAATGGGTGTTGACGAAGCCGTGCTCTTAAGTGACAGGGCATTTGCAGGCTCTGACACATGGGCGACCGCATACACACTCTCAAAGGCAATAGCAAAGATCGGAGCGAACATAATTATATGCGGCAAACAGGCAATAGACGGCGATACAGCGCAGGTCGGGCCTGAGATTGCAGAGTTTCTGAATATCCCTCATATTTCTTATATCAGAAAGATCGAGGCTGTTAAATCAGATTCGATCAGGGTTCAGCGCCTGATGGACGAAGGTTATGATATTGTTGAATCAACACTGCCAGTGCTCCTAACAGTAGTAAAAGAATTAAATGTACCAAGGCTGCCTTCTTTAAAGGGTAAGATGGCAGCTAAGAAAGCAGAGATTAAGAAACTCGGACACAAAGAACTGGGTGTTGATGAAAAAGACACAGGGCTTAAAGGCTCGCCAACACAGGTAAAGAACATCTTTGCCCCTGAGACGAGGGCTGATAGAAGAATGCTTCATGGAACCATCGAGGAACAGGTTGCCCAGCTCGTAGAGGAGTTACAAAAGCTCAGATGCCTATAGTCGTTGACAGAGAAAAATGCACCGGCTGCGAGACATGCGTAAGTGCCTGTCCCTTCACTGCGATAGAGATGAAAGAAGGGAAGGCATTTATTAATGAATACTGCCAGATGTGTATGGCATGTATCTCTGCATGTCCTGAGGGTGCGATAAAGGAAATCCCGGAGGTCCAGGAAGTCCAAAAAATTCAAGAGGGGAAAGGGGTCTGGGTATTTGCTGAACAGAGGGAAGGAAAAGTCGCATCTGTCTCATATGAACTGCTCGGAGCAGGAAGAAGACTTGCTGATGAACTTAAGACAGAGCTTTCTGCAGTTTTATTCGGGGCCTCTGAAAAAGATGCAAAGGAGCTTATTGCATGGGGCGCTGACAGAGTATACCACTCAAATAGTCCCATATTCGAAAAGTTTAATGACGAGCCTTATTCAAGACTTCTTGTTAATCTGATAAGAGAGCATAAACCAGAAATAGTTCTTGCAGGGGCAACGCCAATCGGCCGCTCGTTTATTCCAAGGGTTGCAGCAAGATTAAGGACAGGGCTCACCGCAGATTGTACAGCACTGGAAATAGACAAAGAAACACGGAATTTTTTACAGATACGTCCTGCATTTGGCGGCAATATAATGGCTACAATACTTTGCCCGAACCATCGCCCTCAGATAGCCACAGTGAGACCGAGAGTCATGAAAAAGGGTGAATATAACCCTGACAGAAAGGGAGAGATTGTTTCAGTATCAGCAGAAAATCTATTATGCAGGACAAGGGTTGTGGAGACAGTGAAAGAAGAGTCCGAATGCAGGGTAAATCTTCAGGAAGCAGATATTATTGTTGCAGGCGGAAGGGGTCTTGGCAATGCAAAGGGATTTAATCTTCTTTTCGAACTTGCAGAGGCGCTCGATGCAACCGTTGCTGCATCAAGGGCAGCGGTTGACGAAGGCTGGATTCCATACAGGCATCAGGTAGGTCAGACAGGGAAGACTGTATGTCCAAAGATATATTTAGCTTGCGGGATATCAGGCGCTGTTCAACATCTGGTTGGCATGCAATCATCTGACATAATCATTGCAATAAATAAGAATCCGGAGGCTCCAATATTTAATGTTGCGACATATGGAATAGTAGGCGACCTTTATGAGCTTATTCCATTATTAATAAAGAAAGTAAAAGAGGCTAAGGGATGAAGTTGAAAATTAAAAAGTTAAAATTAAAAGTTAGAACAGAACTGATAGGTCTTTTCCCCTGTCTGCTGTCTACTGTCTGCTGTCTACTGTGAAAATCGCCTTTGTTTTTCCGGGGCAGGGTTCGCAGCATGTCGGCATGGGGAAAGACTTGTATGATAATTTTGAGGAGGTAAAGACTCTCTACAGGGAAGCCTCTGATGCACTCAAATATGATGTTGCAAAACTGAGTTTTAACGGGCCTGTAGAAGAACTGAATAAGACCTTTAGGACGCAGCCTTGCCTTCTTGCAGCGAGCATTGCAGCATACATGGTTCTAAAGTCAAAAGGCTTATCACCTTCTGTTGTTGCAGGACACAGCCTCGGTGAATACTCAGCACTGGTTGCAGCATCAGTTCTTACATTCAAGGATGCTGTAAGGCTTACAGAGAAGCGGGGTCAATTGATGCAGGAGGCAGTCCCTGAAGGCAAAGGACTCATGGCTGCGCTCCTTGGATTAGATAGGGACAAGGTTGATGAAATATGCCGCTCTGCTGGTTCAGGATATGTCGCTCCTGCCAATTACAACTGCCCCGGCCAGATAGTAATATCAGGTGAAAAGGAAGCAGTTGAAGATGCAATGAAACTTGCAAAAGATGCAGGCGCTAAAAGGGTAATACCATTGGCAGTAAGCGCACCATCTCATTGCACCCTGATGGCAGAGGCTTCAAATAAGCTCTCTGAATTTCTGTTTCTTGAGAACATAGAGATGAAGATCCCTCAGATTTCTGTTGTGA
>JAKALU010000112.1 GCA_021824065.1 Nitrospirota bacterium
ACCATTTTTGTAGAATGGAGGCTTTTTTTTCTATTAAGAGATCGTTAAGTCCCATTAAACAGTATCATTACCTCCCGGCAGCTTTATAAAATCGGGCTGACATGCCCTCAAAAGACTTAAGTCAAGTAGTAAGTGAATAGTGAATAGTCGTTAATAGTTTAAAAACTTTCCACCAACACTATTCACTATCCACTAATTTGCTTATACGCAACCTGTTGGCTTTGGAAGACCTGCATACTTACATGCCTGCTTTGCAGGACCGCCTGGGTAAAGCTCATAAAGATATTTTGTATTGCCTTTTTCAGGCCCCATCGCCTTTCCAATCTCTTTGACGAGGATCTTTATCATCGGAGCAATCTGATACTGCTTGTAATAATCTCTCAGAAAATTAATAACTTCCCAGTGAGCCTCTGTTAAAGTGATACTGTCCAGAGATGCTAAATGCACTGCAAGCTCCTTGCTCCAGTCATCAAGATTAATAATATATCCGTCATCATCAACCTCGATCTGTTTTCCCTGAAATTCCATCGTTGGCATTTTTACGTCCCTCCTTCTTCTGTTTAAAAATTTTTGTTAAGGGAGAACTCTCCCGAATTAACTATAGTATGCCTTATTTTATCCGGAGAAAACCTAAACTTCTTATTACCAGTTTCTTGCTATTTTTAGTTTCTGGTCTTTTTATCATTTTAAAATTAGGCTATAAACACTAATACATCTTTACATCTTCGGTCAAATAAATAAATTTTATTGTTAAATAATCTTTGCTAATTAGTTCCCTCGATCCTTTGTCCCTCGGTTTTCAATGCAATAAACAAAAGATTTTCATTTGTCCGGCCACGACTAACCTTACTAACCCCCTCTATTAATTGATGACCTTCAAAGTCATAATAAAGTGATTTTATCTCATAATCTATTTCAGGGGTCAGTTTCCATGCAGTTTCCCAATCACCATGGCAGGCAAATACGAGGGCATCAACATAGGCCTCTCCGAGGTTATGTCCTGTGCGGTCAAATACATACGCAGCCCCACACTCGCATTTCCCTCCGGTAAAAATATTCCCTAACTCAGCCTTTATATCATGAGGTCTCTCAAATAACCTTCTGCAAAATGGACAAAGCGGTTCTCTACTTCCGCCCCTCATAATCTTTGTCATAGTTTATATCCGATTTTTCTTAGAAATTCTTTCCTGTGAGCCTTATCCTCTGCAGTCTCTACGCCCTTAGGCGCAAAACCGTCAACAACCCCTAAAACGCCGTTCCCTTGAGGCAGAGCTGCCACAATAACATCAACAGGATTTGCTGTTGCACAGAAAATCCTGCATATCTCAGGGCAGTTTTTTATCTGGTTGAGAACATTAATAGGATACGCATCCTTGAGAAGTATGCAAAATATATGGCCCGCACCTAATGCCTGGAGATTTTTAACACACGCCTCAATAAGCTCGCTGTCACTACCCTCGGTCCTTATAAGACACGGACCGGATGCTTCTGTAAACGCAATACCAAAACGTGCATATGGGACAGTAGTAACTATAATCTCATAGAGATCTTCTGCTGTCTTTATGAAGTGTGTCTGCCCCAGTATTATATTACAACCCTCAGGTATGTCAATCTTCACAGTCTTGAATTCCATAATTCCTCCTTTCAAAGTTAAAAGTTAAGAGTTAGAAATGAAAAGCTATTTTAGAACTTTACACTCTTAACTCTCAACTCCTAACTTCTGCTTGTATGGTATAATGAAAATAAATTTTTCTGGAGGAGATGTCAAGCTTAAATTGATAACTGAGAGATTGAAGCTTATTTTTTATTGCTCACTCCTTCTTATATTATTTTCTCCTTCTCTATCGAGTGGCGCAGAAATAATCTGGCCTGAAATAAAAATTCTAAATAACGAAATATCTGTTACTACAGGTCTGATACTCGATGAAAAACAGGTGCAGGACTTAAAAAATGGCATAGTAAAAGAGATTACATTCTATATAGACCTCTTCAGGGTATGGCCTATGTGGCCTGATGAGTTTGTCCTTGGGCAGACCCTTGTAAAAACATTAAAATGTGATCCCGTTAAAAAGGAATATGTGGCAACATCCTTTGACGGAACGACTCTGATAGAGAAGAGATTCAATGAGTTTGACTCTTTGATAAGATGGGCGTTAACCATCAATGACCTTAAATTAACCAACATAAAGGAACTGGAGCCAGATAGCTACTTTGTCAGGATAACAGTTGAATCCAGATTAAGGAGGCTTCCTCCTGTCATCAGTTATCTGTTCTTCTTTGTGCCCGAGAAGGAGTACAAGTTAGTAAAAGATTCTTCAAACTTTCAGGTGAGGTCCAATAGATGAAAAACCTTAGGCATGGACTCACATTCTTAGGCATTTTTATCTTTATAATTATTGCCTCTGCGATTGAACTGCATTACATCAGGCTTGAGACCGTATCGGTCATGACAAGGATCCTGCTCCTCATACTCCTTAACCTGAATATAATCGCCCTTCTGACATTAATGTTCTTTGTCGGCAAAAATCTCATTAAACTATATATTGAACGGAAACAGAAGATTCTCGGTTATAAATTCAAGACAAAGATCGTTGCTGTGTTTGTTATACTCACATCTATACCAGCGGCCCTTTTATTCTTTGTGGCAAGCGGACTTGTAACGAATTATATAGACAGATTGCTTACTCCCCAGTTCAGACAACCTATTACCAGTTCACTCGAGGTTGCAAAAGCAGTTTATGAGATGGAAAGACAGAAGACTACCCAGTTTGCAAAGGCCATAGTCGCTGGGGAGAAATCCTCCTCAGATTACAGGGTAACGCGCATAAACAAAATTCCTGAAAATCCAACAGAGACTATTAAGGCTGCATTCGAAGGGAAAGAAGGCACAGAGGTCATATCCGGCGAGAATGGAGATATTATAAGAGCTGTTATCCCTGAATATTCGGGGACAAGGCAGACCGGCATTGTGGTTGTAGAAACCCGTCTCCCAAAAGATATTGCAGCTAACGTAGAAAAGATAAAGGGCGCATATGAAGATTATATAAAGTTAGAGTCGTGGAAAGTACCACTAAAAATGAATTATCTTTTGATACTCGCCTTCTTCACATTAATAATCGTGTTTATGTCCCTCTGGGTAGCCCTCAGGATTGCAAGAGGGATCACAGACCCTATACAAAGCCTTGCGCAGGCAACAGAAGAAGTTGCATCAGGAAATCTTAACGTCAATCTCAATCTCCGGAGAGAAGATGAAATAGGGTTACTTATAAGTTCGTTTAACCATATGGTGTCTGAATTAAAAGAAGGCAAAGAGACTCTCCAGAAAGCCTACACGGAATCTGACAGAAGAAGGCTCTGGATGGAGAATATACTCTCAAATATTAACTCAGGGGTCGTCTTCCTCGATGTACCAGGCAAGATACTGACCATCAACAGTGCTGCATGCTCTATCCTGAACGTAAATCCTGAAGACGTCATAGATAAAAATTATAGGGAATTGATGGCAAAGATTACCTCAGAGGAACTCCACAAACTTATTAACGGGATAATAATTAAAGACCTCCGCAGTATTGAAAAAGATGTAAGGGTAATGGTTGGAGAAAAAAACCTTATATTAAGAGTCTTTGTCACTACTCTCAGAGATGATGCCTCGACACCAATTGGACTGTTAGTCGTTTTCGATGACCTCACAAATATTATAAAGGCCCAGAAGACCCTTGCATGGGAAGAGGTTGCAAGAAGAATAGCACATGAGATAAAAAATCCACTTACTCCGATAAAGCTCTCGACAGAGAGGATGTTAAAGAAATGGGAGCAAAAAGATAAAGATTTCGACCAGATATTTGAACGTTCAACAAAGACAATAGTAAAAGAGGTTGACAGCCTCAAAAGACTTGTTGACGAGTTTTCAAGATTGGGCAAAATGCCTGAGATAAAAAAGACACCGACAAATCTTGCAAGCATAACAGGTGAAGTCATGGAACTCTATAAAGACTACAAGGGGTTTAATATAATGGTATCAATACCAGACAATATACCATTGGTCGAGATGGACGGTGAACAATTCAAAAGGGTGCTGATTAACATTTTTGATAATGCATTCCAGGCGATGGGGAATAGTGGTAATATAGAACTTAAAGTGAATACAGATAAAATAGCAAATAAGGTTTTCATAGACATCGCAGATGATGGGCCCGGTTTGAGAGAAGATGATAAAGAAAAAATCTTCCTCCCGTATTTCTCTACTAAAAAAGGCGGTACAGGACTTGGCCTTGCCATTGCAAACAAAATTGTTACAGAGCACAGGGGTTATATCAGAGTAAGAGACAATACTCCGAAAGGCACAATCTTTACGATAGAGATACCAATAAAGGGCAACGACCTATAAAGGAGAGATAAGTGTTAAAACCTACTGTTCTTATCGTGGACGACGAAGAAGGAATAAGAGAGAGCTTATCAGGCATATTCGAAGATGAGGGATATGATGTTTTAACAGCAAAATCAGGGGAGGAAGCAATAAAAATATTAAAAGAACATCCCTCTGATCTTGTTCTTCTCGATATATGGCTTACAGGTATAGATGGAATACAAACCTTGCAGGAAATAAAGACGTTAAAACCTGACGTGCCTGTAATCATGATATCCGGACACGGGAATATCGAGCTTGCGGTAAAGGCAGCAAAGATAGGCGCATATGATTTCCTCGAAAAACCACTCTCACTTGAAAAGGTGCTGATTGTATCTAAAAGGGCACTCGAAAAAAGAACCCTTGAGATAGAAAACATTGCACTGAAAGAAAATCTTACAAGGAAGTGGAAACTTGTTGGTGAGTCAGAAAAAATGAAAAATCTACGAGAGCAGATAGAGATGGCTGCCCAGAGTAATAGCCGTGTCCTAATCTTTGGCGAAAGCGGCTCGGGCAAAGAGGTTGTTGCACGACTTTTGCACGAAAAAAGTCCGCGTTCTAAAAAGCCTTTTATTGAAGTGAATTGCGCTGCAATACCGCAGGAACTAATAGAGAGTGAGCTTTTCGGACATGAGAAAGGCTCTTTCACAGGAGCCTTTGAAAAAAAGAACGGGAAATTTGAGCTTGCAGACGGAGGGACATTGTTCCTTGATGAGATAGGTGATATGTCCCTGCAAACACAGGCAAAAGTGCTGCGCGTGATAGAGACTCAGGAATTTCAGAGGGTTGGAGGTAATAAAAACATAAATGTTGACGTCAGAATCATTGCTGCTACAAATAAGGAACTCAAAGAAGAAGTAAAAAAAGGCAACTTTAGAGAAGACCTTTATTTCAGATTGAATGTCATACCATTATTCATCCCGCCTTTACGGGAAAGGAAACAGGACATATCAATCCTTGTCGAATACTTTCTTGAATCCCTCGCATCAGAATACGGCAAGCACCCTAAAAAGATATTACCAGAGACCCTGCAAAACTTGCAGTCATACGACTGGCCGGGAAATGTGAGGGAGTTAAAAAATGTTATAGAAAGACTTGTCATAATGACACCTTCAAATATAATAACAAGCAAAAATCTATTTATATCGGGTGAACACGAAGGCTCCGACTATTTCGGATATAAAACACTCAAGGATGCCAGGGATGCCTTTGAAAAAGATTACATTATAAAAAAGCTTGCCGAAAATAACTGGAATATATCTAAAACAGCAGAAGTCTTAGATGTGGAAAGAAGCAATCTCCATCGTAAGATTAAGGCTTATGATATAAAGACACCTTGATCTTTGTGTGGTATTTCAGAAATAAGTTTATACATTTTTGTAACTTGCAATTTGGTTATTTGTTATTTTCCAATCGTATGCAATTTCATAAGATTTGTTTTCCCTGCACCCAGAATGGGCGTGCTCGCAGTAATAACGATACTGTCGCCAGGCTTAGCCATACCATTTTTAATGAGGGCCTTTTCGACCTTATTAAAAACCGCATCTGTACTTTTAAGCGGCCGTATTATCTCTGGTGTCACCCCCCAATAAAGAGACATCCTTCTTTTAATATCCTCTGAGTGGGTGAATGCCACTATTGGGATATTTGGCCTGAACTTCGACAACAGTTTCGCTGTGAAGCCAGACTGTGTAAATGCTGCTATGTATTTTGCCTCTATGTCCTCGGCAGCCTTTGTCGCAGCATCCGCTACAGCCTCGGAAAAAGACTCCCCTTTTATATACTGAGATGTCGTATACCTTTGTTCTTCTGTCCGCCTTATTATATGGTCCATCATAATTACAGCCTCACGGGGATACTTTCCTATTGTTGTCTCTGCCGAAAGCATAAGTGCATCTGTTCCGTCTATAACAGCATTTGCAACATCCGCTGCTTCTGCCCTTGTAGGCCTCATATGCTCTGTCATTGATTCAAGCATCTGAGTTGCTGTTATTACGAGCCTGCCTTTCTTATTTGCCTTTTCTATAAGCATCTTCTGGAGCATGGGAACTTCCTCGGGTGAAACCTCTACCCCGAGGTCACCCCTTGCAACCATTATCCCCTCCACCTCATTAAGTATCTCATCAATGTTATTAAGCGCCTCTGGCTTCTCAATTTTTGCAATCAACGGCAATGTCTTGTGCCTTTCTCTAAGCCATTCTTTTACAATCCTCACATCACCTGAGCGTCTTACAAACGAGAGCGCCACATAATCAACACCCATCTTTAAACCAAACTCGAGGTCGTTTCTATCCTTTTCAGTAAAAGATGACAAAGTTGTCTTTGTATGAGGAAGATTTACGCCCTTTTTATCTTTTAATATCCCCCCCTCAATAATCTTTACTTTTAAAGCACCTTTAGTTTTATCTATTACCAACGCCTGAATTAAGCCATCATCAAAAAGTATTCTGTCACCTATCTTTGCATCTTTTCTAAGGGCAGGATACGAGATAAATATGTGTTTATCGCTGCTGATCTCTTTGCCTCCGTGGAGAAATATCTCGGTTCCTCTTTTAAGATCAACAGAACCGCCTGCAATAAGCCCAACCCTGATCTTAATGCCCTGAAGATCCTGCAGTATTGCAACAGGTTTCTTGAGTTTTTTAGATTCCTCTCTTATAAGATTTATAATCTTCCTATGGAATCCATGATCGCCATGAGAGAAATTGAGTCTTGCAACATCCATCCCGTTTTTTATAAGGGCATATATCATCTCCCTGCTGCCTGTTGCAGGGCCTATTGTGCAGATAATCTTTGATTTCCTGATGTTCATAATTAGTTGTCGGTTGTTAGTTGTTAGTCTATCTCCTTCGGCGATTCGCCGTGGCGAAAAAACTGAAAACTAAAAACTAACAACTGCTATGTCAATGTATAATTAATTCTACCATCTTCTTTATTCCATGCAATATGCCTTTGCCAATTCTCATCCTTCTCAGGATAATCAGATCTGTAATGAGCACCCACACTTCCTTTTCTCAAAAAAGCTGCCTCTGTGATTATCATGCCAACTGTAAGCATATTCTTTAATTCGAGTTCTCGCCTTGTATAAAAAGCCTTGTCGAGTATGAATGACCATTCAGCAAGCTTCTTCCTTGCTTCTCCAAGTGACTCGCCGCATCTTATTATCCCCACCCGCTCCCACATAAGCTTTCTCAATGTCATCCTTATCTCATCGTGTTCCGGGATTGTATGATATGCAAATCCATAATGCAACACGGCTTCGTCATCTGATAATTTCTCTGGGTCAATTGTTGATTCGCATGCGGATCTGCCTGCACGTGCTCCATAAACAAGTCCTTCAAGAAGACTGTTGCTTGCAAGCCTGTTCGCGCCGTGCACGCCTGTGCATGCAACCTCGCCTGCTGCATAAAGCCCTTTTATGCTTGTAGCTCCATTCATATCAGTCTTCACACCTCCCATTATGTAATGGGCAGCAGGTGATACAGGGATAAGGTCTTTTGTTATATCTACATTAAATTGAAGACATGTAGAGTAAATCTTGGGGAATCTTTTTCTGACAAAATCATTTTCAAGATGAGTCAAATCAAGATATACATGGTTGCTATTCGTCTTTACCATCTCTGAGATTATCGCCCTTGAGACAACATCCCTCGGTGCAAGCTCTGCGTTCAGATGGTAATTTTTCATAAAAGATTCTTTATTAATATTTCTTAAAATTGCACCCTCGCCCCTCATGGCCTCACTGAGCAGAAAATGCGGAGCATAAGCGGAATACATGCTCG
>JAKALU010000113.1 GCA_021824065.1 Nitrospirota bacterium
AAGGAGATTGCAACGGAAAAATTATAGTTGACACCACAACAAACCATTTTGAATCAGTAGTACATTTCCATGAGATTTTCAAAGAGGGCGGCGCATATTATTTAGAGTCTCCTGTACTCGGCAGTGTAATCCCTGCATCTCAGGGGAACCTTACAATCTTAGTGAGCGGAGAAAAAAAAGCCTTTGATAATGCCTTCTCATCTATTGAAAAAATCGGGAAAAACATTTTCTTTTTAGCAAGGCCAACGCTTGCTACAAAGATGAAGCTAATAAATAACCTTGTATTAGGTTCTTTCATGGCAACAATTGCAGAGGCTCTTGTCTTTGGAGAAAATGTTGGTTTAGAAAAAGGAAGAGTGCTCGAAATACTCGGTTCAGGGGCAGGGAACTCTACGGTTTTGAATGCAAAGAAAGAAAAACTGCTTAAAGAAGATTTCTCAACACATTTCTCCTCAGCCTTGATATATAAAGACCTGCATTACGTGCAGGACTTGGCAAAGACTCTGAAACGCCCACTTTTTACAGGCAGCATCTCAAAAGAACTCTTTGCCATGACATTCTCAAAAGGTATGGATAGCTCTGATTTTTCAGGGATATACAAGATAATTAAGGAGTTGTAGACCTTGAATTCAGCCCTTGAGAAGTATCTCCACGAGTTTCTGTGCATAGCTTCTACCATCTAAACTATCGGTCACTATCTCGATCTCAGAAGGGTGCGCTATCCCAAGCCCAAGTTCAACAGCCCTTGCAATTTGCTCCTGTTCGAAAATGCCTTTTCCCATAATCGCCCTGTTACTGCCGAGATCTTTTAAGATAGCCAACCCAACTGCATCTAAGGCAATCCTGTCTGTGCTGGCAAGAATTACATCGGCCCTCTTTCTGTTACCTGTCATCGGTCCTCCATCTACAAAGGCCTCTATTCCATCAAGAAGTATCAGTGATGGGTTATACACCTGGTTAATCTCCGCTATCATCTTTCGCATACTTAGAGGAGATGTATGGAGTTCTGTCATGTTCTTTTTATGGGTTATTCCAACAGAAAGTTTGAGCGACATTGTAAATACCCCGCCGAAGCCGTGGGTTTTTAAACAGCATGTTGTAATAATGCACTTTGAATCAAGAACTGGTTTTGCTACATAAAAACCATTCTTCCAATGGCTCTGTTCAGGTTTTATCTTTATCCAGCCGGGAGAAGGAAGCTCCTCGAAGTTTATAAGTCCAACATCAAATATTCTGCAGATGTCATAGATTCCTTTCTCTTTCAGAACTTTTGATGTTTCAGGAGGACCGCTCCTTTCTCCAATGGTAATACTTTTGGCGCCCATTTTCTTAATATGCAATATTAGATTAATAAGTGTATCGTTATGTGTAGAGCCAGGGAATGGATCTGCTGTATTGAAGTTAGGTTTAAGCAGCACGTCTTTCCCCTTCGCAGGGTTTATTCTAAGAATATCTATTGCCCTTCTTATCCCTGAATCTCTATCAGAGGTCTTGATAAGGGAAACGGTTGATCTTTTGCTTTTCGAGACTGTTTTCATTATCTGTGCAGAAATGTCTTCACTCCCTTTAGACATCGCAGACAATACGCTGCCTGCAGCAACAACCATAAATTCCCTTCTATTAATCACCTATCTGCCTCTGTCTGGTTTTCATTTCCGTTCATTTCCTAATTATAGCTCGGATTAAGGTCTTGCGCTAATTAGATGATAAAGAAGATTGAGGCTAAAACGGAAAAAGGAGAGGAGATTTTTCAGCTTGTTCCACGTGGAACAAGCTTATTAGTTCAATACAGAACGGCTTTTTACAAAATCTTCTATTATCTGCCTCGCAATGTCGCTAATTGCTGTAAATTTTATTCCGTACCGATAGCCATCCTCTGAGGGTTTTTTGATTAACCGGGCAACCTCGCCTGTAATGGAAATGGCTGGTGAGCCTGGCAGAAAGAATGAACAATTAACAATATCACCTATATTAAGCAACTTTTTTGCTTCTATTAGAATGCCTGCTGTGCTTATATTTATAGAGGTAGCGAGAAACTTAGCATGCTCATTTTCTCCTTTAATGCTGACATTTACAAATACTCTGTAAGCCTTTCGGATTGGGACACCGAGAAGATTAGTGGTTTTCTCGAGAAGGTGATTTTCATTAATGGGTTTTGTAATATAATCATTAGCACCACATTTTTTACATCGTGCAATATCTGTCTCTCTCGGTCTTGTTACCATAAGAATTGAAACAAATCTCAGATCAGGGTCTTTGCGTATTGTGGAGCAGAGTTCGTCACCGGTCATTCCTGGCATATCAAGGTCAGCTACAATTAAGTCTACTTTTACATTCTTGTGAATAGAGAGAGCTTCTAAGCCATTGGTTGCCGTAAATATATGGACATCTGCTCTGCTTAGAATACTTTTTTCCTGCTCTACAAATGGCTTAAGGTCATCAACAATAAGTATCTTTTTCAATTGTCTTCCCTTGTAAAAAATTTAACGAGTTATTCAACAAACAGTTATTATTATACTATAAAATACACAGGTTGCTATCTGGTAGGCAGATTTTTTTGACAAATCTATTCCCATTAATTTATAATTGTGATTGAGAATCAGTCTCAATAAAAGGATCGACCGAAATCATGAGTGTATCCGACAAAATTATCCTCGTAGGGAATCCAAATGTTGGCAAGAGCGTAATATTTGGTCTCCTGACAAAAAAATACGTAACTGTATCAAATTATCCAGGCACCACTGTTGAGGTTTCTTATGGCGATATGACTCTCAATAACAGAAAATATCTTGTTGTTGATACACCAGGGGTTAACAGTCTTGTTCCGATGAGTGAGGACGAGAAAGTTACAAGAGATATTTTTTTGAAGGAGAGGCCATTTAATGTAGTGCAGGTTGCTGACACAAAAAATTTAAGAAGGTCCCTCCTTATAACTCTGCAGATAGCGGAGATGGGATTGCCTTTAACGCTCGCTCTTAATATGGAAGATGAGGCACGAGATAGAGGGATCATTATAGATGCTAATCAACTCAAGATTCTTACAGGCATTGAGGCAGTAAGCACCATAGCGCCTCAAAAGAAAGGCATAAAAGAGATCAAGGCCGCTATTCCGAACCCAGTTATACCAACCATTAAAATTAAATATGGCCCTGTTATAGAAGAGTATATTGAAAAAATAGCAGCCCTATTGCCACAGTTTAGTGTATCAAGTAGATCTCTATCTATAATGATTCTTTCAGGAGATGAGAGCCTAAAGGAATGGCTCGTCACCAATCTTAAAGCAGAGGTCATAAAAGAGATTGAAACCCTAAGGGATAAGTGTCAGGCAAAGATGAAGGAACCTATAAGTCTTCTAATAAATCAGCGGCGTCTGGATATCGCTGAGGAAATAACTGCCAGAGTCCTTAGGAAAATCCCTGTTGAAGGTGGGAAACTACTATCCTTTATTGGAAGAATCAGCATGCATCCATTGTGGGGGATACCGCTATTACTATTGGTGCTTTATGGACTCTATGAATTTGTAGGTGTATTCGGGGCAGGGACCCTCGTTAACTTCTTTGAAAAAATAATTTTTGGAAGATACATCAATCCTATGGCGACAAAAGTCGTTCAACTGATAACACCCACTGGTTTTATTCAGGAGATGTTTGTAGGTGAATATGGACTGATAACCGTTGCCCTTACATATGCTATCGCCATTATCTTGCCGATTACTGCCACTTTCTTTGTTGCCTTTGCACTTCTCGAAGATAGTGGGTATCTGCCACGGCTTGCAATAATGAGCAATAGGATATTTAATATCATGGGGCTGAATGGCAAAGCTGTATTACCGATGGTCTTAGGCCTTGGCTGTGGCACAATGGCTGTTATGACGTCCAGGATCCTTGAAACAAAAAGAGAGCGGATAATTACAACGTTTTTGTTAGCTTTGGCTGTGCCTTGCTCTGCACAGCTTGGTGTAATACTCGGTATGCTTGGAGTATTATCTTTCAAAGCTACACTCCTATGGTCAGGAACTGTATTGGCTACCCTCCTGTTTTCTGGATATCTTGCATCAAAGGTTGTAAAAGGTGAGAAAACAGAATTCTTTCTCGAAATACCACCAATAAGAAAACCTAACATTATGAATATTATCGTCAAAACTTTAGGACGGGTTGAGTGGTATCTGAAAGAGGCTGTGCCTCTGTTCGTCCTCGGGACATTCATACTTTTTATTCTGCATAAACTCAACCTCCTGAGGGTGCTTGAACATATAGCCTCTCCTGTTGTAGTGGATCTTGTAGGCCTCCCTGAAAAAACAACAGAGTCTTTTATTCTGGGATTCTTGAGAAGAGACTATGGAGCTGCTGGTCTTTTTGCAATGGCAGAGAAAGGAATGCTGACACCCGTACAGTCGGTTGTCAGCCTCGTTACGATAACGCTTTTCGTGCCTTGTCTTGCAAATTTTTTTATGGTTGTAAAAGAGAGAGGGATTAAAACAGCATTAGGCATTATAGCAATAGTCTTTCCGATAGCATTTTTAGTTGGCGGGATACTAAATTGGATTCTAAGGACATTTAATGTAACTTTTTAGATGACGAAGTAGATGGAAAATAAGATTTTCAAAGAATTTCTTGAAAAGAAAGGGCTTAAGTTTACAAAAGAACGAGCAGCTGTTCTTAAAGGGGTATTCTCTACTCATAATCATTTTGATCCCGATGACCTTTTAATAAATCTGAGAAGAAAAGGGATAAGGGTATCAAAGGCTTCTATTTATAGAACGCTCCCGCTACTTCTTGAATGTGGTCTTGTGGAGCAGGTTGAGAAGGTTGACAAACATGCCCATTATGAACATACCTTTGGGCATGGGCATCACGATCATCTTATCTGCATAAAGTGTGGGAAAATAATAGCATTGTATTCAGAAAAACTTGAGAGGTTGCAGGTTAACCTCTGCAAAAAAGAAAAATTCAGGTGCATTACCCATACACTCGAAATTAAAGGGTATTGCTCGAAATGTAATGCTAAAGCGTGATGGAATGCCCATTTACATGCAGAAATAAAAAGCCCAACAGAAAATCTGCTGGGCTTTGATCTAACTCTGGCAGCGACCTACTTTCCCAGGACCTCGCGGTCCAAGTATCATTGGCCCTGGAGGGCTTAACTTCCGTGTTCGGGATGGGAACGGGTGTTGCCCCTCCGGCAACGCCACCAGAAACCTTGCTTTCTATGGAATATTAACATTTAAAAAACAAAAAAATCAAGTGGAGGTGAACGGGATCGAACCGATGACCTCCTGCTTGCAAAGCAGGCGCTCTCCCAACTGAGCTACACCCCCATGGTGGGCCTAGGTGGAATCGAACCATCGACCTCGCGCTTATCAGGCGCGCGCTCTAACCATCTGAGCTATAGGCCCAAAAATACCCACCTTTTTGGTCAATAAATATATTTCACAAACTTGTTATACGAGCCGCATGCAGATAGTAAAAGTATCTCAAAGCTTCGTATCTATGAATCTTATACAGTAAAAAAACTTCTGAAGATTTTAAATAAAATAACTTAAAGTATCAGCCCCTGTCAAGTTTCCGTTGTATTGAATACCATTTATTGTTTGCCCTTATAAATCGCAACGCTGCTTATTTTATAAATCTTGCCATTGATGTTTTTACAACAACGGGGTAAACTTAATCTCTATGAAAAAAAAGCTGCAGTCCCTTATACAAGAGACTTTTAAAAAGCTCAACATTACTCTTCCGGAGGTGGTTATAGAACTGCCAAAAGAAGAATCATTTGGCGACCTCGCAACCCCTGTTGCAATGCCCTTATCAAAGATACTTAAAAGACCACCGAGAAAGATTGCAGAGGAGATTATAAATTCCTTTGAGGAAAAGGATATTTTTGAGAACATAGAAATTGCAGGACCTGGATTTATCAATTTTACATTCTCGAAATCATATCTTTATTCAGAGATTAAAAACTTGATAAAAGATAGTACAGGATTTCTAAGGAACAATATCGGGAAAGGTGAGAGGGTACATATTGAGTTTGTGAGTGCAAATCCAACTGGCCCTTTGCACCTCGGACACGGAAGAGGAGCAGCTGTTGGTGCTGCTTTATCCAATCTGCTTGAAGCAGGCGGATATAAAGTCGAGCGTGAATACTACATTAACGATGCTGGCAAACAAGTCAAACTCCTTGGTTTATCAGTATTTGCACGGTATAAAAATTTACTCGACATAGACTATCCAGTTCCTGATGACGGATATAAGGGCGACTATATTGGAGATATTGCTCAGGCGATCGTCAGAGAAAACGGCAAAAGATATTCGGATGCAGCCTTTGAAGATGTGGCCGACTTCTTCACAGATTTTTCTTACAAATTAATGCTAAAAACCGTAGCGCAAGACTTAAAGGCTTTTGGCATTATATTTGATATGTGGCAGAGTGAGAGAGAACTTTATGAAAACAACGATGTCAAAAAGGCAATTGATGACCTGAAAATTCATGGGTACATATATGAAAAGGATGGCGCAGTATGGTTCAGGGCAACTGATTTTGAAGATGATAAAGATAGGGTCATTATAAAACAGGACGGTGAATATACTTACTTTACATCAGACATTGCATACCATAGGAAAAAGATAGAGAAAAAATTTGACGAGCTAATTGATATATGGGGAGCTGACCATCATGGATACATACCGCGGATTCAGGCAGTTATACAAGCACTTGGTTATCCAAAGGAAAGCCTGAAGGTTTTGCTTGTGCAGATGGTTACTTTGCTGAGAGGAGGGAAACCTGTCCAGATGTCAAAAAGGGCAGGGGAGTTTGTGACACTGAAAGAGGTGCTCGACGAGGTTGGTGCTGATACGACAAAGTTCATATTCCTCACGCGCCGGCCTGACAGCCATCTCGAATTTGACCTTGAGGTGGCAAAGGCCCAATCAGCAGAAAACCCTGTTTTTTATGTGCAGTATGCAAATGCACGGATAAACAGCATATTTGCTCACGCAAAAGAGCAGGGGATAAGAATAGAGAAACTTGAGGAAGCAGATTTCAGCCTGCTATCTGCACCCGAGGAATTGAGGATAATAAAGAAACTGCTTAGTTATCCCATGGTATTCGAGGGTGCTGTCATTGCACACGAACCTCATAGGATAACCTTCTACCTCCAGGAGCTTGCAGGCATGTTCCATCCTTACTACCACAAATACAAAGTGGTGACAGACGATGTGAATCTCACTGCTGCACGTCTTGCGCTTTGCGAGGCGATAAGGATTGTGCTTAGGGATGGTTTTGAGATCCTCGGGCTGAGTGCCCCTGAGAGGATGTAGGGAACTGGATTTATACATAATATTTGTTATAGAATAGCCCCTATGATAAAAAAGACAGAGAAGATATGGATGGATGGGAAGTTTGTAGATTGGGATAAAGCCAATGTACATGTAATGACGCATACGCTCCATTATGGGCTCGGAGTATTTGAAGGAATAAGATGCTATGAAACAAAGAATGGGCCCTCAGTCTTCAGGCTTCGGGAGCATGTTGAACGGCTATTTAAATCAGCCCACATATTTATGATTGATATCCCTTATTCAGAAAAGGAAATTGAGGGCGCAATAATTAAGACAGTAAAGATAAACAAAATTAAGGAATGTTACATAAGGCCCATTGTATATATAGGGTATGGCGCTATGGGCTTATACCCTAAGGGGAATCCAATAAATGTTGCTATTAGTGTATGGCCTTGGGGTGCATATCTTGGGGATGAAGGACTGAGAAAGGGCATAAGGGTAAAGGTGTCCTCATTTATAAGAAATCATGTCAATTCCCAGATGAGCAGAGGTAAAGTCTGCGGATATTATATTAATTCACAGCTTGCAAAAAAAGAGGCAATCGCATGTGGGTATGATGAAGCCCTGCTGCTTGATACAGAGGGATATGTGTCAGAGGGAAGTGGTGAGAATATATTTATTGTAAGAAACAGGAAGCTAAAAACCACACCATTGACCTCGATACTTGAAGGTATCACAAGAGACAGCATAATAGAGATTGCCGGCAATGAGGGGATTGAGGTAGTAGAAGAGCGATTTACAATAAATATATTCTCACCACT
>JAKALU010000114.1 GCA_021824065.1 Nitrospirota bacterium
TCCGATCTTGGCTCTTTATCCATATACAAAGAGGTTTACATGGCTGTCTCATTTTGTGCTCGGTCTGGCTATCTCAGCAGCGCCATTGGGTGCATGGATTGCTATAAAAGGCACATTTGACTGGGAGATAATTCCGATGGCATTTGCAGTTATATTCTGGCTTGCAGGTTTTGATATGCTGTATGCTTTACAGGATCTGGAGTTTGATAAATCATCCGGCCTTTATTCGATACCAAAGAGATTCGGCATTAAGGGCACATTAATACTCTCAAGCATATCTCACTTTCTTTCATGGAGCTTGCTTGTGTTCACAGGAATAGTCTTTGGACTCTGGATATTTTACTGGCTGGGCATGATCATTGTCGGCGGACTTTTGATATATGAGCATTCAATTGTAAAACCTGATGACCTCAGCAAACTTGACATGGCATTTTTCAATATGAATGGCTATATAAGCATGACTGTGTTTGTATTTACGATGGTGGATTATATTGCTTGATTTTATCATTGTTTTCTCTATGAAATTTAATATTTGTTTGACTTTTTAGTATCATGTATGTCATTATATACTTAAGTTTCAGAAGTTTTTGTAACTGATAAGGCCACAAAGACTTTTAGCTTTGTGGCCTTTTTTATTGAGGTTGCTCTGAAATTTTAGTTTATATGTAAGGAGGTAACTGAGATGTCAAATGGAACAGTGAAGTGGTTCAATGAATCAAAAGGTTTCGGCTTTATCACAAGCGAAGACGGCGGCGACGTATTTGTCCACTATTCTTCCATCCAGGGCAACGGATTTAAATCCCTTGCCGAGGGTGATTCAGTCAGCTTTGATGTTGAAAAAGGCCCAAAAGGTCCCAAAGCAATTAATGTAGTAAAACTTTAATTGACTGCTAAAGTCCCTCTTGTTTTGCAGGGGGGACTTTTATTTTTTAGGAGGAAAATGTCACATAAACAAAATTATATGGCAAGGATGGAATTGAACAAACAGAACAGACTTGCGACCGGTCTGCTTTCCGACCGTTTTCCTGATGTTTCAAGCATAGTGATAAATATGACGTACTATCAGAATGGAGTAAACCAGGTGCTTATGCTGCGCACTGTTAATGTCCTTCCCAGGGATTTTGCTTATTTTAATATGGAATGCATGATAAAAGGCTGTGTTGGCGGCGGTTTTGACCTAACTTCTGTAATTGCTGATATGATTAAAACTCATAAGAGGGTGGGAAAGGGAAAGCTCTCTTGTTGTGGAAAAGCCGATACGCTTGCTTCTGACCATGCAAGCATTGCATATGAAATCGGGATACAGTATAACAAGCGGTCTCAATAGTAATTTTTAAGATTGCTCACTATTTAGACTGTGAACTATTTGTCTATGCCTTCTTTGCCCTTGCCTGTTCAATTTTAACCCTTTTGCCTTTCATTATCATATCATCTACAGAACGTATTACACGGTCAGCAAGCTCTTCGGGAACCTCAACGAATGTGAACTTATCATAGACATCGATCTTCCCGATCTTAGCGTGCGGAATGTTTGCTTCTGAAGCGATGGACTTCACGATATCAGCCACCTGTATCTTATCCTTTCTGCCGATGGTCATAAACAAGCGGACAATTCCAGTTTTCTCTAAAGTCTCTTCAACAGGTTTTTCCTTCATCTCACCATATGCAGCATAGAGGGCTGCTGCTGCAATATCTCCAAAACTGTAGCCTTCTGATAACTCTCTTACTGCTGATATGTAACCTGCGTGTTTGTTTTCAGTAATTATTTCCGAGATGTCCTTCATTATATTTTTTTCTTTTGCTTTAGAAACCTCCTGTGAAGTGGGAAGTTTCTTCCTGCTGATTGTGGTCATTGCTGTTTTTTCTATCAATCTCAGGTGTTTGTACTCCCTCGGGGTAACAAGGGTTATTGCAATTCCTGATTTGCCTGCCCTTCCTGTCCTTCCAATCCTGTGGATATAGCTTTCAGGATTCTGAGGAATGCTGTAGTTAATTACATGGGTCACATTTTTTATATCAAGACCCCTTGCAGCAACATCAGTTGCGACAAGAACATCGAGCATACCCTTTTTAAATTTATTCATGACCTCATCCCTCCGCGCCTGCGTGAAATCTCCGTGGAGCGCATTTGCATTGTATCCTGTCTGCTCTAATTTCATTGCAACCTCATCAACCTCTCTTTTTGTATGACAGAAGACAATGGCAAGCTGCGGGTCTTCTACGTCAAGGAGTCTTGAAAGGGCATTTATCTTGTCGGCCTCTCTCACCTCATAGAATACCTGCTTTATCTTTGGCACAACGACATCTGTTGTATTTATTCGTATCTTTTCAGGTGTCCTCATATATCTCTTTGCAATATTCATTATCGGCTGGGGCATCGTTGCTGAAAATAAAAGAGTCTGTCTTTCGGCGGGCGTGGTCTTAAGGATTGTCTCGATGTCATCAATAAATCCCATGTCAAGCATCTCGTCAGCCTCGTCAAGGACAACGGTCTTTATATCTGAGAGGGAGATGGTCTTCCTTCGAATATGGTCAATAACACGGCCGGGTGTCCCAACAACAACATCCACTCCCCTTCTTAATGTTTTAATCTGGTTCTCGATAGACTTTCCCCCGTAGACAGGAAGGACATTTATATTCTTATATTTGCCTATCATGTTAATTTCCTGTGCTACCTGAACTGCAAGCTCCCTTGTTGGTTCAAGTATGATTGCAAATGGGTGTCTGCCCTTATTCTGTTTTTCGACTATGGGTATGCCAAATGCAGCGGTCTTCCCTGTGCCTGTCTGCGCCTGTCCGACAACATCAGCCCCCTTTAATATCAGGGGTATCGCAGAGACCTGGATCGGGGTTGGTTCCTCAAACCCTATCTTTGATATGGACTTTAATGTTTCTTTGCTTATAGAAAAATCTTCAAATTTCATTTCTGTTGCACCTTCCTGGTGTATTTTATTTTTCAGTGTCTTTTTAAGAATCCTCTGAGGATTGAATGAAACGTAAAAGCCTGATAAGTGTTTTATTATACCATTCCCTATTGATTTTTATCTATAACGATATTAATCGTGGTAGTTGTTTTTACCAAAATATACCTCTGCGCCTTTTTTATGGTAAACTTTTGTTAACTTACGTCTAAAAGGAGAAATTAGATGTTTTTCTATAAAAGATTGAGTTTCTGGATTCTCTTAATAATAATCTTATTGATAGCATTTTTTGTCCTGAAGAGAGCCTTTAATGTAATTGAGGTGAAGGTATCACAGATAAAGAAACAGGATCTCACAATCACAGTGACTGCCACATCAACAGGCACAATAAAATCTGACAGAGAGATGAAGATTACCGCACAGAGGACAGGGAGGATTTCAAGGCTGTTTGTCGAAGAAGGCGACACTGTTAAACCTGGCTTGATGATAGCAGAACTTGATCCTGACGAGGCATATCTGAATCTTCAGATGGCTCAGGCATCGTTAGAAAGGGCTCAATCACGGCTCAGTGAACTCAGGAGTTCTTATAACTCATCAAAGGTTGAGATAGAAACTAATATTGATAAGGCAAGGGCAGTTTTGAAAGAGGCTGAAGCGAGATTGAGGAGATTTAATGATTTGAGAGAAAAAGGATATGTATCACAGATAGAGTTTGATACTATTCAGAGGGAATATGATGTGGCAAAGGCAAGTTTAGAATCTGCTACGGCAGCAAAAGACCGTATAAATGCCCAGTCCGAGGATATTAAGGCGCAGGAGGCTACTGTCAGGGAATCAAAAAATTCACTTTCCATAGCAAGGCTCAACTATGATTACTCATTTATAAAATCTCCTATAACAGGAGTAGTAACATCAAGGCCTGTTAAACTCGGCGAGACCGTTTCAAAGGGAAGCCTTATAGTGAATATTGTCTCGACAGAGGATTTATATATCGAAGCGTTTATAGATGAGGCTGATGTTGCCAGGGTGAAATTAGGGCAGGAAGTTAACATTTCTATGGATGCATATCCTGGAAAGACTTTTATTGGTGAGGTTTATATGATATCGCCTGTTGTCCTCGGCGGAAAACAGGAGACAAGGACATTCGAGGTAAGGACGCGATTTAAAGAGAAAGGGATTGTTGTAAAGCCAGGGATGTCAGCAGATGTAGAAATTATTGTTGATAGTGTCAGGAACACACTTGTGGTTCCTTCACAGTCAGTGATAGAAAGAGGCGGTAAAAAATTTGTTTTTACAAAAAAAGGTTCAAATGCAAGACTTGTCCCTGTTGAGACAGGCAAATTCAATTGGAGTTTTATAGAGATTATATCAGGCATTAAAGAGGGAGATATGGTGATTATAAATCCTGATGTGTCCGGCATCACTGATGGCAAGAGGGTGAAAGAGAAGAAAGAATAACGTGTAAATAGTTCAAAAAGTTTGAAAAGTATAATATGATAGTTCTCAAAGATATAAAAAAGTCATATTTCCTTCCAAAGGTGACAATCGAGGTTTTAAAAGGCATAGACATGGAAGTTGCTGAAAAAGAATTGGTTGCAGTAATGGGACCGTCAGGCTCGGGCAAATCAACCCTTCTTCATATAATTGGCTGCCTTGACAGACCAACATCGGGGACTTATCTATTGCTTGATGTTGATGTCAGCCACAAGACAGACAACGAACTTGCAGAGATAAGAAACAGGAAGCTCGGATTTGTGTTTCAGAGTTTTAATCTCCTTCCAAGATTTCCTGCATGGAAAAACGTCGAAATGCCTTTACTCTATAGTGGGGTCTCAGCAATTGAGAGAAAACAGAGGGCATTTGAAATTCTTGAAAAGGTAGGACTTTCTCACAGGGCAAACCATTATCCAAATGAACTTTCAGGCGGGGAGCAACAGAGGGTTGCAATTGCAAGGGCATTGATTAATAATCCTGCGATAATCCTTGCAGATGAACCCACGGGTAATCTTGACAGCCACTCAGGTAAAGAGATTATGGAAATATTCAAGGGCTTAAATAAAGAAGGGGTTGCAATCGTCCTCGTTACGCATGAGAAAGAGATAGCTGAACAGGCAGGCAGGATAATTACCATAAAAGACGGGGTATGTTACAGTGGATGTTATTGAGGTTATAAAGGTCTCAAAAGATTCTTTGATGAGCAACAAGGTGAGGTCTTTTCTCACGATGCTCGGCGTTATCATTGGGGTTGCAGCAGTGATACTCCTTGTTTCCATTGGAGAAGGTGCGAGAAAATATATACATAAAGAGCTCGGCGAACTCGGCTCTAACATCCTTGCAATAGTCCCTGGAAAGACTTCAAAAGAAGGCGGCATGCACATGGGCACAAGCGCTGTAAGGAAACTCACTTATGACGATGCAATTCTGATTGAAAAACGTTCAAAGAGCGTGCTCTATGTTTCACCGATTGTTGTAGGTACATCATGGATAAAACATTCAGGTAAGAGCAGGGATACATATGTTGTCGGCGGAAATGAAAACTATTTCGAAATGAGAAACCTTAAAATAGAAACAGGCAGAGGTATAAATGCATCTGATGTTGATGCAAGAAGGCGGGTCTGTGTGTTAGGAAGGACAGTTAAAAAGGAAGTCTTTGGTGATATTAACCCTCTTGGAGTTGCTGTTACGATTGGAGATGCAAAGTACAGGACTATAGGAGTGATGCAGCATAAAGGTGTTGCGCTCGGTTTTGATATAGATGACGTTGTCTTTATCCCTGTGACAACTGCGCGTGAACTCTTCGACACTGACAGACTTTTTAATATAACTGTAAAGGTCAGGAGCGCTGAATTGATACCCGAGGCAAAGAAGGAGATAAAAGAGATACTCATAAAAAGACATTCCAACAAAGAAGACTTCACGATTTTAAGTCAGGATGAGATGGTTGCAGTGATGAGCAAGATATTAAATATTATGACTGCTGTGCTTGCAGGTATTGCAGCAATATCTTTGATTGTCGGAGGCATAGGCATCATGAATATAATGCTTGTCTCTGTAAGGGAGAGGACAAGGGAGATAGGCATCAGAAAGGCGCTCGGTGCAAAGAACAGGGATATTTTATTACAGTTTCTGGTAGAGTCTATGACGCTGAGCATTATAGGGGGGACAGGCGGTATCATATTTGCAGGTGCGGTCTCTCTGATTATCCCTTATTTCGTTGAGTTTCTTCCAACACAGCTTGCTTTGTGGTCTATAGTGCTTGCCTTTTTATTCTCGGCAGCAGTGGGGATATTCTTTGGAGTTTATCCGGCAAGAAAGGCATCGCTTTATGATCCGATTACAGCTTTGAGGTATGAGTAGGGAAGATGGTGCAGATATTCCCCGAAAATTTATTTAACTCGATAGATTATTTAGACTATCTTGATTTGCTATATCCACTTAAATGTTCTGATTACCATCAATCTGCATCATCTCAGAGGAATAGGCTTTACAGATGTCAATAATAAGAGTAGAAAATCTTGTAAAAAAATTTGGTGACATAATTGCTGTGAATGATGTGTCTTTTGAGGTTGAGGAAGGCACAATATTCGGCTTTCTCGGCCCAAATGGCGCAGGGAAGACGACGACAATAAATATCCTATGTGCTTTGCTTTCACCCACCTCCGGAAAGGCATCTGTGAACGGATACGATTGTGTCAGGGAATCCGCATCTGTCAGAAAATCCATCGGCATTGTCTTTCAGGATACCACGCTGGACAAAGACCTTACAGCAGAGGAGAATCTTTTATTTCATGCATATCTCTATAATGTTGAAAAGAGCGAACGCCAAAAGAGAATTGACGATGCTTTAAAGTTTGTCGATTTGTTCGGCAGGAAGGATGACCTTGTGAAGAAATTCTCAGGGGGTATGAAAAGAAGGCTTGAGGTTGCGAGGGGTTTAATACATAGACCTAAAGTCCTCTTCCTTGACGAGCCTACATTGGGGCTTGACCCACAGAGCAGGACAAACCTATGGGAGTTTATCACCGAACTTCCTAAAAGACATAATGTGACAATTTTCATGACAACCCATTATATGGAAGAGGCAGAGGTCTGTGACAATATAGCTATCATAGATAATGGGAAGATTATCGCCAGAGGCAGTCCTGAGGAACTTAAAAAAATAATAGGCGGAGATGTTATATATCTGAAGACAAGGGATAATGTTAAGGCAAAGGATGAGATAAAAAAGATATTAGACATCGATGCCTTCGTGAAAGACGGGGAACTTTTTATCTCTACAATTAGAGGGGATGCCTGCATACCCGAGCTTATCAGGACACTCGGTGACAGTGTTTTGTCTGTCAGGCTCCAAAGACCTACTTTGAATGATGTGTTTTTAAAGCTAACCGGTAAGGAGATAAGAGAGGAAGAGGCAAAAGGGATAGATACGATAAAAGAGGAGGTCAGGGCGTATAGGAGGAGGCATTAGTTGGAATTCAATGCGATATACGTAATAGTTTCAAGAGAGTTTAAGAAATTTATTAGGGAGAAGAGCAGGCTCATCTCTACAATAGCAAGACCTTTGGTATGGCTTTTTCTTGTTGGCGCAGGGATGTCAAGACTTGTTTCACCTGCTGGGGGAGTCTCTTATATGCAGTTTATCTTTCCTGGAATTCTGGGAATGACAATCCTTTTCAGCGCGATGTTTTCGTCAATCTCGATTATCTGGGATAAGGAATTTGGCTTTATGAAAGAAATCCTTGTTGCACCTGTGTCCAGGTTTTCCATAGTTATGGGAAAGGCATTAAGCGGAACGATTGTGTCAACCATTCAGGCTGTTATTGTGCTTTTGCTTTTTCCTTTTCTGGGACTGAAGCTCGGTATGTTAAATATAGTCGGAACGATATTTATATGCGTCCTGGTATCTTTTTCAATTTCTGCTTTTGGGATTGTGCTCGCGACCTTTTATGAAAGCTATGAGAGCTTCAGCGTTATCATGAACTTTATAATCATGCCCATGTTTTTTCTCTCAGGCGCAATGTATCCTGTGAAGCTTCTCCCTGATATCCTGAAATTTATAGCAAAAATTAATCCGCTAACTTATGGGGTAGATGCGCTAAAACATGTAAT
>JAKALU010000011.1 GCA_021824065.1 Nitrospirota bacterium
CTACAGACAATGAAGGCAGGATTGTGAAATTTTCAAAGGGTGGAGAAAGGATTTTAGGCTATGCACAAAATGAGGTTATAGGTAAGAAGGCATCTGATTTTTATGCTGATAAAGGAGAGAGGACAAGGATACTCAGGGCTCTGAAGGATAAGGGAGCCATATACAACTATGAGACGAGGCTTCTGAGGAAAAATAGCTCTTCTGTGGATATAAGCCTTACCATATCCCAGATGAGGGATTCATCTGGCAATATTATAGGCACAGTAGGGGTAAGCAAAGACATTACAGAAGAGAAACGCCTCAGAGAGGAGCTCAGGGAGAAAAATAGAGAACTCGAGGAACTCAATGTGAGGCTTGAGGAAAAGGTATTTGAAAGGACAAAGGAACTTGAAAGAATAAACCGGGAGTTAAGCAGGGCAAACCAGGTTAAGGCACGGTTTATAGCTAATATGAGCCATGAGCTCAGAACCCCGCTGAATTCTATTATAGGGTTTTCAGAACTACTTCTTGATAGGACATCGGGTGATATAAATGGGAAACAGCAAAAACAAATTGTCAATATCCTTAATTCGGGCAGGCACCTCCTCCATCTTGTCAATAATATCCTGGATCTTGCAAAGATAGAGGCTGGCAGGATAGAGCTGTCTTGCGAAGCATTCCCACTGAAGGAAGTGGTTAATGAGGTGATGATGGTGATGAGACCTCTCTCAGAGAAAAAAATGATAGATATGAAAACTGATATCAACCATGAAATCACCAGCTTTACAGCAGATAAGGTAAAGTTCAAACAAATCCTCTACAATCTCCTATCTAATGCAATAAAGTTCACACCGGAAGCCGGAAAGGTAGGGGTAAGGGTGGAGAAATTAGCAAACGATCACGTTTTCCCATGGGCACCGAAGAGTCAGGAGTTTCTTAAGGTCTCGGTCTGGGACACCGGCATTGGTATCAAACCTGAGGATAAGGAAAAGATATTCGAGGAGTTTGAGCAGCTCGATCCATCGAGGGCGGTTGAAGGCGCAGGGCTTGGGCTGGCTATGACTAAAAGACTTGTTGAACTGCATGGAGGACATATAGATTTAGAGAGCACTTATGGCAAAGGAAGCGTTTTTAATACATACCTGCCATTGGTTACACCTGAGATAGTTGTCGGGGAAAAGCCGGTGTTACCAGATGCCGTTCCTGTATTTACATGGGCGGAGAAAAATGCACCTTTAGTCCTTGTGGTGGAGGATGACCTTTCCACATCAGAGTTGTTGACCATCCATCTTACCAAGGCGGGATACAAAGTTGCCCATGCATACGACGGGGTAGAGGCAATACTCAAGGCAAAGGAACTCAAGCCTTTTGTAATTACTCTGGATATAATGCTCCCCAAAAAAGATGGCTGGGAGGTTTTACAATCTCTTAAGGCAGATTCAGAGACCAGTGATATCCCTGTAATAATCCACTCAATAGTAGATAACAGAGAGCTTGCCTTTGCCCTTGGCGCTGCAGATTATCTACTGAAACCTGTGGATAAGGATGTGCTATTAGGAAAATTCAGAGAGCTTTCTTTAGCAGTGAAAAAGAGACGCTATCCAATCAATGTGCTTGCCGTCACCAATGATATGAGCACCCAGGACTATCTCCATAATATCCTTGAGAATGAGGGTTTTCTCATGCACTCCGCTTTTGATGCAGAAGGGGGTATTGATCTGGCATTGGCAACTAAGCCAAACGTGATTATAATTGATATAGGCATCCCCGACGGCGGATTTAACCTTATCAAAAAACTTAAGGACAACCCTGCTTTGAGAGGAATACCTATTTTCGCCCTTACATCCAGCACCCTGTCAGCAGATGAGAGTCTTGAAATGGTAGGGCAGATCGAAAGAGTCTTGAGGAAAGATGCCCTCAGCTCGAGAGAGCTAATAAACCACCTGAGAGACCTCGAGGTTTTACATCCAAAACGGGCAGGGCTCATTGATGAGATAACAGGACTTTTCAATTACAGATATTTCCAGATAAGACTTGCCCAGGAAATAAACAGGGCAAGGAGATATAAGTTCCCATTGGTGCTTGCCTTCCTTGATATTGATCACTTCGGCCATTATGTCAATAAACAGGGAGAATACTATGGCAATATTATCCTTAAGAAGATTGCAGAACTTCTGAGAAAAAATATCAGAGGTTCTGATGTGGTTGTGCGATATGGAGGCGATGCCTTTGCCCTGATACTTACAAATACACTCCTTTCCTCAGGCGTAAGTCTGTGTACGAGATTCCTCACAATAATTCATGATTACCCGTTTTTATACGAAGAGGTTCAGCCAAATGGCAGGCTTACTGCAAGTATAGGAGTGGCAGAGTTTAAAGGGCAGTCCCCTGAAGAATTAATCCAGTCTGTAGAGGAGGCACTCTCGTTCGCTATTGAGAAGGGCAGAAACAGGGTAGAGGTAAAAAGTTATGATTAAGAAAATATCCGGAACAGCAGAAAGGTCGCCGACGCTCCCATCAGACTGCCGAGGATGACCTCCCACGAGGTGTGAACTTTCGTGATAACCCTGCTCTGTGCAATAATTAAAG
The DNA here is from genome assembly GCA_021824065.1 of Nitrospirota bacterium. Lineage (GTDB taxonomy): Bacteria > Nitrospirota > Thermodesulfovibrionia > Thermodesulfovibrionales > UBA1546 > JAKALU01. The sequence continues at coordinate 2,569 of JAKALU010000011.1, forward strand.
CGAGAATAAAGCAAAGGAGTGAAGCGACGAAGTTTTCCGTTATATATGTTATTGCCACCCACACTGAAAATGCGAGTGCAGCATGACCGCTCGGCATGCCTCCGCGCAATGGATGGCCTTTCCCAAAGTATGCTTTTGTTATTACAACGAGGATGAGTACGATTACAAATGCTATGATAGCAATCTCTTCTTCTGAGTGTTTTGTTATATGTAATCCCTTCTGGAAAAAGTCGCGCATATAAGGAGATAAGATTATATACCCAACAACCGCAACTCCAAAAGCAGTTACAAATACTGCGCCAGCAGCTATGTCTTTTATAACACGTGCCCTTTCGCTATGTTCAGGCGATACAATGTCAACTATTGCCTCTATTGCAGTATTGATCATCTCTGCAAGAAGCACTGCTATTACAGAAAGCGCGATGATGAGGAATTCAGTGCGTGAGACCCCGAGTATGTAACTTACGAGGAGCACAGCAGCCGCGCTGTAGAAGTGATATCTCAGATGTCTCTGGGTCTTTGCAGCGTGGAGTATCCCTTCTATTGCAAAGTTAGCACTCTTTACCCATTGTCTGAATGGCATATTTACACATCCCTGAGATTCAGAAAGTATATATACTTAATTATACACGCTCTCTCTTTTACTTTCCGAATGGACAGACCGGATACCTGCATTCCTTACAATTCAGGCATAATCCTCCATGCCCGAACTCAGCAAGTTCTTTCCTGCCAATCCTTTCACCTGCAAGCACCCGTGGAAGGACTAAATCAAATATAGTTGACCTGTGATACATGCCACATGCAGGGATACCCAGAACAGGGATTTGGGACTGGGAATTGGGGATTGGTTCTTTGCTAACCCCGGTTTCAATATATGCAACCAGAAACATCGCACCTGGAAGTACTGCTGAACCGTAAGTAATATCAACTGCACCGAGATTCCTTATTGCAAATCTTGTTACATCATCAGGATCAACAGACATGCCCCCTGTTGTAATAAGCAGGTCTGCGCCTGCCTCAATCAGCTCTTTCAGCCTTGCCTCGATAAATGCCTCATCGTCGGGAGCGTAATATACACCCACAATATTACCCCCAAGTTCTTCTATCTTTTGTGTAATTATTGGTGCAAAGGCATCTTTTATTCTGCCATAATAGACCTCGTTGCCGGTTATGACAATGCCCACCTTCGGGTTTCTAATCTCTTTAACCTCAATTATTCCTCTCCCTTGCCCCCTGACGTTATTCGCAATCGCCACTGCTTTTTCAACTACATTCTGTTTGACAACCAGAGGGATTGCCCTTGTGCCTGCAACTATCTGTCCTTTCTTAACAACCGTATTGTTATGGAGCGTGGCGCACATAACATCACCGAGCATATTGAATTCTAAAAGGGCATCTTTATTTACCTTTAAAAGTCCGTTTCTTTCAGCAATTATGTTTATTTTGCCTTCTCTTGGTTCTCCTTCTATTTTTAGGCCTTTACCCATTAAGGCATCAGCCATGGCATATGCTGCATCATCTTCGTGCATCTCATCATCGGCAATGCTTAAGACAAACAGATTTTCCTTGCCAAGCCTCTGGAGATGGCAAATGTCTTCTTCTCTTATTACATGTCCCTTTTTAAAAGCCCGTCCTTTAAACTCGCTTGGTCTTATCTCTGTTATGTCGTGGGCAAGGACAGTGCCTACAGCTTTATTTAAAGGGATTGTCTTTACACCAAGATTGGGTTTCCCGTTCAGTGTTTCACACATAGTAGCCTCCTCACCGCCTTTGGCGGAATTTAGAATTCAAAATTTAAAATGTTAAATTTAAAAATCTCATCTACCAAATATCTTTCTAAATCTCTCATCAACGATCTCCCTTATCCCTTCCTCCATCAACTCGTATTTTCTTAAAAACTCCTTAGCCTCCTTTGTAAGGGTCGCACCCCCTCCATTTTTCCCTCCAACCTGTCTTTCAATAAGTTTTATCCCAAGCCTCTCTTCCATTGCCTTTATGTAACTCCATGCCTTTCTGTAAGAAATATTTATCTCCTTTGCTGCCTGATTTAGCGAGCCGTACTTATCTATAGCCTCAAGCAGAAATCTTCTCCCCCTGCCAAATACAGGCTCACCGGCAACCTCTATCCATAATTTAGATTTTATTTCCATAAATCACTCCGTTATGACAAAAGTGCATAGCGAACTTCAAAAAAACTCAACTGGTTGTTGTTATGGTAATTCTCTCAAGCCAGAAAATACCTTTCAATGGAGAGAGCACTCCTTTTATTGTGCTTTCCACTATCTGTTTTACAAAATCTTTTTTTACTGTTATTTCACCTGAGTCTGCAAAAATCCTTAGATTGTCTGGTTCAATTGAAACAGTAATCATCGTTGATTCAGTACCCAATGTCAGAGCTATGGACTTAAGTATATTCCCTATGTAGCGCTGCGTGAAATCATTCAAAGGCACACCAATGTTATTTACGGTTAACTGTGTCTTCACTTTTGTAGTAACCCCCGTGGGCGCATGCCCTGCAGAGTATCCTTCCATGCTCTCTCACCTCCCTCATATCCTGAACATACTCACCACACATCTCGCATTTAATCCTTCTTAATGGTCTGCCTGGCATATCTTCAGGTTTTACTTTAACCTCTACATTCATTATATCAAAGAGTTCTTCATCTGACATTATCTTGTATGCCTCAAGCTGCGCTGCATATTTGTTTTCAATTTCCGGGAAATATCTCATTGCCTTTTTCCTTGAGTCTTCTCTTGCAACAACCCTTAATGCCTTACCTGTTTTGAGATTCACAAAGGTTGCGGCCATCTTGCCATAGTCCAGAAATTTCATGGTCCTGTGTCCGAGGCTGCATCCTGTAACTGACTGAACTGCATCAGTTGCACATCTGTCCATTTCAACAAAGACAAGCAGATTTTTTCTGTCCTTACCTTTGGGGTCTTCAATCCCGATTTCTCTGAGACCGAGCAAAGACATCCTCACACCAAGCACCTGCCCCGGACAGAGATGGCCATGGATTTTCACGGACTCACTAAGGAGTTTTTCGAAATCAGAGGCAACTGTATTCATTATACCGATCTTTTATAATATAAAGTTTAAACAACAATACACCTAAGCTTAGCATAAAACACCTTCTTCAGCATTCCTAAACTCAAAGGGTTCGTCTCCGCAGAAACCATCTACAACTCTTATTGAATTATTCATGCAGAAATTCTCACAGAGACGGCATCCAATACAAAGCGAGCAATTGAATAACAAACCCGAAACAGACTCTTCTCTGCTTATTTTCAAGGCCCCGGTCGGACACATTCCCACACAGGCAAAACAGTAATTACAGCTTTCGTCAATACCGACCGTATAATAATAATTTTTTAATAATGCCTCCTGAAGTTCTTTAGAAAAAGAAGAGAATGCCCTGTTTAGCAGGTCTCTCTTAAATGGTAATTTCTTAAGCGAATATGACGTCACATTATCATTTGCAGCCATATTATCAAACAGGTCAGCGGTTTTTTGTGCAGTAAAATTCTTTATCGCCCTGAAAAAATCACGGCGGTCATAGGAGATTTCACGATAGTTTAAATCCGGCCTGTTCTGCACAAGCCTTATTCTTTCAAAAATATTAATAGAAGTCTTTGTCTCAACACTCTTCAGTCTTTTCTTTAGTACATCAGCAACAAATTCATTTCCGCAACCTGCACATTCTGTAAGATTGATCTGTAGCGACCTCTGAGCGAGAGCCGAAAGGGCTATAATGTGCTCCTCTGACAAGAAGCCAAGACAAAAGGTCTTTTCATGGGCATCAAGATTCATTCTCGTGCTACAGCCCAGAACAGGAACCTGAATCTTTTTCAATCTGGCAATCAACGAATAGAAATCAAATGAATTTATTGTAAAACAGTCAGACGGACATGACGATACGCACAGCATGCACCCGGAACATGTTTCACTCTTAATGCTCAACCCTTCTCCTATTGTAACTGCCTGGGCATAGCAGATTCCCCTGCATTTATTGCATGTGCTTTTATTAAAACGCATTCTCAGGCACTTTGACTGGTTAATGCCAATACTGTGAGCAGGATTACTGAAAACAGTGTCTATTATCTTTTCCCTGAACATAATAAGGTTAGACCCGCATACCTTTTTCTTTTATAGATTCTGTTATGTCGTCTGGCAGCTGCGAGTTCATGACAAAACTTGAAGCACAACTGGCAAGTGCAGCATAGAATTCATTATCCGTTCCCTCTTTCATCTTTTCACAGAATGGAGAAATCCATCTGCCGAGAAATCTATTAAGAAACAGTTCCTGAGTTTTTAAGTAACTTAATGCCGCATCAATCTCTGACTCTTCCAGAGCCTCGGTTTCTTTATATATCAGGTAATACATAAATTCCAGCTCTGCGGCTATATGATCAGGCAGTTCTTTAAAATCTTTATCCATGGAAAGCCCTGACTCCTGATACATTTTTATCACTTCCATGGTCGAATCGCCCATAACTCTTCTTTCATTATCCAGATAAACAGAACCATACGGTGGCGCAATGAGTTCATAGGGTCCTACAAAGAGTTTTGCATATTCCACCAACAGATCCTCATTGCTATAGCGTTGCGCGGCTTTTTCCATCTTTACAGAAAACACTGCTGCGCCGGGGCAGGTCTGTTTTAACAGCCCTGTAAGGTTTTTAAGAAGACCATCCTGAATAAACAGCTCTTTTTTGGGCGTATAAAAGCAAGCTGACAAAAGTCTGTAACAGTCACCCCTCGCTTTCTCATAAGAAATAAACTCCCTGATATCCAATTTCACCTCACAGTTTACAATTGTCATTGTGGGGCGAAGCAATCTCAAAGATGGCGAGATTTCTTCGTCTCCCCACAATGGCATCATAAAATTTTACGCCTTTTTGGCTGGCGCCTTAAAGCTCCTTATGTAGTAAACATTGGGCATTGTGCCCTTTTCGCCCGGTTTCAGAAATTCACCTTTGTTATTCCTCAGATTTAAAGCTTTATGTTTTTTAAGCAGCTGACTTATCTCGCTGTTAGGGTCACTCAGATCTCCAAAGGTTCTTGCTTTTGCAGGGCACGATATAACACAGTAAGGCAGTTCGCCGTTAAGCACTCTGTGTTCGCAGAAAATGCACTTTTCCACCTTTCCCTTTTCACGTACGCTGGCATAATCAGAATGCTTATAAAGTGTGCGATGAGGTGGAATGTCTCCAGCTTTCTTAGAGACCTCTGCGCCGGAAGCAGTACAGGCAGGGATAAGCTCTTTTGTGTCCCTGTAAAATGGATGAACTTCATCGGTGAAGTCATTAAAGCTTATCACGCTATACGGTAACTTTGTCTTATCCACATTCTCTGAGCTATACGGACACGCCCTCTGACATTGGCGGCACCCGATACACCTTTCCTGGTTGTGCATTGTAATGCCGTTTTCATGCTTATGCATTGCCTTTGGAGTTACAGGACATGCCTTTACGCATGGCGCATCTGAGCAGTGATTGCATAAAACAGGCATTGCAGTAAATTTAACATTAGGAAATTTCCCATCGGTCTTAAAGATAAAATCTGCCCAGTTAAAAGTCTGTCCTCTGGTTTTGTCCTGGGTATTGTTCTCGGTCTTACATGCAATTGCACAAGCACCGCAGCCAACGCACTTCTGCAAGTCTATAACCATTCCATATTTAGGCATTTATATTTTCCTCCTTTCTTATATTTTCTCGATCTTTACGGCTGTGAATCCGCCGTTTCTCGCAGTACTTCCTGTCATCCGTTCATAGTCGTCGGGCATCAGGTCGTTGTTGTTCCCTCCTCTTGGAAGTGCCCTGTGATAATCCTTTGCAGCGACCTTTCCATATGCCCAGTGTCCCTGACCATAGCACTTTGTCACTGTGCCGGGGCGTACGCCTTCCCAGAGTTTTGTCTTTACTGTGATACTACCTGTCTGAGAAGTGACCTTTACTGTATCGCCTGTTTTAATTCCGAGTTTCCTGGCATCAGCGGGGTTTATCTTCAAAACATCATCCCAGCTTTCATCACCCACGTCAACCTTCTTAAACTCCTGGAACCATGTTGTGTTCTGACTTCTGCCTTCTCTGTTCAATCTTGATTTGTAGTCAATAAATGTGAATGGATATTCCTTTTTGTCTCCCCATCTCTTAGGGGGCTCATAATGGGGGACAAATGCCGATTCACCTTTTGCGAGATAACCCGATGCATGAAGGATATCATCGATGGTGGTCTTATGTTTTTCTGCGTGCTCGCCAAGCGCCTTTTTCAGGGTCTCACTGTAGAATTCAAACTTCTTAGTTGCAGTCCCGAAATGGCCCCATAGTTTTTTAAATGTGTAAGGCTCAGAATTGTAAATCCCTTTTTTCCTGAAGTCTTCCCACCCTTCAAGCTTGTCCCCCTTAAGCGGCTCCTTTGGTTTCCATACAGGCTTGCTCACAATCTTTGCAGCAATCTCAGCAAACTCCTCTGCATTTGCAGGTGTCTTGCCGGTTTCAGGGTCTTTAAATTCTTTTGAAAAATAATCATGGATATTCGGGAACCCTTTAGCCTTTAACTTTTCAGCAAGCATCCACATTATCTCTGTTTCATCTGCCTTCTCTTCCCACAACCTGTTTACAACAGGCTGCTGTATTGACAAATGGGCATAGAGGTTTGCCTTATTGTCTATGATGGACAGCTTCTGGGTGGCGTGGTGCGCAGCAGGTAGCACTATATCGGCAAATTGTGTCATCTCAGCGGGATTTGTTGTTATATGCACATAGAATGGCATCTGTGCCATTGCCCTGTCCCATCTGTCTGCGCCTGTACATGAGAAGTTAAAGTTATTCCAGTAACCAATAGCAACCTTTATGTCATAAGGGTTCTTGCTGAGCAGAGCATTAGCAATATTGTTTGTAACAACACCGCTGCCTGGTTTGCCCTCTGCTATTGCAGGGAATGCCTTTGTGCCTCTATGGTCCATCTTTTTCTCTTTGCCGCCTTTTTTAGCCATCTCGTCAACATAGGCGTCAAACTTTGGCATTTTATCCTTGGGAACCTTTGGATTCCTCAATGTGCCACCTTCATGGTCTATCGAGCCAAGGAGTCCGTTTAAGGCATGTATTGCAAAAGATGGATATGCTCCCCTCGGGCTCATTACAGGACCCGGGCCAAGCCAGACAGCTACATTTGGAGCTGCCTTGCCCATTCCTTTTGCAACCCTGATTATTTGCTCCTTCGGTATCAGGGTCACCTTTGCAGCCCATTCGGGCGACCTGTCTTTAAGCTCAAGGTTCCACCACTTTACAAGACCACTGGTATATTTTTCCTCGAATGCGTTTTCGTCAACGGTTTTACCAGCCTTAAAATGGTTTTTGCCATCCTTGAAATCTCCAACAAACTCTTTGCTCCAGAGGCCCGCGGTAAGAATAACATTGGCAATTGCCGTTGCAAGTGCCCCGTCCTCGCCTGGCTTTATGGGAAGCCACTCCTGTGCCTTTGCAGCCGAAGCGCTGAGTCTTGGATCAACAACAGCTATAGTACCTCTGTCAAGAACATCACTGAATTTATTGATGGCATTGGGAACCTGCCTATTTGAGCTAAGCGGATCACATCCCCATATAACGAGATATTTTGTCCTTGCAAGGTCATAATCCCTGTAACCCCAGTATCCTTCTGTATAAAATGGTCCGAATTTTTCAGCCTCTGCACAGATGGCACTGTGTGAAAAACTATTAGGTGAGCCAAATATCTTTCCGATAGTTCCATAGGCCAGGTCTGTTGTTGAGGGGGAGTATCTTCCCCTCAGGAGCATAAACTTGTGCGGTTCGTTATTCTTTCTGAGCTCCATCATCTTGTCTGCAATTGTATCCAATGCCTCGTCCCATGAGATAGGAACAAACTTCGGATCAATGCCCCTGCCCTTTTTGGGGTTTGTTCTCTTCATCGGGACTTTTATCCTGTCAGGGTCATAGAGTTCCTGAAGCATTAAATGTCCTCTCGGACAGACATAACCGCTATTTGCTTTACACAACTGGTTACCTCTAACCTTAACAGCTCTTTCGCTCTGGACAAAGAATTCAGCAGGGCACCATGCAGTGCACCCCTGGCAGGTTGACGCAACCCATTTGCCTGCCCCTGTTCCACCGCTTCCTGTTTTTTGGTCTTTTCCATTGGCAAAGGCGTTAAGTGCAGGACCGCTTAATGCGATTGCTGCACCTGCAGCTGCGCCAGCCTTTAAAAAATCCCTTCTTTTAATCTCCATTTTTTACCTCCTGTCTTAATTATTAATTGAAATATTTATAGCAGTAAAATCAACTAATGCCCCCTTTCTCGCCTCTCCCTTCTTTTCCCGAGATTGCACTTCTGAAGTTACTAATTGCGCTGACACCTTTACACCCCCCCTTTTGTGTTTGATCTCAGTATTCTGAAAAAAACCTCTTCTCTGAGCGACTGTTATCCATCGGAAACTTTTCAGATTGCTTAATAAGATGGTATCTCATTTAATTAAAAAGTCAAGTTAGGAATTTAGTTTTTCATTATTACTATCTCTGGTAACCCTAAAGCTAAAGATAATGTTATCAACTTTCATGCCATCTTATAAATGTTGAATTTAAAGGGTTGTATTGAAAAGAAGTGTTACGAGAAAGAAACGCACGCTAAATGGAATTTTCCCTCTTTGCCTTTTATTTTCAACAAAAATACAATTTTCTGTTGAGAATAACTTAATCGTAACGATTAAGTAACAATATTGCCTTATAAGACTTCCGAAGACCTTAAAAATCAAAGAAAAAATTAGTGGCATAACAGTTGCATTTAAGTTAACATCAGCATTTAAGTTATAAGGTTCTATGAGAGCAATAAGAGCAGTTATATTTCTATTCATAATTCTGGCCTTCTCTATAACCTCTTCTTATTCAGAGGAAAAAAAATTGAAACTTGGTCTCGGCTCAAGGATAACACCGAAAGAAAACATCAAGGTCTACAGAGATATCGTCTCTTATCTCGCAAAGAAGACGGGATGGAAAGTAGAACTTGTTCAGACCTCAAGCTATGTCACGATGAACAAGCTCTTAGAGAAAGGCAAGGTGGATGTTGCTTTTATATGTACAGGTGCTTTTAAAAAAGGGGTGGAACAAGGATGGGTAGAGGCACTTGCCACACCTGTGATAAATGGACAACCATACTACTATGCATATTTAATTGCAAGACCGGAAAGCAAGGCAAAAGATATTCTTGACCTCAAAGGAAAATCCTTTGCCTTTACAGACCCGCTCTCCCTGACAGGGTTTATCCTGCCAGCTGATGTCCTTAAGAGAAAACGTATAGGTTATAGAGATTTCTTTTCAACTACCATGTTTACGCGTTCTCATGACCGTTCAATAGTGGCTGTTGCACGCGGGATAGTGGAGGCAGCTACTGTTGACAGTCTTGTCTTTGATCACTATATAAAAATGCACTCTGAGATAGCATCAAGGGTAAAAATTATTAAGAAATACGGACCGTTCCCGTCTCCACCCCTTGCTAGTTCTCGCTCTATTGACAGAGAGATAAAGGCCATGATTCAGATTCTCTTTTTACAGATGAATAAAGATGATGAAGGCAGGTCTATTCTGAGGAACCTTGGCATAGATTATTTTGTGATACCTGAAAAGGATTTCTATAAAAGGGTCTAAAATGAAACTCGGTAATCTAATCAGAAATCTCAGTATAAAATGGAAACTTTCCCTCCTTCTTATAATCCTCCTTGCTGTGATAGGCAATACTGTGACTGCTTATATCGTTTACAGTCTTCAGAAGTCTCTAAAAAGAGAATTTTTCATGAAGGCAGAGGTACTGGGAAAGACAGTAGCAGAGACGATAGCAGAGCCAATCCTGCTTAATGATGTAATAACAGCGGATGAGATACTGAGGGAATGCGCAAAGAGGCCATGGGTCTCATACTGTGTAGTAGAGGATAAGGATGGAAAGATAACTGCCCATAGTTTTGATACACAACCTCCGGCAGACGTTTTAAAAAGCAATAGGTCAACATTTTTATATTCCCCTATTTACGGAGAGTTATGGGAAATGCCTTTCCCGATCCTCGAGGGTGAAGGCGGGACATTATTCATTGGGCTTCCATGGGCTCCTCTAAGAAAGACTATTACTGAATATGTGAGGAACTCCATAGTTATAGGTCTTTTGTTCTCCCTCGGCATTATCGGTCTGTCATACATTATTGCCAGAAGATTTGTCACTCCCATAACAGGACTTACAGAGATGACGCGAGAAGTAGCTTTGATGAAGACCGGCAAGACTATACCTATCAAAGGTCCTCCATGCTGGGAGATAATGAAATGTGAAAAGAGCGATTGCCCATCCTTTGGTGATCGGAGCATCCCGTGCTGGCTTCGCTCAGGGACACTATGCCTTGGAAAGCCGGTAGGGATGTTTGCAGAAAAATTAAAGGACTGTCATAAATGTCCTGTCTATAAGGTACACCATGGGGATGAGATCTCAGAAATGATTCATAACTTCAACCTTATGAGTCTAACGCTGAAGAGAAATGAAGACGATATAAAAGGGCATATTAAGAAGATAGAGGATCTCAACCATGACCTCATGAAGAGCAATACAAAGCTCAGCACCTTGCTTGATGCCTCGCGGCTTACTACCTCAACCCTTGAGCTCGAACAGATACTTTCAACATCTCTGAAAATTATACTTGATGTTACAAATCTGAAGACAGGTATTATCCTTCTTTTAGAGGAAGACCCAACTAAGAGGTGTTATGAGTTTTTCCATTGTGACGCCTATAACTGTCCTGCGTACAAGGCTGGCATGAACTGCTGGAGATTGTCTGGCACAATGTGTCATGGTGAAGCATCTCTCTGTCCATACAGTGCTACAGCAATAGAGTGCTGGGGAGACAGGCATATTCATAGCCATTATATTGCTGCTAATGATTATGATGAGAAGATTAAGTCGTGCAGCAGTTGCGGGTTTTTTGCGGATATAGTGCTAATACCCAAAATGAGTGCTGGTTTTAAAAATGGCGGCCACCTTGAGAAAAGGCTGAAGCTTGACAGTAGCGCAATTCACAAGGCACTGTTTATGGGGCAGACCATAGTGGATTACTCTAAGGAAAACCCGTTTAATCTTCCCCATGAAACGGCAACAGAACTTGCTATCCCCCTCAAGGTGCAAGAAGAGATGATAGGCATACTCTATCTGGCATCTGACATAGCCCTTCATTACAATAAGGATGAGATTGAATTTTTCCAGCTTCTATCAGAGATCATATCGTCAGGGATATTTAACAGCAGGATATTCGAAGATGTGGAAACCTCATATCTACAGACGGTTAAGGCACTTGCAAATGCGATCGAAGCAAAAGACCCTTATACGAAAGGCCATACCGAAAGAGTTGCGGATTTAAGCATGAAGATAGCATACGCCTTTAATCTTAGCAAACAGGAAAGGGAACATCTAAAGTTTGCTGCTATCTTACATGACGTGGGAAAGATTGGCATTAGCAGGGAAATCCTCTGGAAGCATTGCAGTCTTGATGAATGCGAGGAAGATGAGATAAGGTCCCATCCTGACAAAGGTGTCCAGATACTCGAGCCTGTTCATTTTCTAAAACCAATTATTTCTACGATAAGGCATCATCACGAAAAATTTGATGGTACAGGCTATCCACTCGGGCTTAAAGGCAAAGAGATTCCTTTTAAAGCAAGGATAATAAGCGTTGTTGACGCATGGGATGCCATGTTGTCAAACAGGCCTTACAGGGATGCTCTTTCTATAGATGCAGCGAAAGAAGAATTAAAAAGGCATGCGGGTACCCAGTTCGATCCCGAGGTCGTAGATGTTTTAATTAGGGCAATGGGCTCTGAATGAGTGCCCTCCGCAAAAAGCTATAAGGGTTATGAACTTAAATCTTAAAAAGGAGGAAAGGGTGAAGAAGTTACTTTTTATTGTATGTTTGATCCTTGTCTTTGCTGATATATCATTGGCACAAACCGGTATCAAAAAAAAGAGGCCTTTACCATACGACTATGGCAAGGTGATAATCAATAATTACTCTGAAAAAGGAGGACTTGCACCTGTTGTATTTGATCACTGGCTACACAGGGCAAAATTCACATGCAGACTCTGTCATGTTGATATCGGTTTTGGGATGAAGGCAGGCTCCACAGGGATAAAGGCATCTGACAACACAAAAGGTTACTATTGCGGAACCTGCCATAATGGAAAGATGTCTCATAACAACAGAAAGGTGTTTGGGGCTTGTTCGAATAAATCTGCACAACAAAAAGATATCAAAAGGTGCGAAAGGTGCCATTCTATGGGGAAAGACGTAGAAAGGAATTACGATTTTAATACATTCACTGAAGGATTCCCAAAGGAGAGGTTTGGTAACGGGATAAACTGGGAAAAGGCAGAAGCCGAAGGACTCGTAGAACCCGTTGATTTTATTGAAGGCATTTCAATAAAAAGACCTCCACTCACAATTCCAAAGGATTCTTCTATAGAGCCTAAGGGTAAGGGGATGCCTGAAATCATTTTCTCTCATAAAAAGCACACCATATGGAATGGGTGCGAGGTATGCCACCCGGAGATATTCGGGGTCAAAAAGGGCACAACAAAATACACAATGATCGAGATATATGAAGATAAATATTGCGGTGTATGTCATGGCAAAGTTGCATTCCCGTTGATTGACTGTCAGCGATGCCATACAAAACCTGTCCAATCATTATGAGAACAGCATTATTATGCGGATTAATGTTTCTCATCTTTTCCCCAGCGGGGTCTATGAGCGCAGACGATTTCTGGGATTTTCCACCTGCGCCCCCGGCTGAGGAGTACGGGAACATACTTATCAACAGGATATCTGAAAAAAGTGGGGTCAAACCTGCCACATTTTCGCACTGGATTCACAGGCGGAAACACACCTGCAGGGTGTGCCATTTTGAACTCGAATTCAATATGAAGGTAAATACAACAGAGATAACAGAAGATGCAAATAAATCAGGCAGATATTGTGGTGCTGGCGGTTGCCATGATGGAAAGGTTGCATTTGGACACGATAAGCCTAATTGTGAAAAGTGTCACAATGGTAACAGGGGTTACGGGAAAGAAAAATTTGCTGAACTCTCAAAATTCCCTAAGACGAAATACGGTAATGGTATAAACTGGGTAAGGGCATTTAAAACAGGTTTAATTACACCTGTCAATTATCTTACGGTCAAGCCGCCTGAAGATATTACATTCGGCAAAACAATATGGCTCGAGGCAGAATGGGAGAGAATCCCTCCTGCAATTTTCCCTCATAGGACACATACGCAATGGCTTGACTGCAACAACTGTCATCCAGACATCTTTAATATCAAGAAGAAGACTACAAAACATTTTTCAATGGCATTAAATCTTAAGGGCGAATTCTGCGGTGTCTGCCACCTCAGTGTGGCATTCCCTATGAATAACTGCAAGAGATGTCATCCGGACATAAGGGACTGAAAATTAAGAAGCTTAGAATTGTGAGGACTGCGGGAAACAGAGTTTGAAGATATCAGTTCAAAGGCAAATGGCGCTGTTACGCTCTTCATAATTCAATCCCGTATGCATTCATTTTTTCCCATAAAGTTTTTCTGCTTATGCCTAACATTTCGGCAGCCTTTGTTTTATTCTTTTTCGTAGTTTTTAATATTTTGATTATGTATTCTTTTTCTGCCTCTACTGCAACATCTGAAAGGGAAAGCAGTTTTTTGCTGTCAGTCTTCCTGAAAACAAAGGGGGGCAGATCGTCTTTGTCAATTATATCAGAGGTAGAAAGCGTTGCACATCTCTCTAAGATATTTTCCAGTTCTCTAACATTTCCTGGATAATCATATCTGAGCAGCGCATCCAGAGCATCCTTTGAGAAGCGGATACTTTTTGAAAGTTTACCCTTATATTTGTCCAGGAAGAAATCAATGAGATGGGGGATGTCCTCTTTTCGTTTCCTCAAGGGCGGAAGTATTACTGGTATTACATTAAGGCGATAATAAAGGTCTTCTCTGAAGCGTCCTTTTTTCACTTCTTCTTCGAGGTTTCTATTTGTTGCCGCAATTATTCTTACGTCCACATTCAACGTATCTGTTCCCCCAACCCTCTCAAATGTCCTTTCTTGTATCACTCTCAAAAGTTTTGCCTGCGTGGAAAGCGGCAGATCCCCGACTTCGTCAAGAAAAATAGTACCGCCATGAGCAAGTTCAAACCTGCCAGGCTTTCTTTTTATTGCGCCAGTGAATGCACCCTTTTCATGACCAAACAGCTCGCTTTCAATGAGACCTTCAGGGAGCGCTGCACAATTTACTTTAATGAGAGGTTTATCTTTCCGTTTGCTCTGATAGTGAATAGTAGTTGCTATGAGTTCTTTGCCTGTTCCACTTTCTCCAAATATGAGGATAGTTGAATCTGATTCAGAAACTTTCTCGATTAAAGAAAAGACTTTCTTCATCTCAGCACTTTCACCTATAATATTTGGAAAACAGTAACACCTGCTGAGGTCTTTTTTAAGTCTAACATTTTCTTCTCTGAGCTTTTTGACATCAAGTGCCCGCTCAATGAGCAGGAGAAACTCATCCAGAGAAAAGGGTTTTGTTATGTAGTCGAATGCTCCCAGTTTCATTGCCTCAACTGCATCTTTTATTGTGCCAAAGGCAGTCATAACAATTACCTGAACGTCATTCATGTAAGAGATTCCCTTTAAAATGTCCATGCCGTCTATATCAGGTAATCTCACATCTGTGACCACTACATCAAATAAGTTGTTCTTAAGGGCACTCAATCCATCTGCCCCTGTTTCAAAAGATATAACATCATAGCCTGATGACTTAAGGGCATCCTCAAGAGTAACCCTCATAAGTTTCTCGTCTTCAATTAAAAGGATTGTTTCTTTCATATGGGCTAATTTGCCGGGAAGCTCATTATAAATTTAGTGCCTTTCCCTTCCTCGCTCTCAACGGAGATTTCTCCATTGTAATTTCTGATTATTTCATAAGTCAACCAGAGGCCAAGCCCTGTGCCCTCGCCTGGTGGCTTTGTTGTAAAAAACGGGTCAAATATTTTGCCAAGGTTTTCCTGAGCAATACCTCTGCCTGTATCTATAACCTCTATTTTAATCTTTGAATCCTCCCTGTAACATCTGACTTTCAGGCTGCCGCCTTCCTGCATTGCCTGGATTGCATTTATGAAGAGATTAAGGGTCATCTGTTGAAAATCATGAGGGGCAATAACGATGTTCGCTCCGCCGCTTATTTCATTGTTAAACTGAATTTTGCTCTTTTTGAGTTTATATTCGACAAAGGAATAAACCTCATTCACTGCATCTCTGATGCTTATTTCAACAGGTTTATGTTCGCCTTTCCTTGACATCCAGAGTAGTTTGTTGACAGTGCTTTCTATCCTGTCAAGCCCTTCCCTGATTAGGCCAAGATATTTCTCTCTGAATTCAGGATTATCAGCATGTTGGTTTAGCATCTGGAGGCAGTTGAAAAGACCTCCGAGGGGATTATTTATCTCATGGGCAACACCAGCAGCAAGAATGCCGATAGATGCAAGTTTTTCTGATTGAACTAATTTCTCATGGGTCTTTTTAAGCTCTTCATTGGCCTGCCTTATCCTTTCGATCATACTGTTAAATCTATCTCCAAGGGTTGCAAGTTCATCATGTCCTTTTACGTCAACCTTGACATCAAGATAATCGCCACCTGTTTTTTCCATGGTGCTGGCAAGTTGTGTTATCGGGCTTATAAATCTCCTGCTCAAAAGGAGTATGATTCCAAACCCTGCAGCAACAAGAAACAGGGTTAGGATGACAATCTTTTTAACTGTGGCTATGATTTCATGTTCCACTTTTTCGAGAGATATTGCAAATTTTAATGTCCCCCACCTCTTCTTCCCTATAGAAAGCGGGATACCAAAATCCAGAGCATTATGGCCGTTTTCAGAAAAATTCTGTATTACTGTACCATTTGCCTGTAGCGCCTTTGTTGTTAACGGGTCAGAATATACCTTACCGTATTCTGTGATATTATTGTGAGATAATACCCTGCCGTTCTCATCAATAATTGATATATAAAGTAAATCTACATCCTGCCTGTTGAATATCTCCAGTATGTAGTTATCAAGGAGGCCGCCCTCTTCAACAAGACCAAGTCTTTCATAGATGAGGTCGTTTATTATGGGTATGGCAAGGGTCTCACCAAGAAGCTTTCCCTGTGTTTCGACTTCTGTGTACAGGATGCTCTTCTCCCTCTCAACTGCCAGATAACCTATAACATCCATCAGCAGAATAATCGCTAATGTGGTAATCAGTATAAATTTATACTGAAGACTCAACCCGGAGAAAAAATTAATAATGCCTTTCATAACCTTATCTTTGGATGACATCCCTTTCCACATGTCTGAGGGACAGCATTTATCTTTGTCCGTATATCTGCATAATCTTTATCTGAAGCCTCTGTAAAACCATTTTTTAGATCTTCATCAAGCCTTCTCAATGTCTTCCGGTGACTGCTGTCTTGCGGGGTTAATGCAAGAAGCGCTTTCTTAACGCTCTCTATAACAGAAAATGGGGTCCCTGGTCCCGCAACAAGTGGACCTGTTGGGATAGATTCGGACTCGGCTATAATCTCGATGCCGAGTTTCATATACTTCCTTGCCACCGAATCCCTTACAGCGCCTGCATCATACTGTCCCTTTAGAATTGCCTTTACTACAGAATCATGATAATCAAAATTAGCGTAACTGCTAAGATCACTCAGGTGTATCCCTGAATTTGCGAGGAGATAACGGGGTATGAGATTTCCAGATGTAGATTTGGAAGCTGAAAATGCTACACTTCTGCCTTTTAAGTCAAAAGAACTTTTGACAAGGGAATCCTTCTTTTTTATTATTACGCTCTTATAAACTGCATTTCCGTTTGACCCTTTTGGCTTTAAGATACATATAGCGCCATATTTAGCACGGGCTTCAAGATATGTCAATGGACCGAGCAGTGCAACGTCAATCTCTCCGTTGCCGAGTGCATTTACTGTTTCCTCATAGTTTTTCTTCAGGACAAGTTCATAGGTGTACGGTGTTTTTTCTGAAAGGTAATCAAGGATGGGCTGATATCTCTCATAGAGTATTCGGGGGTTATCTCTCGGAATTACCCCGAAATGAACAGTCTGTTTGCTTTCTGTTTTTTTCACGGCCATTGAGTCATTTGCGATGGCATGTTCCATTCCTCTGATAGAGTCGTACTCTTTATCTGCGATCTGTACAAAACCATCTATCATCATTGCAGCAAGAATTGCCCTCCCCTTTTCTGTTTTATGCATATTCAAAAAGGCATCTTTTATCTTTTTCCTGAGATTAGGGTCAATATCCCTTGTCACTACAACAGGAGGTGTCCCATAAGACGGCGAGCGCTTTATAATCTTTGTCTGTTTTGCATAAGGGGAACCTTTTTTAAGCATGTATTCATAAACAATACTCTCAACTGCTGCTCCATCCACTATCCTTTTTGCAACCATCTCCACTGACTTATTATGACTGTAGCTATATATAAAACTTTTGAAAAACCTTTCAGGTATAAAACCCATTGTTTTTAACAGGTAGGTTGGATATAGTTTCCCGGTATTGGATTTTGGGTCGGTAAAGGCAAACATCTTTCCTTTTAGCTCAGGGAAGGATTTTAAGGGGCTATCGGTATGAACGATTATGTACGAATAGTATTTAGGACTGCCATTTACGCTTGGTGCGACAAGGAGTTCAACCCCGAATTTTTCACGATTTTTAATATAGGGAGCAGAGCAAATAAATGCTACCTTCACCTCGCGCTTTTCAAGCAATGAATCCATCTCGTCGTATGTCCTTCTGTGAACCATCTGGACAGGCTGATGTATCTGCTCGCCAATATAATCGATTATTCCCTGATAATATTTAACAGCATCAACAGGTGTAATCATAGAGGCCACGCCGATTTTTATAGCTTGTTTAGGGGGTGAGGATAAGCCTTCTGAAGGTAAAGATTCATTAGATGCCTGGCATACTGTCTTATATAGTGTAAACAGGAGAATAGAGAATACTATGACGATCAAACTTAGGATAACCTTAAATCTCATGTCTCAAATAAGCTTGCTTTCTGTAACTTTTCAAGCAATTCTCTCTCTTTTATCAGCATCTTTCTTGCAGCATATTTATTTTTTTCGTGGTCATATCCGATGAGGTGGAGAATCCCATGCACAAGCAACCACCTTAATTCTTCATTGAATGAAAGCCTGTGTTCCGGAGCTTGTCTCTTTGCCGCCTGCAGGTTTATAACAATGTCACCTAAAACAAGTGCAGGAGTACGATAGTTCAGAAGCGGGAGAGCTACTTTTGAACTTTTGAACTTTTGTCGCCTCAGGCGACTCGCCGAGGAGAGAACCTTTGAACTAAGTTGTGGAAATGAAAGTACATCAGTTGTTTTATCAACGCCCCGATATAAGGAATTCAATGCCTTCATTCTCCTGTCATTCACAAGAAGGATGCTGAGTTCAGCACCTTTAAGTCCGGACAGCCTGAGAACTTTCATGGAATCACTTTTAATCTTCTGCTGATTTATCTTTATCAGTCTTTGCTGGTTCTTTATAAAGACCTTCATTAGTTCGCCTTGGCGGTTCCTGTGATTTGGCGGAATCCCCGTTGAAATCAAAACCAGGGTAGTCCACCCTTTTGTGTAAGATTCCTGTGAGGATATATGAGAAACGATTCTTTATTTCAGATATATCCTTCAGCGTAAGTTCACACTCGTCGAGTTGCCCTTCAAGGAAGATATGATTTATTATCCTGTCAACAAGCGCAGCAATCCTTGCCGGCGTCGGATCATTCAGAACCTTTGATGCAGCTTCAACAGCATCCGCCATCATAACAAGTGCTGCTACGCGGGTCTGGGGTTTTGGCCCCGGATATTTATATTCCTCTTCAGGAGGCTCAAGTCCTCCTTCCTGTCCTTTAGCCTTCTGATAAAAGTAGGTCATAAGTGTTGTCCCGTGATGCTGTTGTATTATATCTACGATTGGCTCCGGGAGTTTATACTGTCTTGCAAGCTCTACCCCTTCTTTTACATGAGAAGCAATAATCATGCTGCTCATATGAGGTGTAAGTTTGTCATGCTTACTTAGAGAACCGCTCTGGTTTTCAACAAAATATTCAGGCATTTTAACCTTTCCTATATCATGATAATATGAAGTAACCCTTGCAAGCAGAGGATTCACACCAACAGCCTCTGCAGCGGCCTCAACAAGATTACCCACTATAACGCTGTGGTGATATGTCCCTGGCGCTGTAATCATGAGATTTTTCATAAGGGGCTGTTCTAAGTCAAGGAGTTCGAGAAGACTTATATCGGTTGTAACCTTAAATATATATTCAAGTAACGGGAGCATCACAGATACAATGGCTACAACACTCACTCCGGAAGAAAGGGCAAACATTACAGACGGAGCTGCCTTTGGTGTGAAAGATTCTCCAGCGAAGAGCAACAGAATGCCTGCGGTTACGGCGTTTACCACTCCAACATAGAAACCACCCCTCAGAAGCGCTGACCGCCTTTTACACCGTATAACACTGAATGCTGCAGTGAGACTCCCTACAAATGCATATACAGGATAAATCGCGTTGTTAAGCCATAGCCCGCTTAAGAGACTCACAACAAAGGAAAATACAATTGCTGTGTGGAAGTCAAATAAAAGTGTAACGAGCATTGCGCCAGCAGGTAGTGGTATGCCAAATACAATGCTCTCTGTAGGAATGGAGCCAAGCCCTCTCGCGAGATTTATCAATAAATATCCGAAGAACCTTCCAAGCAATAGTGTACTGACAATCATAAAACCGAGAAGGACGAGCATGTTATAGTTTTTGAGGTAAGATGGTTTATACCGCAATATGTCTCTGTATAAGATTATCAGAAGAAGGCAGGCTATAAGCATCCCTCCTATAAGGTGCTCAAGACCAGCTTTTTCCTGCACTGCAATAGCAGACAGAACCCCAAATACGATCAGGAGGGAATATTTTTTAATGTCAGTAGTTTTACTGATCTTTGTGGTTTTCTGTATGCCGTTTTTCATATCTCTCATATGCCCTTACTATTTCCTGAACGAGTTTATGCCTTACAACATCTCTCTCAGAAAAATATATAACCTTTATGCCCTCTACGTCGCCCAATATCCGATCTGCCTCAACAAGCCCTGACATCTTACCTGCTGGCAGGTCTATCTGCGTTATATCTCCTGTAATAACTGTCTTTGAATTAAACCCAAGCCGTGTAAGATACATCTTCATCTGCTCTGAGGTCGTATTCTGAGCCTCATCGAGGATTATAAATGAGTCATTCAATGTCCTCCCCCTCATAAAGGCCAATGGCGCAATCTCTATAATGCCCCGCTCAATAAATTTACTTGCCTTTTCAGCCTCTATCATATCAAAGAGCGCATCGTAGAGCGGCCTGAGATAAGGATTAACTTTTTCATACATATCACCGGGGAGGAACCCGAGCTTTTCGCCGGCCTCTACAGCAGGCCGCGCAAGGACTATCCTGCTCACCTGTTTTTTCAGGAGGGCATTTATTGCCATCGCCATTGCAAGATAGGTCTTCCCCGTACCAGCAGGCCCTATACCTATCACAATATCATAATTTTTCATCGCCTCTATATACAGCCTCTGAACCTCTGTTTTTGGTATTATAAACCTCTTCTTTGATGATACAGGTATATTGTTAAGGAATAAATCTTTAAGAGATGTCTCATATCCAGTTGCTGTTGACTTTATGGCATAACGAACGTCCTCGGGTTTAAGCATATAACCTTCTGCGCTTATGGAACGCAACTCGTTGATGAGCTTTTCTGCTTTCTCAACAGGTTGGGATTCTCCCTGAATAAATATTTTATTGCCTCTAAAACTTGCGGCTACTCCAAAGGCTTCTTCTATAAGCTTTAGATTTTTATCAAGCCCGCTGTAAAGGATGGGGAACTCCTTTTCGCTGTCGAGTTCTATTTCTATTGTTACCGTGGGTTCTCCTGCTTAGCAGCACGAGGTGGATTTTTACCCTCATCGTGAGCTTCTTCATTTTTAGATGTTACAAATGTCTTCAGCCCCCCGGCCTTTTTAAGCTTGAGAGCAACAGCCTCTGCCTTTGCCTTATCTGTAAATTCGCCTGTCCTGACCTTGAAGAGCTTTGTATTTTTCGCTTCCATAGATTTTTTAATATAGACCTGATAGCCTTTATTTTCGAGTTTGCGTTTTAGAGCTTCTGCATCTTTTAAATTCTTGAATGCTCCTGCCTGGACCGTGTATATAGCTGTATTTTGTACAGGTCTGTTTTCTTTTATTACAGGCACTGCTGTTTCTTTTTTGGCAGCAGTGGTCTGTACAGGCAGACCTTTATCAGATAATGGTTTTCCCTCATTGATTGAAGGCTGTGGAATGTTGACTATGGATTGTTCATTATTTTGCACTGGTTGCTCCTGCAGGGCAGGTTCTGCCTTCTGCTGCGGCAGCATTGCAATTATCTGAGATTGAGGTTGTTTTTCTTTCAAGACAGCCTTGCCAACAAAATAACCGAGGGTAAAACTCAGGGCAGAGGTAAGCACAACAATCACTATGATAAGTTTTCTGCCTGGCACTGGTTCTCTATGTTTTCCTTTAAAACTCCCGTATTTCATATACTTTGTTCTTACAAAATAAGCATAGCATCACCATAAGAGAAAAATCTATATTTATGGTGTATAGCTATATTATATGCTTCTTTCAGTTTTTTGAGGCCGCAAAGGGCAGAAGTCAACATGAGTGGGGTCGAACGTGGGAGGTGAAAATTTGTGATAAGAGAATCAACAGCTTTAAACTTATAACCAGGAAATATGAAGATATCAGTAGCCTTCTCTTTAACCCCTGACCACTGACCACTAACATATCCCTCAATTGCCCTTGTTGTTGTAGTTCCTACCGAGACAACCCTTTTATCAGAAGCCTTTACTTTTTTAATCTCTTTAATAAGATCATCGTCTATCTCGAAATATTCGGGATCCATTAAATGTTCTTCTATATCTTCGGCTCTTATCGGTTTGAATGTCCCTATGCCGACATGGAGGGTCAGACACCTGATATGAACACCTTTGTCCCTGATCTTGTCCATCAGCTCAGCAGTAAAATGAAGCCCCGCAGTTGGTGCAGCAATCGAGCCCTGTTTCTCTGCGTAAATTGTCTGGTACCATTCTTTATCCGTATGTTCAGGTCTGCGTTTTATGTATGGCGGCAATGGCATGTCTCCATATTTCCACAGGTTCTCCATGAAATCTCCAGAATATATAAAATGTGCAGTCCCTGTTTCTATCTCTGCTGAGAACCCTTCTGATATTGATAATCTCCCCTGCCATTTCTTTTTAGATAGTATTTTCCATGTATCAGGGCTTATCTTTTCCACAAGGAGAAACTCCATCCGTCCACCTGTTGGTTTAATGCCTGTGAGCCTTGCAGGGAATACCTTGGTGTTATTCAGGAGAAGCATATCACCTTCATTAAGGTATTCAGGGAGATCACGGAATCTTCTATCCTCTATTTTGCCGTCCCTGTGAAGTATCAGGAGCCTTGAGCTGTCTCTTTTTTCAGCAGGCTTTTCTGCTATGAGTTCCTCTGGAAGGGAGAAGTCAAAATCAGCGACCTTCATATAACTGTATTTCTGTCCCCGGATAAAAGAAAGAAAGGATATCTCTGTAGTTTTTGCCTTCCTTTGCCATCTCAAGTGCACTCCATTGGCAGAGACCAACCCCGTGACCATAACCTTTGCCCTCAAATATTATTGAATCGCCATCTCTGACGAGGCTGAAATTAGTGCTTGGCAGTCTCTGCCAGCCGAGCAGTTTTCTAAACTCGGTGGCTTTGATTGGAATTTGCTCTGATTCAGTAGTGATGTTTAATTCCTTTGCCCTGCCAGTTGTTGTATATGATTTTATACCTATCTCTTTTATGTCCGGTATGTTTAATGACTTTTCTATCTCGGACAGAGGGATCTTTCTTTCCCACACCCAGTATGGAGAATTTTCACAGCTTGATTCCACTGACTTGAGATAAGGGTAACTTTTTCCAAATACCTCTTCAGGCACCTCTGTTTTCCCACCGCATGTTGAGTGATACAATGCCTCTATTGGCTTACCGTCAAATGTGAGTATTTCACCAGATGTTTTCTCGACAGCATACGCTATCTTCACATCAAGAGAGTTTCCTTTATAAACCTGGTGCAGGACAGATGATGTAAGATGGTAACGAGAAGTTCCATTCGCATTTTTCTGATAAACAGCATATGTTCTGGCAACTACAGCCTGCGCCTTCAGCGCCTCTATTTCCCAGCTTGTTCCCACCTCGGCCATAACAACATTTTTAACATAATCCTCAAACGGCATTTCATTTATAACGTATAGTCCATTCAGTCCTCTCCATACCTCGATATTCCCTGTATAATGAACTCCGCTTACAAGGAGGTCGCCTTTTACTTTGCCGATTTTTTCCAGTTGCTCATTTTTCCCGGGGATGGCTGGATAGTTTTCATCCATTATAAGCACCCGTATTGTATCAGCGGAGACTTCAGAACACAGAACACAGAATACAGAATACAGAATACAAAATACAAAATGCAGTATTAAAATAAATGTTTTATTCTTTATCTTTGTCTGTGCGCTGTGTTCTGTGCTCTGTGCTCTAAGTTCTGTCATCTCACTTCCTCCCGAAGATCCAGAAAATCAATGTAAGTATCAGGCTTATAATAATACTTGTGGCTAAAGGGAAATAGAATGTAAAGTTCTTTTTCTGTATTATAATGTCGCC
Organism: Nitrospirota bacterium; assembly: GCA_021824065.1. Lineage (GTDB taxonomy): Bacteria > Nitrospirota > Thermodesulfovibrionia > Thermodesulfovibrionales > UBA1546 > JAKALU01. The sequence goes on from JAKALU010000011.1 coordinate 26,429, forward strand.
TGGAAGCCTTCCCACCCATGGCAATTTCCCCGACAAAAGAAACAATGCACCCACTGCACTAATCACAAGTCCAAGTATTATAAGAAATCTTCCTATGTATTGAATGCCGTCAGTCATAATAACTTTTAACTTTACACTTTCAACTCTTAACTTTCTTCTGATATCTCTCCATCTCAGAATAGATGCATCCGCAATATCTCTGCCTGTAAAGCCCGAGTTCTTTTGAGAGCGAGACACCTTTCTTCCATCCCGGTCTAAAGTCCTCGAGATAAAAACTTATAGAATGCTTTTCTTCCATCTCCCGACCCACCTTAACTATAATATCAAATTTCTGGTAGGGACTTACAAGCGCAGATGTTGTGAATCCGTCAAGCCCCATATCCTTTGCTTTCCTTGCCGTCTCATCAAGCCTCATTGTATAGCATACGTAACAGCGGTCCCCTGTCCCGTTTTCCGTTCTCCGTATGAATTCCTTCAGGCCGTAATAGTCTATATATTCAACATCGAGGTCCCAGAGTTTTTGAAGCTGTTTTAAAGCATTAAGGCGGAGGTTGTATTCAGCATAGGGGTGTATGTTGGGATTAAACCATAGCCCTTTTATAGCTATGCCTTTCTCGGTGAGATTTTTAATAGGATAGAGACCGCAATTCGCACAGCAGAGATGCATCAAAAGCTTCATGATATATTATAAATTATTTTAGCAGTTTTTCTACACTCGGGAACAGCCCTATATTCGTATGGGGCAAGAAAAGCGCTGACATGTATTCATCCATGAAATTTCTTGAAACAGAAAGCTCCATATAAGTCATCTTTTTTGCGATCTCCTCTGCCTCTTTCCTCAGTTTTTCTGAGAGGAGACAGAGATACGTACCTGTAATTGATGCATTGCCGAGGAATCTGAATTTTTCTTTAGGAAGATCGGGAATCATACCAAGAATAATCGCTTTATCAACATTTAGATAATTTCCGAATCCTCCTGCTATATAAATACGCTCTATACTTTCCAGACCAAAACCAACCTCTTTTATCAATAGCGATATGCCTGCGTATACTGCTGCTTTTGCCCTCATTATATTTTCAATATCTACCTCTGTTAGAACAATGTCTTTGTTGCCTTTATAAAACACATACTCAAATCCCTCGTCTCCTTCTCTTAGCCTGTCAGTTTTAATTTCACGCACAAACTTCCCTTTCTGGTCTACAACCCCTGTTAAAAACATCTCTGATATCGCATCAATCATGCCTGAACCGCATATCCCTGTTGGTGTTGTATTGCCGATTACACTGAGAGAAGGTTCGAATGTCTTGGGATCAATCTTTATCGCCTCGATTGCACCTTCTGTTGCTCGCATTCCATGTTTTATACCGCTTCCCTCAAAACACGGCCCTGCAGAACAAGCAGCGGTTATAAGCCACTCTTTGTTCCCAACTGCTATCTCGCCATTTGTACCTATATCCATAAATAAAGCTATCTCAGGATTTCTGTGCATTTTAGAGGCAAGCATCCCTGAAACAATATCACCGCCAACATAGCTCGCAACGCAGGGAAGTGTATAGACAGGCGCCTGATTATTTATGTAAAGCTTTGCTGTGCCTGCCCTCCACATCGGGAAGAAATTAGCAGTTGGTATATAAGGTTCTTCTCTGATATGTTTAGGGTCGAGTCCCCAGAAGATATGGGACATTGTTGTGTTTCCTGCGATTACTGCTGACTCTATGCACTCTCTTTGTATATGATGTTTTTCAAGCACAGTTTCAATCAGACTATTAATATCTTCGACAACAGCCTCTCTGAGTTCATTAAGCCCATTGCTCTCTGTTGCATAGATTATCCTTGTTATAACATCATCGCCATATCTTATCTGTGAATTATATGTTGAACCAACATCTATTAGTTTCCCGTCGGAAAGATCAATGATGTAAATGACAATTGTGGTGGTTCCAATATCAACTGCAAGGCCGCATCTTGCAATGTCTTTGCCTGCTGATACAAAGATAGCCTCAGGCCCGTCAACATATGCAAGATTTATTTTCCAGTCGTAATTTCTCATGGCATCTGACATAGATGATAAAAATCCATGAGAGAAGCGCATGCCTTTAATGCCTCTGATATCAAGCTCTCTCTTGAGCCTCTCAAGGTCGCTTATATGGTCTTCTATAGTTGGCGGAGGGAGTTCAAGCTCAAGTCTCTTTACAACCAGAGCGATCTCGCCATCAAGCGACTTGAAGAGTTCGGACAGATCTTTTGATTTAGCAAGTGCAATCTTGTCTCCAACTACGAGTTTTGAGCCTTCCAGTATCTCGATTGCAATATCCTGTTCAGGGAATGTCTGGCAGGCAAGGACAATGCCTTTATCCCTGTCGCTCTGAGAAAGTTTTCCTGTTACAGTTGTCTTATATTTTCCATCAAGAATCCTGACTCTGCACTTCCCGCACGTCCCCTTCCCACCGCACGAAGAGACAAGATATATCTCATGCCTCTTGAGGGCATTGAGTATGCTCTCACCCTTTGCTACAGAAATGCTTTTGCCTGTTGTAAGTGAAATGTTCATAATTAAACAAGTTAAAAGTGAAAAGTTGAGAGTTAAGAATGAACAGCAAAAGATTAATTCAGCCTTAACTTTTAACTTATAACTTTCAACTCTTAACTTTCATCCTGCCATCTCGATCAGTTTCTCTGCTATCTGAACAGCATTAAGCGCTGCGCCTTTTCTGAGATTGTCAGCAACAATCCACATGTTTATCCCGTTTTCTATAGATTCGTCCTCTCTGATTCTACCTACATATGTCTCATCCTTCCCGGCAACATCAACAGGCAGAGGATAGACATTCTTCTCTGGCGCATCAAAAACAACAATGCCGGGAGACTTAGAAAGTATTGCCCTCACCTCGTCAGGCGTAAGTTTTTTCTCTGTCTCGATATTCAAACTCTCTGAGTGGCATCTGAAGACAGGCACGCGCACAGTTGTTGCAGTGAGCCTGATAGAGTCATCACCCATTATTTTCTTTGTCTCATTCACCATCTTCACCTCTTCCTTTGTATAGCCATTTTCAAGGAACTTGTCTATATGCGGAAGCACATTGAATGCTATCTGGTGAGGATAGACATTGCACTTTATCTCTTTAAAATTTAACAGGTCTATTGTCTGCTGAAGGAGTTCATCCATAGCCTTTTTACCTGTGCCGGATACAGACTGAAATGTTGTCACAACAACCCTCTTTATCCTTGCCGCATCATGTATGGGCTTCAAAACCACGACCATCTGTATAGTAGAGCAATTCGGATTTGCAATAATCCCTTTATGCCATTTAAGGTCATGGCTGTTCACCTCAGGCACCACCAAAGGAACCTCAGGGTCCATCCTCCACTGGCTCGAATTGTCAACAACAACGCATCCTGATTTTGCAGCTATAGGTGCCCATATCTTTGATCTCTCTGCGCCTGCTGAGAAAAGGGCAATATCAATCCCTTTGAATGAATCTTCATTCAAGGTTTCAACAGGGATTTGGCTTCCCTGAAATTCAAGGGTTTTTCCCTCTGAACGCTCCGAGGCAAAAAGCCTGAGTTTTTCAACCGGGAAATTCCTCTGTTCAAGTGTGGTCACCATCTCATTTCCAACAGCCCCTGTTGCTCCAGCAACAGCAACAACGTATTCCTTTTTCTTCTTAAGCATCCATCCCAATCCTTTCTGTCAATTATTTGAAATACTAATTTATCATAGAGGGCAGAAAATTTCTATCAGAGCATGAGGGAAGCAGATAAAATATTTGTGCAACAACTAAAACGAGTTGTATCCTTTTAACGCTTCTTTTCTGCCGTCAGTATCGCAGCAAGATTTATCGGCGGCAAAAGGAGTGGTGGTAGATTTGCTCTTATAGTGGAATTCCCTATAATTTCACGCACAAAAGGAAACAAGTGTGCAGGAGCATTGATCTTTGAGAACTTTTTAAGCTGCTTATAATCTTCTCCTGAAAAAATGCCCTCGACTACTACTTTCATTCTAACTGGGCTATCTTTCTTTTGCTTGAATAAAACCACCGACAATTCAACAGTGAGATTTTTCTTATCAGGACTGAAAGAATTCCTTGTTCGAAAGGCAATATCTACGGGGATGCCATCTTTTGGCGGGACAAACTTCTTGTTCAGTTTGAAATAGAGTTCTACCAGTGTAAATTTATCAAATCTAATGTTAGCCTTACTCTCCAATCAAATCCTCCATTTTTACGCCAAAAATTTTAGCAAGCGTTTTTAATGTTCGTCTCGGCACATTGTACTCGGGCTTTTCGATTCTGCTGATGTTGGGCTGGGCTGTTCCGAGTTTTTTGGCAAGTGTCATCTGATCTATTCCATTTATCAGCCTGTAATATTTTATTTTGCTCATTTTGCCCTGTTTTACAAGCTTCTGCCATTCAGCAAATTGTTCTTTCCAAGCCTTGTCCCATGACTCTTTACCCTCCGGTGTAGACGTCACCTTGTTAACCATCTTCTCAAGCGGCACAGCCTTGGCTTCAAGGGCGGTCTTCAATGTCAATGACTGAGCCTCAGAGCGCCAAAACTCCAGCAGCTTTTTTAGCTTCTTGTTTTCAGTCTTTAAATTTTCTATCTCGGCATCTTTAAGCGAATCGCATGCCTCACAAATTTCGTCCGAAGAAAGCTCTTTAATAATTTGAGAAGGCATTTGCCATCTAAAAGCAGGCTTAGGTTTGGGAGTATACTTAATCTTCTCAGGGGACAAACTCATTGACATTCCCTCCATTTAGTATAAAGCAGTTTTACCATTTGATAATGCCAGGAATTTTCGTTATAAGTATCGTCATTTCTCGGGACAACGCAATACACGCAAACCATGCCTGAGTTTCTATAAGCATAAAAGATTCTATAGTCCAGAATATCTAAACATTTTAATTTTTTGACAAAAATTCCCTTCTTGCGCATGCTTATGATAGTTTCAGATTTGCAGTCGCCGCTTACAGGAATAGGATCAATTCCTAATCCGCATATTCGTTGAGTAACTTTCACTGCCTTCTCGTTATCAAGGACTGCAATTTCCTTGATTGCCCTCCATACATTTGGATGCACTTTAACGTTATCCGGTATTTTAGGTATCTTCATCTTATATCACTTCTGATATATTGTCAAGCCCCAAGATATTGGTATATTTTCCAGAATCTTTCAATAAAACACAATACGTTGTTTGATTCATTCAGGGGCGGCTCCTTTTCTTCTTGCCCTGTCTTTTCCCATACACTGCCTTTTCTTCTGCGACCATTGGCAGGTCTGATGGAATAAAAGGCTTATATTTTTTCTTCATCCTGTCTTTTATTGAGACAATTTTCTTCTGAGATTTTTGTTTTTCTACTCTGATGCGTTCCAGCAGAACAGATGCTGGCTCGTCATTGGGGTCTTGCGCAACAAGCTCACCGCGAAAGGCTTTGGCAAGGATGGATTGCGTCAGTTTATCCACAAATGCCTTTGCCTTCTTATACCGTGCCTCAATAGCATCAGCCTTTTTAAAAAGCGCCTCCACCCGTCGGACGATTTCTTTCTGTTCGGGGAGAGAGGTGAAAGGGATAGGCAAGCCACGGAATTTTGCGGCTTTGATGCCGATAGCTGCAGAACCGGTAGCGTTTAACCTCACGAGGTTTTGGAACAGTGATGACATGATGAAAAACAGAAAACAGCGCGTGTCCATTGGCCGCCAAGGCTGCAGAGTAATGGTTCTCTGCGAAAGGGCAAATTCATCGTCTCTATTGTTCAATGCAGCAAAGCCCATCGTGTGGCCTTCGGTAATAAAGAAAATATCACCTTTCTGAGGGAATCCACGTGTCATCCAAGCGCGATAAAATTTGTCAGAAACATATTCAACTGGTTCATTCGAAATGAAACCCATCTTGATGTTTTTGGCGCTTATAAGCCGCTTCCCACTTGATGATTTCTTTGGTGTCTTGCCTCTATAGTCGATGAACCGAAACAACTCATACAACGACGGCGTTGCCCACACTTCAGGTACTGCCTCAATCAGGACTTCATGCCCTGCCGTGGGTTCGGTTTTCAGCACGTCCGGACGTTGCTTTTTGGTTAAGTTGAGTAGTGATTCAATTTCCCTTTTTGGACTAACTGCATTGACATTATTACACCTCCAGTCAGCCGTAAGTCGTCCTGTTGTAGCAGCATCGAGAACAGACTGGCGGAAGCGTTTGAGGATTATAGGGATTTTATCGAGCCTCTCGTTGCAGGTATCAACTCTGTGCAAAATCTTTTCGAGCTTAGCTATAATGCGGCGTTGTTCGTTGAAAGGGGGGAGAGGCACGTTAACTTTATAAATATCTTTTCTGCTAACGCCGGGAATTGCAGAGGATTTTTCGTGTTGCCCAAGTTGCAACGACTTTAGATAAAGTGCCCAATACTTGATCGGCATTTCTACGGGGAAAAAATCAATATAATATGTTGTATCTATAGGCCAGCATTTTTCATCTGAATAATTGACTTCGCCTACAGAACCCTTTCTGCCAATTATTATTGTAGGTCCTGCTGTGATTGATGTGTTATGTTTGCCAACGACTCCGTTAGAGCCATAAACTTTTATCAATCCTGATTTATTTCTCGAATGTTCTGGCAATCCTTTTCCATATTTAAACTCAAAAAGTTTTTCTATGTTTATCTCTGTCCATCCCTTCGGCAACTCACCCATTACCATTTTTCCCATTCGTCTCTATCAACTGCAAAACTTCTTTCAAATCATCCACAACTGCTTCAAGCTCTGTTATTGCTTCACTTGCCAAATCCTGCGGCTCCGGCAATTCATCAGTATCCTCCAATGTCTCATCCTTAAGCCATGTTATATCGAGCTTATAATCCCGCTCTTTGATATCGCTAATATGGAATTTTCTGAAACGGCCTTCTTCGCCTGAATCACTTCTTTTACTCTGGCCATTCGGGTCTTTGCCATAACTCTTTTCGAATTCTTGAAAATGTTGTGTCGTCAATGGCCGTTCTTTTTTAGTAATTCCCGGAACATTAGAGCGGGCATCAAAAATCCATGTATTTTCTGTTGGAAAGCCTTTTTGAAAGAATATGACATTTGCCTTAACACCGGGGCTGTATGGAGAGAATGTTCCTCTCGGAAGTCTGAGAACTGTGTGAAGGTTGCAGTCTTCCATAAGTATTTTGAAAACTTCACCTGCCTTGTCTTCAAACAGACAATTGTCAGGCAGCACAATTGCAGCCCTGCCACCGGGCTTAAGTATATTTATGACATGCTGAACAAAATTTAACTGCTTGTTGCTTGTCTCTATTGTGAAGTCTTCACGCTCAGGCGCCTGATTCGCGCCTTTTGTTCCGAAAGGCGGATTCGTGAGAATGACATCGAACTTTCTGTTGTCCGGGACTTCATAAATCGAATCGCCAAGTTTTATCTCAGGCTCGATGCCGTGAAGATATAGATTCATTAAGGCAAGACGCCGTGGACGGGGAACAAGCTCCTGTCCGTAATAAGTGCCGTGTTTGATTCTCTTTGCCAAATCCCTTTCAATGGCCCCGCCCTTTGTCTGTTCTATAAACCATTCATAAGCTGAGACAAGAAATCCGCCGGTTCCGCAGGCAGGATCACAGATAGTGAACTCTCGATGAATTCTCGGATCAGGCTTTATGCACCGGACAATGGACTGAATGAGTATTCGCGGAGTGAAATACTGGCCTGCGCCTTTTTTCCCCTCGTCAGCAGCCTTCTGTAAAAGTCCTTCAAATGCAGCGGCCTTTATATCAACATCAAGGGTTGTCCATTCAGTTTCATCAACAAGGCTGATAAGTTTTTTGAGATTAACAGGGTTATTAAACCTCGACATCGCTCCTGCAAAGATATCGCCGAGCAGGCCGCGCTGTTGGCCGAGCTTGCGGAGGATATCCACATAATCGTCTGTAAGGTCTGTCCCTGATTTGCCTGAAAGGGTCGGCCAGTCACAGCCCTTGGGAAGGTCTATTCCTCTTTCATCAGCCATCTTAAGAAAAAGGAGATATGTTATTTGCTCAATGTAATCGCCATAATCAATGCCGTCATGCCGGAGGGTATGGCAGAAGCCCCAAAGTTTTTGAACTACATCGCTCATGCTGCAACTCCTGCATTAAAAAGATTTAGAAGATCGGGAAGCTGACCGTTAAAATCCTTATCTGCACGCCCCCAACCACCGGAACGAGTGAAGATAGGGAGGACATCAAAATCATCTTTATCAATCGAAAGATTTTCAATGAGGTGAACCCTTATCCTGTCGAGCCATTGTTGCTGCTCAGGTGTAAAAGTTTGGCTTCCTGTTATCCTCATAAAAGCCCTCTGCACTCTCTGTTCTGCCGTGTAAAGAGGCTCTTCTTCATGAGCGGCATGTTTAATCATCGAGATGATATCAACAAGGTCTTTTTGGTATTTCAGCTTATGAGCTTTTTGCAGATTCTCAACTGAAAATCGTAGAGGCGCAGCGGTTAGTTTCTGACGAAGTTCTTTGAGTGCCTTTGGACTCCAATCCTTAGGGCTTGCAAGAAGGATGCGAATTGCCTCAATCTGCGCTGAATTCTCCTGAACAAACCGGCTGAAGGCCGTAAGGTAGTCTTCAGGCCCATATTCTTTTCCATTCGGGTCACGAACAAACCATGTGCTGCTCACAGCGTCAACTGTTTCATAGGCAACAAGAAACGTGCGCGGAGGTCTTGGATAATTAATCAGCAAATTCTGGAAACCTGAATCACGAAGTATTCCCATAATAGTAGTAAAATCATCTCTCAATTTCCGGGGGAGATTAGTCGCAAAATCTGCGAGGTCGCCGTTCGGAATGAATGCAGCAAACAAATCCCTTGCTTCCCCTGACATCTCCTTTGCGATACGCTGCAATCTTTTGACTAAGCACCGGATATTGTAATCCCTATCTTTGTTTTTATATATGTCTTCGATAATCTCGGCAATGGTCCTTGGCTCTTGTCTTACAGGTTCGGCAGTTATGGCTGTTGTGTTTCTAAAATATTCCATCAGCGTGCCATCAAAACAATCAAAGACCGTAAAATGGGACTTGTGAGGCTGTCCCAAAATGATGGCATAAAATCTGCTTAGTATTTTATAACCGTTTAAAGGAGGCAGCACATGTTATTTAAGGAATACAATCAAGATCAGCAGTTTTTAT
>JAKALU010000115.1:0-5734 GCA_021824065.1 Nitrospirota bacterium
GATCTGATATTTCTTAGATTCACCGTTAAAGACAATATCCGAGATAATCAACTCTTCTTCGAATTGTCTGCCCCTGACGATAATCTCACCTGTCTTATCTATAACAAGGCTTCCTCCGTCAAAAACAAGTTCGTCCTGACCACCGACTGTATTAAGATATACAACTACCACCCTGTTATCTAAAGCCCTCTTAGAAAGCATCTCTTCTCTTAAATATAGCTTTTCCATATGATAAGGAGATGCGTTTATATTTAAAATAATCTCTGCACCTGCAAGGGCTTGCGATTTTGTCGGCCCTTCAGGATACCATATATCCTCACATATATTGATTCCGACAGTTATACCGGCGATTGTATAAACTGGAGCCCTGGCACCTACCTTAAAGTATCTGTATTCATCAAAAACACCATAATTTGGCAGATATGTCTTATGATAGGCATCAATCAGTTTGCCGTCACGGAATATTGCAGCGGCATTATATAGCCCGTCTTTTCTGTCAACAAAGCCGATTACTGCAGTGATGCCCCCCGTCTCTTTCTGTACCTTATTAAGGGCGTTGAGATTATCGTCTATAAACTGAGGCTTTAGAAGAAGGTCTTCAGGCGGGTATCCTGTTATTGCAAGTTCAGGGAATACAATTATTCTGGAATTTTGTTCCTTTGCCCTTTTAATATAATCGCATATCTTGAAGACATTCCCGTCAATGTCGCCAACAGTAGGATTAATCTGTGCAAGGGCAATCCTTACTGTTTTCATAGATAAATAATAATTGAAGGGCTTACATTTGTAAAGATATTCATGTATAAATTGCGCAAGGCAGGCAGGTGAAGAATCTTTATACGACACCTTGTAAAAAAAAGACCTATGGGGCGATTTGATGAACAACTATACCTTTAAAACAGATAAAGTTATGCCATATAAAAATTTTGTCGATTATAAAAATTCTGAGACTGCTTGTCTTGCGTTTATCTAAAAAGTATAATAGCGCATGGATTTTTTATATATGCTATTCCCTGTTTCAGGGGTTAAGACATACGTATTCATCCCCCCTCTCGTTGCCCTGATAGTCTCTTTTTTCACATCGATGGGTGGTGTTTCGGGTGCATTCCTGCTTCTTCCATTCCAGATGAGCGCCCTTAAATACACAAGCCCTTCAGTGAGCGCAACTAATTTTGTGTTTAACATAGTTGCAATTCCGAGCGGTGTTTACCGGTATATCAAGGAAGGCAGAATGGCATGGCCTCTGACCTGGATTGTTATTGCTGGAACATTGCCAGGAGTGTTTATTGGATATTATCTAAGGGTCGTTTATCTGCCTGACCCTAAGGCATTCAAGTTTTTTGTTGGTTGTGTTTTGCTTTATATAGGGATCCGCCTTCTTTATGAAATAACTGGTAAGGCTGTAGCAGGGAAAAGCAAGATGAAGGCATTAGAGGAAAAATTTAAACAGAGAGCAGAAGAACTGAAAAAACAGCAAAAAGCTCGAATTGCAGTCGGGCTTCCAAAAGAGGCAGTTGTTAAGACAATCTCATTCAGTCTCTCAAAAGTGGAATATGAATTCTGGGGAGAAAGGTTTTCCTTTAGCACCGCTGGCATGTTTATATTAGCATTTATCGTTGGAATCATAGGCGGGACATACGGGATCGGAGGCGGAGCAATTATCGCGCCATTCTGTGTGGCAGTCTTTCACCTGCCTGTATATACAGTTGCCGGTGCTGCGCTCATGGGAACTTTCTTAACATCCATTGCCGGAGTCACACTTTACAGTGTCATTCCAGCAAAAGGAGGGCTTGCAACATCACCAGACTGGTTACTGGGGTCATTATTCGGGGCAGGCGGTTTTATAGGCATGTATTTAGGAGCAAGATTCCAGAAATTTGTCCCTCAGAAGATAATAAAACTTATGTTGGGTATAATTATTATCTTTCTGGCAGTAAGATATTTAACACAGTTCTTTTTAAAATGACTTCCATCAATCTATTTAGATATTTCTAATCCGCATAGTAGCCCTTTTGCTGATTTTTAGCTTGCCTTTTCGTTATTCCCTATATTATATTACGCTTGTGCATAAAAAGAAAACCCATCCACAAAAGAAAGTAATTTCTTCGCCGGGTTTGCGCGGCCGCATATGGGTCAACGGTAACGAAGAGCCCTTTCTGGGATACGGAAGGATTATTCTCCTCGAACAGATTCGGGAATATGGATCAATTACAAGGGCGGCAAAATCCATGGAGATGTCATATCGGCATGCATGGGAGCTTATCGATTCGATGAACCGGCAGGCTAAAAAACCGCTCGTTGAATCCGCTACCGGCGGTAAAGGAGGAGGCGGTGCGAGACTTACTGCTGATGGTGAGAAAGCGATCGAACTATTCTGGAAATTCTATGCAGACTTTCAGAAATTTCTCGAAAGAGAAGAAAAAAAGCTAAGCAATTCCCTGAACATAAGGAGGATTAAATGAAAAGGTATTTTTTACTTCTGGTATTATGCACGCTTGTTTTCACCTCAGTAAGCGCCTTTGCCGAGACACGAATCCGATGTGCGTCAACCACAAGTACGCAGAATTCGGGATTGTTTGATTACATATTGCCGATTTTTGAGAAAAAGACAGGTATAAAGGTTGATGTTGTTGCTGTTGGTACAGGTGCTGCAATTGAGATTGGAAAACGTGGAGATGCTGATGTTGTCTTTGTACATGCTAAGGAACAGGAATTAAGGGCAGTGGAAGAGGGTTATTTCGTAAATCGCCATGATGTGATGTACAATGATTTCGTCATAGTAGGTCCTACCGATGATCCCATAAAAATAAAGGGAATAAAAGATGCTACCGATGCATTTAAAAAAATTGCGGTAAGTGCCTATCCTTTTGTATCGAGGGGAGACAAATCAGGAACCCACACAAAAGAACTTTCGATCTGGGCAAAAACAGGTATAAACCCTAAAGCAAGTGAATGGTTTCTTTGGTATCTTGAAGTAGGTCAGGGGATGGAAAAAACACAGAGGATTGCAAATGAGAAACGTGCTTATACGCTAACAGACAGAGGTACTTGGCTTGCTACAAAAGACAAGGATAAGCTTGATATGATAATAGTCCTCGAAGGCAACCCTGCCCTGTTCAATCAATATGGCGTTATGGCAGTGAATCCGGAAAAGTATAAGCATGTAAAATACAAAGAGGCGATAGAATTTGTTAACTGGATTACATCAAAAGAAGGACAACAGGCGATTGCATCTTTTAAGGATAAAAATGACAATCAGTTGTTTATACCTAATGCAAAGTAGAACGAATGTCGAGCGTCATTGACCCGAAAATACCACTCTTGTCATTCCCGCAGTCATTAAGCGGGAATCCATTCTTTCTTCTCTCTGCGAGACATGAAACTAATGACTGGATTCCGTGTCAAGCACGGAATGACAAAATGTAACATGGAAACATTAACCGAAGGTTTCAGAAAGGCATTGTCACTCATATTAAATCTTGATAAAGAGTTGTTGGGTATTATCTGTTTATCCCTTAAAGTATCAGGTCTTGCCCTTTTAATATCTACTGCCTTAGGTCTCCCCATCGGAGCACTCATGGGTTTAAAGCGATTCCCTTTGAGGGGAGTTGTTGTAAGTTTTATGAATACATTCATGGGACTACCGCCTGTAGTTGTCGGACTTTTTGTGTATTTACTGCTGTCGAGAAGCGGTCCGCTTGGTTTTATGGGACTGTTATACACGCCTTCAGCCATGGTAATAGCCCAAACAATTCTCGCATTCCCCATTGTGACATCCTTGAGCCATTCGGCGATCGTGAGCGTTGACCCTATCATGCAACAGGCTTCGATAACACTCGGTGCAACATCTTCACAGGTAACGCTTACAATAATCGGAGAGGCAAGATATGGGATTATGTCAGGCGTGATTGCAGCATTCGGAAGGGTGATGGCAGAGGTCGGAGCAATATTAATTGTAGGAGGGAATATTGCTGGATACACGCGAGTTATGACAACAACAATCGCCCTTGAGACAGATAAGGGAAATTTTGAACTTGCAATTGCACTTGGAATAATACTCCTTTTGATATCGCTAAGTATAAACATCTTCCTCCATCTTATACAGAAAAAGAGTATGATAAGGACAAAATGAAACTCATAGTATCAGATATATGGAAAAGTTATAATGGAAATGCAGTTCTCAAAGATTGTTCATTCTCTTTTGATTCAAACAACACCTATGCCCTCATGGGACCGAATGGCTCTGGGAAATCTACATTTTTAAGGATATGCAGCCTTCTCGAAGAACCTGATAAAGGTGAGATTAATTATTTTTCTGGTGAAAATATTCTTAAGAAAGACATCGGTCTTAGACGGAGAATAACATTGGTATTGCCAAAAGTCGGCATGTTCAATACAACCGTATTAAAGAATGTCGCATACGGACTTAAAGTAAGAGGGATGGGGAGAAAGGAGATTGAAGAAAGGGCAAGCAACGCACTCGAATTTGTTGGGCTTACTCACAAAAGAGACCAGAACGCCCTTACCCTCTCAAGTGGTGAGGCACAGAGACTTGGTATTGCAAGGGCGATAGTGATCGAACCTGAGATAATCTTCCTCGATGAGCCAACTGCATCTATTGACATGAAAAATACCAAAATCATTGAAGATATCATAATAAAGATGAAAGAACAAAAGGGAACAATAATTATCTTAACAACCCACGATATCGCCCAGGCAGAAAGACTTGCTGAAAAGATACTTCTTATGAATGAAGGTAAGATTATATCCATACCACCTTTCTAAAATCTTTTATCCCCTCAACGATATGATTTGTTGTGCCTCTATATCCGACTTTTAATTCTGATTCGAGATTATAATGTTTAAGACAGGTACCGCATGAGTATATCTCAACTCCCATTGTCTCTATATCCTTGAGAATCGAAACTATATCGCTCTCAACAGTTGTTAGTTTAACGCCAGCGTTTAAGAAAAAAATTGTATGAGGTATTTCTTTTGTCACCTTCATCGTCTCAAAAAACCCTTTCATAAGAACTTTACCCAGTTCCTCATCCTTACCCATTGTGTCTGTCCCTACGATAAGGATAATATCTTTCTTTTCTTGAAATTCTGAATTCTTAACTTCTAACTCTGAACTTTCAATTTCGCATGGATAGCCTTTAACAAGCTTCACCTTCCAGTAATTATCAACCTTTTCGGTCTCCGAATAAATAGAATTCTTAGAGGCGAACCTCGAAAGGTTTTTAACAGATGCCTCATTGTCGACAAGGATCGTAACTATGCCTTCATTGATTTTTGAAAGTTTTTCTTCTGCCATCATCACAGGCTTTGGGCATCCAAGCCCCCGCGCATCAATAAGCATTTATTCTCCTTTTATCTATTTCAATGCTATCTCCCTCACAAAGATTCTTTATTCTATCGAGCACAATAGTCGCTTCCATTACATTGAGCATTTTTCTTACAATGGTGAACAAAAAGCTCAGAACCTTGCCCGGAGTTTTATGTCCCACCTCAACGGTCAAGATTGTTTGTGTGCCGTTTTCTTCAAAACGGATATTTTTTCTGAGTGGCATCATGCTGTGCATCTGGAGTGTAAGTCTTTTGTTTTTGTCATAATTTACGACTTTTCCTTCTCCGCTCAGGGTGAACCCCTTTATTCGGTATGTCCAATCGAATTTGCTCCCCGCTCTCATACTGTCAGACGTGATATTTCTTATACCATGAAGACCGGGTA
>JAKALU010000115.1:5744-7944 GCA_021824065.1 Nitrospirota bacterium
GTATGAATTTCGGCCAGTTCAATGGATTTGCAACAAAGGAAAAGACCTGTTCGATAGGTATATGAATCGTGATTGATTTCGAAACCAGCGGAACAAAGTCATCATTGAGCGGCTCACTGGCAGTGGTAGCCTTTCCGATGTTTTTGATCAGTGCCTCAACCTGCGGCGGAATTGTCCCGATTGAGTTGAGTTTGTCGACAATAAAAGAACTGCTCATTATGAGTTTCATGGAACGGAACAGATAGTTTTTCTTGAATGTGTCATTAAGGCGGAGGATCTCCTGAAGTTTGCCCATGTAGAAATTTTGGTAGCAGTGAATAATCGCCCTGTCTATTTCCTGAATGCTCATATTCTTCGGCTTTATGACGGGGTCTATAAGATTATATCTCCTATAGTCGTTTTCGACAATAAAAGGTTCAAGTTCTTTGTACATATCAGCATACGGCCATGGTGCAAGGGCAAGGAAGTGTGCAAAATCAGGGTTGTAAATCTTGGAAAGCTTAAGAGTATTCCGGATTGATTCTTTTGTTTCATGAGGGAAACCAAGGATAAAACTCGTCTCTGTAATTATTCCATATTTATGAATGAGGCTTATCGCTTCTATGCCGGTCTCGACTTTGATGTCTTTTTTAATGAGATCAAGCGTATCCTGATCAGTTGCCTCAACTCCAATATATATGTGTATAATACCAGCCTTTCTATACTTATGGAGGATATCCCTGTCCCTCAAGATGTCCTCTGCCCTTGTTTCCATGAGGATGTATATGCCGAGGTCTTTTTCGATTAGTAAGTCAAGGAGTCTTTCCCATCTCTCTCTGTCTTTGGTCGGATACTCGTCAGGCAACAGAAAGACATTAACCCCGTAGGTTCTGTAAAGGCGTTCTATTTCCGCGACTACATTTCCCGGTTTTCTTCCCCTCCATGTCTGTTGCCAGAATTTCTGCTGTGAGCAGAATGTACAGTTATGGTTGCATCCTCTTGATGTGCTTATCGCTCCAAGTCTGCTGCCGGGTATTACAAAATATCTGTAATCCTTCCAGTCAATAAGATCCCATGCAGGTTGAAGGCTATCAAGATTTTGGATAAAAGGTCTTGGCTGAGTTGCAATGACTTTGTGCCCCTCTCTGTATGCTATTCCCTTAATAGATATAGGGGTCCAACCTTCTTCCAGATGTAAAAGCAATTCTTTAAGCGTCTCTTCGCCTTCGCCTCTTATTACATAGTCTACAAAACCATTTCTGAGGACTTCTTTATAGAGAAATGTAGGGTGCACGCCTCCGATGAGAGTGATAATCTCAGGATTTATCTCCTTTGCAATCTTCAGGACTTCCAGAGCATCGGGAACTGTTGAGGTAATGGCAGTCGTTGCAACATAATCAGGGGCTATATCTGTAATTTTCTTTTTTATATCTTCGAAGCCATGTTGTTTTGTCATGGCATCGTAAATAACAGGCTCAAGACCTGCTTCCCTTGCAGCTCCAGCGAGGTATACGAATGTAAGCGGAACCCATCGACCTGCAACCTCGACAACGCCACAGTGATATGGAGGTGTTATAAAAAGTATTTTCTTAGCAATCACACTTTCCCTTTAAGTATAGATTTTTTCAATTATAAAAATTCAAATTATATTTTTCCAATAGATATTATCAATGAATGGAATCAAATTGATAGGTCTTTGTCTCAACCTATTTGTTTTGTATTGATATCGGTAATGATAAAAAAATGAGGGGGCATAGCCCCCTCATCCCAATGCATTTGAGGTCTTTACTTATTTTGCTGGATTGCCTTTTGTATTTACTTCAGGCACTTTTGTTCCATGACAATCCGTACAGTCATGCTGGGCAGTTATGGCATAACTCATAGCAGGCAGCTTGAGGTCTGATTTGAACTTGCCATCTTTCCAGTCGTTTAACAGTTTCACTGTCTGGGCTGCCACGCTTGCTGTAAGTCTGGCGCACCTGTCTTTTCTCTCAGGGGTCCAGAAACCTTTATCTGCTACCTTCATCCATTTGCCAACAGATACATGGCAGAGGGGAGAGCCACTCTTACTCTTTGGTATTTCAGCAGTTATTTTAGGTTTCTTGGGCACGTAAATCGGCAGATCTGTATCACTGTACCATTGCACTACCTCATTAGATATCTTTTCACCGTCCTTGAAGACGCCCTGGCCGGCTATGAGGTTTGCAACAAGAGCGGCTCC
>JAKALU010000116.1 GCA_021824065.1 Nitrospirota bacterium
GTATGGAATTCCGTCATGCAGTTTTAGCGAATAGTCATATACCCCGCCATCAGACGGGCTTATCCCATCTCCTAACTGAACCCACTTGTTGCCATCCCAATATTTCATAAGAAGAGACCTTGAATGTGCAATGCTGTCGTACTCCCTCCATGCCACATACGGCATATTTCCGTCAAATGTAATCTGTGGAGATGCGCCATATGCCAGGTCCAGTCTATCACCGAGTTGGGTCCATTGGCTTCCATCCCAGTAATAGACATATATGTCTTCATTCTCCCCTGTAACAATATGTTCAAATGCCCAATATGGAGTTGTTCCATTGACGGCTAAATCAATCTCGCTCAGGTTTAGGCCAGCTTCCTCTGTATTGATTGTATCCCCTTTCTGAACCCAGCTTGTCCCGTCCCAGTAGGCTACTTTAATATAACTGGCAATCCACACCTCACCAACCATATATATATCCTCTCCCCAACCTATCCATGGCACCTCATCCTCCACGACAAGTTTGATCTGCCTATAATTGACCCAGTAAGGAAGCCTTAGATCTGTTCTTTCAATGTTCTCTCCCATTTTTACCCAGATGCTTCCGTCCCATTTCCTTACATCCAGCCATTGCCGTGCCTCGAATCCGCCGTATGCGCACACAACATATAAATCTTCAGCCTCTGACATGGCTGTGGCGGATACGATCCCTTCGCTATCACAAAAATTCGTCCCTTCTCCAAGTCTCTCCCATCTTGCCTCAGGTATGGCGTATGCCTCGATGGATATATCGCTCTCTCCATCGTTGTTTTCAGCAGTTAGAACAAGATAGAACGTAATATTGTTTTGAAGGTCAAATAGGGTGAAGGGACTTGTGACCTGAGAAACCTTTATCCCGGTTTCTTTGTTTACGCCGCTATTGGTGCCGTAATAGAGGTTGTATGATTCAGCACCGTCTACAGCATCCCATGTAAGGGTTATCTTTTGATTTGCAGCTGTTACTGAAATGTTGGCCGGGGCAGAAAGAGGCGAAGTATCATTGCCACCTAAAAAGGTACCGCACCCAGCGAAAAGGAAAAGGATAAAAAAGTAATAAAATAGGAATTTGAAATTTGTTTTCATTTTCATCACAATTGGTTTCATCAATCTTGAGTCATCCTTCCTAATTGGCCATCATTTTCAGAATGGTCTGTGATTGCCACAAAGTTCAGGCCGTTAGTTTTAGCTGCTTTAACATGTATCATCTACCGTTGCTGTGCAGCTGTTGTTATATGCATCTCCAGAGTATGATGTATGCACATGCAGGTCTCCTCAGTATACCTCTGCAAAGCCAACCATTGGATAGGGTAAAACGAATAAAACAAGAAACAATCTTATCATAATGCACTCTATTTTATCTTTTCAAATGCGTCCTTTGGTGCGTTGCATACAGGACATTTCCAGTCGTCAGGAAGTTGTTCAAAAGGAACGCCTTCTGCTGCTTCATCATATTCATAACCACAGACCGTGCATCTCCATACTGACATGTTTTATTCCCTCCCATTCATAGAGTAACCCTTAAAAGACGGGATATAGTATTTGAACGGTTTATTTTGCCGATAGTCCGACACACCCCCTGTCTTTTCATAGTTTTTTCTATTCAAATTTTTTATGATACTCTTTTACCTTTATTGCGAATTCTCTTCCAAACGCATAACACTGCTTATCATCTTCAGTAGATGGCCTGTAAACCACTTGCATCCCCGGCTCTACAACCTCAAGCCCCATCCTTTTGAATTCTTCGTATGCCTCTTTTACAGCGCCTCCACCCCACCCGTAACTTCCAAATGCACCAACGATTCTATTCTTTGGCCTCAATCCCCTGAGGTGAGTCATGAACTCTGCCACTGATGGAAACATGGTATTATTTAAGGTAGGCGTCCCAATTAAACATCCCCTTGATTTCCAGAACTCCTTAATTGCAACACTCATTGGTGTTGCGCGAAGCTTTATTACCTTGCAATCAATTCCTTCGTCCTTTATCCCCTGCATTATCGGAAGTGTCATATGTTCTGTGCTATGCCACATGGTATCATAAATCATAACCACCTTCAGGAATGCCTTACCATTTACCATATCAAGATACATCTGGATAACCCTTTCAGGCTCTCTCCTCCATATAATGCCGTGGTCTGGTGCGATCATATCTATTTCGAGCCCGAGTTTCTGTACCTCGGCTATTTTTGACTTGATAAGCTGTCCAAAGGGCATGAGGATATTTGCATAGTAATCGATCACGGAATCTTCAAGTTCAGCATGAGATGCACATTCTATGAATTCGTCATCAAACCTTGCTGATGTAGCAAGGTGCTGTCCGAATGCATCCTGAGATATGAGAAGTTTTGCCTCTTTAATATACGTCATCATTGAGTCAGGCCAGTGGAGCATCGGTGTCTCAAGGAATAAAAGATTATACCTTCCTATATTCAGGACATCACCTGTTTTAACAATCTTAAATCTCCACCTCGATGTGTCAAAGTTTCGGTCAAGCCCCTTTTTCCCCCTATCTGTAATGTAAATAGTTGCATCTGGTGTGAGTTCCATGATCTTGTCGATACTGCTTACATGGTCGGTTTCTATGTGGTTTATTATCACATTAACAATCTTTGAAGGGTCTATAAGGCTTTTTATGTTGTCAATGGTTATTTCGGAAAAGTCGTGCTTTACTGTATCAAGGAGAGTAACCTGTTCATCAAGAATTAAATAGTTATTGTATGTTGTCCCGTTTGGCGTAACATATCCATGAAAATCCCTTACACCCCAGTCAATTGCTCCAACCCAGTAGATATCAGGTTTTATTTTTACAGCTTTCATCTTTACCTCCCTATTATCTCCTCTATCCCCTTTTGCTGAAGGGAGACAGAGAATTTTTATATAAATTTTTACTTTGCCAGAAATAGGTTATAGGTTATAGGTAAATCATAGCAAAGTATTACGTTGTAAACTATTAAAAATAATAAAATATGCCTGTTTTCATTCTGGAATGAATCTGCTTTCAAGTTTCTTCATAAGCTGTGGCATGGTTGTATACTCCATGTCATCGAGCCCGAGCCTGTGAGGCTCAAACGGGCCATGCGCCCTTAGATAATTTGCTATTTCATTAGTTTTTTTCCTTGCGTCGTCGAAGGCAGGGTCATCGAAAAGGTCTCTCGGGCCTATGAGCTTGCCTCCGCACAATTGAAATCCTGCTGCTATCACACGTGGTGGGCCATCAAATCTTGAAGGGTTTGCCTCATAGAATGGCACAGGCATCAATGGCCCGTGATGAGAGCCACGCATCCAGCCTTCCACAAGATGGGGGAAAACGAATGGTTCAAGAGCCTCACCAACTGCAGGCAACCCCGACTGACATCTTACAATTAAAACAGGGTCATCCTTACCAACGTAACGACCTGCTATAAGGCTGAGCTTCTGAGTAGATGCTGCTGCTGTTATCACACCGTCTTTCCTGTAAACATTTTTTATCATGAACCTCCTCATTGCACCAATAAACATTAATAGGTCATATATCTCCTCAGGAGCAGATAGAATAATCTTTTTTTTCTCATACACATCAACTACCTCGAATCTGAAACCTTCGTGCATTGTGGGGTCAATTACGAGACCTGCGGTATTGAAAGGGTCTGCAAATATTTTATAGAGGGGAAGATTCCATGCTCCTGGGGATGTCTTGTCAGCCATGAAGATTATGACAGGCTCGCTCTTTCTTTCCTCAAACTCCATTTCTGCAACACCCGGTCCCATCCCTTTTACAGTGCCTGTGAATGTATCTTGAAGTAAATCTTGACCAGCACCGTAAAGCTTTAGTTCTTTTGCCACCTCTGTGCATGCAACAAAAGTATCCCACGCTAATTTGTGAACCTTCTCGTTCTCTACCCCATGTTTGTGTGTCATGATAAGCTCAAGGTCATCGCCACATCTTGTTACATGATAGTCAATAAGTATCCCTTTTTCAGCAGCATTGGATAATCTTTCCTCTGCGGTTTTCATAAGGTCAGCATGGATTGAAGAATGGCCGACATAGCCACCCACATCTGCCTTAATTACACTAAGAGTAATCTTACCTGACATTTTTCCCCTCCTTCCTTTCCTCATAAAGAATAAATAAAATTAATTACTATTTCTTCAAAGCCTTCCCTATCCTCTTTTCAATAGACTTTACCTTTTCATCGATCCTGTTCGGTTTGCCCTTTCTGTCGTCAATAGCTATTGTGGTTAAAGCCCTCTCGCCTGTTTTCATCACAGTGTTATGGCATTTCTTTATGAGTTTCATCACATCATCCCATTCCCCTTCGATAACTGTTCCCATGGGGTTGATCTTATAAGGCATTCCACTTGTATCAACAATCTTTAATACCTCGGCAAGCTGATCGCCGATGCTACTTCCAAGACCGATTGGAACAATACTGAATTCTACCAACATAAAAGCCTCCTTCCCGCCTCTTTTAAAGGCGCATAAACTTAGTCCTATAATTGCATCCCTATAAGCTAAGGATAGCAAAAAATAAAAAGGAAAAGAATAGGTAAAATAAAATTCATAAAAATTCCGAGGCTGGCAGCCTGATGTTTGCCTATGATGAAGAAGGGCATATTGCTAAAAAAAATCTCTATATGATATGTTGAGTTAGTAAATGGAAAAGTACCTTGATATAACGAAAAGCGTAATTATCTCTTCTCCTGCCGGCTCAGGCAAAACAGAAAAGCTCGCAAGGAGGTATATAAGCCTCTTGCTGAACGGTTCCGAGATAGAAAAAATCCTCTGCATCACCTTCACTGAAAAGGCAGCGGCAGAGATGAAAGAACGTATACTTAATATCCTTGAAAAAGAGAACCCTGACTTGTTCCTTAAGATTAAAGAAAAAATGCCATTAATGCGCATATCCACAATACATGCATTCTGCCTTAAATTATTAAAACGATTCTCAATAGAGCTCGGACTTGACCCATCACTTGATGTAATGGATGAATTCAATGCTTCACTTTTTTGGTCAGAGGCTGTTTACGAATGTGTGATGGAAGAAAAGGATAGACCCGACCTATTTTTTAACATGATGAAGGACAAAGGCATTAAAGGATGGGACAGACTCTATACAATCCTTAATAATCTTTATGGGAAAAGACCGATATCCGAATTTCTATTAAGAACAGGCTATTCTGTTGAAATGGGTGAAGAAAAGAAGATCCTTGAATTATATTCAAGATGTATTGCCAGATATACGGATAAAAAACGTGAACGGCATCTGCTTGACTTCGACGATCTTGAGTTGCTGACTTATGGAGCGCTCATTAAACATCCTGAATGGCAGAATATCCTATATTCATTCGACGAACACACTGACCATATACTCGTTGATGAGTTTCAGGACACAAGTTCTCTGCAATGGAAGATCATAGACAAACTCACAGAGGAGTGGCGTTCCGGCATTGGCGCAAAGAGGGATGCGGGAAAGATTCCAACTATATTCCTTGTCGGCGATGATAAACAATCCATTTATCTTTTCAGAGGGGCTAATGTGAGCGTATTTCAGGACGCAAAAAAGAGGTTTTCTGAATGGCTCGGGAGGGAGTATTATTTTGAAGAGGCAAAAGAAAATTTCAGGAGTCTTCCAGCAATAATAAACTTTGCAAACAGTCTCTTCGAAAAGTTGATGCCCCCTCTTCTCCATGAAAGCTGGCGGACTAAGTATGCGCCTTTTGAGGCAACAAGACGAGGCGAGGGTCGTGTTGAACTTATGCTCGTTAACGCAGAAGAGAATACAAAAAAGAGCCGTGCAAAAGAGGCATCTGTCTTATCAAAAAGGATACGGTCACTCATTGGTGCTTATGAAATATTTGACGGTGAGAGGAAAAAGCCATGCACATACGGCGATATGGCAATCCTGCTGAGAAAAAGGACACATCTCTGTATATTTGAAAATGCATTGAGAAAAGAGCAGATACCCTTTATTGCAGTGAAGGGTATTGGTTTTTACGATGAGCCCGAGGTTGCCATATTGAGAGAACTACTCTCATTCATTATTGACCCTTCAGATGATTACAGCCTATTTTGTGTGCTGAGAAGTCCTCTTTTTGGGATTGATTATGAAACCCTCTCAAGCCTGATAGCAAGTAATGAACGTCCCGTTATGGAAAAGATCAGCAAAGATCTAAACTTATATTATGTGTTTAAAGCCCTTGCAGGCTGGATAGAGCGTTCAAGGCATATGCCTCTGGCGATACTTCTCGAAGACATCCTCTCAGAAACAGGGGGCTGGAGGCATTACTGGGAGAAACAGAGGCAGGCAAATATTAAAAAATTCATAAAGCTTATTGAATCTTATGAATCGTCAGGATTTTCGAGCCTTGAGATCAGAGAAAAACTTATTAAGGCGAGAGACGGCGACGAGCCAAAGGCAAACATCAACACAGAAGGGATGAATGCAGTTAAGATAATGACCGTTCATGCTGCAAAGGGCCTTCAGTTCCCAATGGTCTTTCTCCCATCCCTCGATGAAACCCATATTTCTAAAAGCAACTCCATTGTTATAGATGAAGAAGGCGGAAAAATTTCTATTGCATATGAAGAAGATTATGCGAAGAGAAAGAAGATACCAGATTTTGTAAGAAAAAAGGAAAAAGAACTTGAGGAAGAAAAACGTCTCTTTTACGTTGCAGTCACAAGGGCGAGGGATTTTTTATGCATGCTCGGTGCGTTAAAGAAAGAAAAACAGCCAACAGGAAGACTCTCGTACCTGACAGATACCTTTGAAATCTTAAATAAGGGAAAGATAAATAATAGAACCGACCTTTTTGAAATAATCACCGAATCAGAAATAGACGGGCTTTACCCTGCCTCTGACATCTCACCTCTCGCCCCTTACCCCCCAAAACCTTCCATGTCAGAGGCTGTATATACAGAACCTATTTCATTCGAACCCGATATTAAATGGAGGGACGTGACAGAGGAGATGGATATCCGTGTAAAACATGGCGAAGACTGGGTTTTGCTGGGCAGGGTTTTTCATAAGCTGTTTGAAGAAATATCGAAAGGAATATTGCTGCCGGACAGAATACAGGAAAGAACAGTCTTTCTTTTAAGAAATGAAGCACTCTTCGATGAGGATATTCAGAGGCTCGGAGATGTCATATTAAAAGATTTTCAGGAGCTTGACACAAACGGATATCTGAATAGCATAATCCTTCCCCG
Source organism: Nitrospirota bacterium (assembly GCA_021824065.1). Taxonomy (GTDB): domain Bacteria; phylum Nitrospirota; class Thermodesulfovibrionia; order Thermodesulfovibrionales; family UBA1546; genus JAKALU01. The sequence goes on from JAKALU010000116.1 coordinate 7,208, forward strand.
TGACAACTCATTCTCAGAGATGCCCTTTATCCTGCAGAAAGGCAGCACTGTCTTTAGAGGAAGGGTTGACAGGATAATTGTTGACAACAACACTGCTGCGATTTACGACTATAAGACATATCCAGTAAAGGACAGGGAACTCCCCGGGCTTATTGAAAAATACAGATTTCAGATGGAAATTTATAAGGAAGCTGTCAGCAAAATTCTTTCCCTTAAAACAAAAAGCTATCTGCTTTTTACACACAGGGCTTTACTGTTAGAAGTATAGATGGCAGAAGTCAAAATTGTTTATGAAATGCACTTGACCTCAGAGGTTTTGACAGCGTATATCTTATGTGGTCATTTAACATACTGGAAAGTTCTGACAGAAGACTTTGAGAAGGCTTTATCCTTTCTATTATAGAAGCATCCCATTTACTCAAACTCTCATAAAGTTTTATAGAACCCGGTGAGAGTTTTATCGGGGAGTCCATTCCTACTGCGCATTTTTCACAGATAATCGATCCCTGTGATATGTAGAAACTGAGTCCTGACCTTCCACAGAGCGCACAACCATCAAGTTTCGGCGCAAAACCTACAAGGCTTAAAAATTTTATCTTATATAAAATTGTATCGAGTAATATGCTGCAATTTTTTTCTATTGTTTTAAGAGTATTCATAAAAAGTACATATGTCTTCTTGTTTATTTTGGCCTCGGGTAGAAAATTCAGGGTA
>JAKALU010000012.1 GCA_021824065.1 Nitrospirota bacterium
ACTGTTAAAACAACCGAGATGATTTTCAGGATCATTTATCTACCTCATTTTTTTATTGTCTTTATTTTACTGATACTCAAAGAGATAGTCTCTTCATTCCATTTCAGATCAACGCTCTTCTCTTTAATATCAATAACTTCAACATCATCGAGCTTGTCGCCTTTCCTTACAGGCACGGCCTTAGCTTTGTCTTTTTCTATATAGGCAATGTAGTCCCCGGATTGGTCAAGCACAATTCCTTTGAGATGCATCTCAGGTTTTTTAGGGGGTTCTACCCCCTTCATTTGAATCTGAGATTTGGGTTGTACAGGGCTTCTCGAGGGGCTGAATAAATTATTTTCTGCTATCTCTTTGCCCCACCCTGATTCGAAAACAGGCAGTACCTTTCCGCTATTATTTATAGCTTCTTGAACCTTAGCCTCAATACCCCGGAGCGGATTATACACTATTGCCTCTCTATATAAATCCTTTAACAAGATTAATATAATAAGACACAAAAAAACTAATATAAACCACCGCCTTATCATACCTTCATAAGTCCGGAGACCTGCATCCTTATTCTCAAATCTCCGGGCATCTGTATATTAAGCACGTTTACGTTTAATCTGTCTATCCTTATAAGTTGCTTGCTTGCGTCTATCTGTCTCATAAATTCACTCAGTTGACTTATCCCTCCATTACCTTCGATCTGGATTGGAAGGCCCGCATAGTGCTTATACTTTACCACAGATAAAGGCTTAATTGAGATTATTTTGATGCCTGACTTTTCAGCAAAATCCTGTATGTGCCCCTGCAGCCTTGCAAAGGCAAGAGACTCATTCGTATCCTGCAAGATATTAGCCTCCATCCCTTCAATGGCTTTTTCTGCGGTGTCGATCTCGGTCTCTGTCATCCCTGCGCTTTTCAGAAATATCTCGTATTTATTGAGGGTGGCGTATTTTGCTTCGAGCGATTCCCTCATTACACTTCTTTTTTCAGAGAGTGGCATTATAAGAAATATATAGGCTGCAATTATTGCCATAATAATTGCCACTATAGGGATTGTCCTTCTCACGCCGCAATCTCCATTCTTATTGAAAATCTTTCTTTGCCATCCTGTGATACAATCGGCGCTGCAAACTCAACCTTTTTGAAGAGTTTTGACTTATTGAGAGGCTCTATGATATTTGCTGCCCTATTTGCAAATCCTTCTATCTCTACTCGGCCTTTTTCATCAACAGACATGCCTGTAAGCCATGCGTCTTTTGGCATAATCCTGCTCAATTCGGTCAGCACCTTTATATTAAGATTCCTTTTCCCCTGGAAGTCATGTAGAAACTTTCTTTTCTCATGAATGGATTCTAATTTTTTTCTTGCATCAAGAAGTCCCGAAGCCCTCTCCTTTATCTGCGCTATCTTTTTTTCCACGGAACTCAGCGCACTGTAATCTTTATAATACGAATATAATCCGGTAAAAAAGAATAATATTACGGCAAGAGATGTAAGCGCACCTATGGCATAAGGATAATAGTCTTTCTTTTCCGGCAAAAAATCTGCAGGCAAAAAATTAAATTTAAATCTTTGTTTCCTTAAAACAGAGAGCGCAATTGCATTTGGCAGAGACAAAGGAAAGGTCTTTGCGTTTATCTTATCTAACAGGACAGGTTCGGAAGCACCTGAAATGTATATGCCGCCGCTGAAAGACTCAGTGAGTTTCTCAATCTCAGATATAATGTCCTTGCCTTTTAAAATTGTCCTGAACAGAGCAGGCATCTGGCCTTTCAATCCTGCAATGTGGTAATTATCTTCTGTTGCAAATACAAAAATGGCGTCTCTTATCTTACCTGTTGTGATAAATTCATTAATAGCCTCTATGAAGGAACATCTTATAGCAGCAAGATTCAATCCTGAATCCCTGACCGCATTTAATATTCCGTCCACCAGATCCTTTCTTATTGAGAAGACGAGGATTCTTGTTCTGCGGGAGACCTTTTCAATGATAAAAAAATCATATATATATTCTTCAGGAGGCATCGGCAGATATCTTTCCAGTTCATATAATAGGGCATTCCTCATATCGGCCCTTGCTAATGATGGCATGTCAATAACATGATGCGAAAAATTGTTGAGATTCAGTCCTATAACTACGTTGTCAGTCTTATGTTTTTCCTTTAATTTTTGAAATGTCTCTTTAATGACTGACAATCTCTCCTGTTCAGACAGAGGAAGTTTTATTTCTTCTGATTTAACAGGTTTTATGAAGCCAAATTTTTTATCGACTATAGATATCTTTAAAAACGAATCCTCTAAACTAACTCCGGCGACTCTCAATGCTCTCTCTCCAGTAAATAGTCTGCAAATCAAATCCTTTAGTCGTTGGTAACCTTTTTACTATAGATGTTATCTTCACTGCCTGGGTGCTGCCCGTCATGCCTGCTGTGACCTCTATCCTGAAGTTATACGATGCAGTCCGATTGAAACCTACCGATGCAAAATTTGTGGATATCTGTTTAACACCGCCGAACTCCTTTGACCGTTGCTTAAACACTGCGTCAATGTCTATCTGACTCATGCCCAGCATCGCCATAATCTCTTTAGAGGCTGTATTTATATTCATACCGCCATCACCAAAAATTGTAATCAAATTATACAGTGGTTTTATCTCTTCGGAGCCGTGGAGATATTCTGGCTTAAACCCTTTCACTAACAAAAGCTCCTCTACAGTATTAAGACTCCGGTTTTTAGCTTTGTATGGAGGATCAAGAGATTCGTAATATTCATTCTCAGCGCCTGAGAGACGATGTTCTTTGTCAGGGTCTATCCAGTCCAGCGTGGAGTCTATGACTTCCTGTTCTGAATCAGGAGGCATCTCGATATAATCAAAAAGTTTCTTAAGCCGTTCGCCGCCAGCAGTGTTTATGTTTATTTTTGATTCCTCGTCAGTCATCTTTATTTCGAGTTCCGATTCATCTGTAACCCGTTTGCCCGTTATAGGCTTTGCCTCTTTATCAACATATAGATTACCATCTTCATCAATAAAGTCAACCGTCTTATCCTTGTCAGACAAAAGATAGCCCAGCGCTTCCTGATAACCTGACATGGCAAGATAATATGCCTTTGTTTCTTCTTTGAAGTTCCTCGTGCTCGCCCTGCCCCACCGTGTTGAGAATGAAAAACTCATTGCAATAATGCTCAACAGCACGAGCACCCACAAGGTCATCAGCAAGGCAATGCCCGAGTTAGAAGTTAGGCCTTTATTACTCACTTAACTTCCTCTCTATTTGGAATCTTGTTCGCAGATGAGATAGTGAAGGAGTTGTTCTATTTCTTTTTAACGCCTTCTCTTGTGATAGCAACCTTACCGGTCCTTACAAATTCTTTTATCCCCATGGGCCTCATAAGTTCCACAAATGCCGCTATCTTTTTTTCATCTCCTGTGATCTCAATGGTATATGTCTTCTGGCTCGAATCAACAATCCTGCCTCTGAATATTTCTGTAAGATTTAGCACCTCTGCCTTATTTTCCTGTTTAGGTGCAACTTTCACCAGGACCATTTCGCGTTCGACATGGTCGAGTTCTGTCATGTCAGTGACCTTAATGATATCTATAAGCTTATTAAGTTGTTTTGTGATCTGTTCAATGACCCAGTCATCTCCTGTTGTAACTATTGTCATGATAGATATCTGCGGGTCTGTCGTCTCTCCTACCGAGAGGCTTTCGATGTTATACCCTCTCCCGCTGAAGAGGCCTGATATCCTTGACAATACTCCGAATTTGTTTTCAACCAGAACAGAGATAGTGTGTCTCATGCTGTCACCTCAGCCTTTATTTCACTGCCTTTAATTTCTTTTCAGGTTTCTTTTCTACCTGTTCAAAAAGCATCTGGTCTATCGGTGCGCCAGCAGGCACCATTGGATAGACCTTTTCCTTCCAGTCAACAACAAAATCCATAAACACTGTCCTCTTTATCCTAAATGCCTCTTTAAGAACAGGCTCGACCTCACTCGGTTTTGTTGCCCTGAGCCCGACAGCCCCGTATGCCTCGGCAATCTTGACGAAGTCAGGCACGGTCTCATTGAGCTTTGTATGAGAGTATCTCTCTTCGAAAAACAGTTCCTGCCACTGCCTCACCATGCCGAGGTATCTGTTATTAAGAATAGCCACCTTAACAGGCAGTTTATTGATTACTGCTGTAGCAAGCTCCTGTATATTCATCTGTATGCTTCCGTCGCCTGCTATATCAATCACGAGTTTCTCAGGGTGTGCAAACTGTGCACCGATTGCAGCAGGAAAGCCATAGCCCATTGTTCCAAGCCCCCCTGATGTCAGCAATGTCCTCGGTTTATCGAATTTATAGAACTGTGCTGTCCACATCTGGTTCTGACCCACCTCTGTTGTAATAATTGCGTCACCTTTTGTCAGCTCGTATATCCTCTCAACAACAAACTGAGGTTTTATCACCTCGTCACTGTAAGTATATGTAAGCGGTCTTTCTGCCTGCCATGCATCTATCTGTTTTAACCATGCCTTCCTGACCTCATCCCACTGTTCTTTTACCTCTTCCTTCAACACCTTATTCATAACCGTTAAAACTCTTTTAACATCGCCAACGATAGGCACGTCAACTCTTACATTCTTCTTAATTGATGTCGGGTCAATATCTATATGGATAATCTTTGCATGCGGTGCAAATGCATCAACCTTGCCTGTCACCCTGTCATCAAAACGCATCCCTATAGCAATAATAAGGTCTGAGTCCTGCACTGCTTTATTAGCATAATAAGTTCCGTGCATACCAAGCATGCCGAGAGAAAGTTTATGCGAGCCCGGGAAACCGCCAAGCCCCATTAATGTCATAGTTACCGGGATATCAGTATATTCTGCAAGCTCTTTCAGTTCTTTTGAGGCGCCAGAGATAATCACCCCTCCACCGGCAATTATTACCGGTTTTTTTGATTTTGCCATGAGATGGGCCGCCTGTGTAATCATCCACCTGTTGCCCTCGTATGTAGGCTTATAGCTCCTCATGTCTATTTCAGGCCATGTAAATTCAGCTTTGCCTGCAGTTACATCCTTTGGAAGGTCTATAAGCACCGGACCCGGCCTGCCTGAAGATGCTATATAAAATGCCTCTTTTACAGTCCTTGAAAGGTCATTTACATCTTTCACAAGAAAATTATATTTTGTGCACGGTCTTGTTATTCCAACGATATCAGCCTCCTGAAATGCATCATTGCCAATGAGCAAGGTCGGTACCTGCCCTGAGAAAACCACCAATGGAATGGAATCCATTGACGCAGTTGCAATGCCGGTGACTGTATTTGTTGCACCAGGACCAGAGGTTACAAGTGCTACACCAACTTTTCCTGATGCCCTTGCATAGCCGTCTGCTGCATGGACAGCGCCTTGTTCATGTCTTGTAAGAATCAATCGTAGATCTTTATCCGCATAAAGGACATCAAATATATTAAGGACAACACCTCCTGGATAGCCGAATATGTATTTCACGCCTTCTTTTTTAAGAGATTCAATCAATATCTCTGCACCTGAAATCTTTGTATGCATATGCCTCTTTTACTCCTTTAAAAATTTAGATAATTTTAACATAAAAGGTTATGAAAATGTCTATAACTATCTAAAATTGCAGGATAATTTAAAAAATGTTTTGTTATTTTGTTATAATGATGAAGCCGATTTCATGTCATTCCGACTTGTTTGGAATCGTAAAAAAGGATTGCGGACAAGCCGCAATGACAAAAATACCGAAGGCAGTTTTACCGCATCACTGCCCGCTGCCTGCAAGATAGTCCTCTATCTCTTTTACATACTCAGGGTAAAGTTCTTCCGCCATCCTTACTGCTTCAAGCACCAATGAATGTTCAAGGAGATCATATTCATGAACAAGTCTATTTCTGAGGCCAGCCGATGGAGCAAGTTTCACTGCAAGGTCTGTAGAAATTATCTTCAATTCTCCTGCTTTTATAAAACTCTCATAGTAATCATCAGGGACTACGTTGCCTGTCTCTACGATAATATGGGTGTTTATATCAATGGCTGCCTCAATCAATTCCTGCAAAAGCCTCTCTGCTGCTTTTCTTTTATATACATCCTCAATGTATTCTTCTTTAGTCATGTCTTTTATCGGCTCAAGGGATTTAAGATTTTCTATGATAACTGTGAGCTTCCTCCTGACAATCCCTTTTTCTACAGGGCTCATGACAACCCCCTTGCTTCAAGAAAATATTTAATTGCCTTTGACTGTGCATCGCGCAATTTTTTTGTATCAACATACATCCTGAAAGCAAGGGAACAAAACTCGTTGAAGGTACCGGGTGATTTTTCATAAAGCACTTTTGCGGTTTTTGCAATAGAAAATTTCAGCAGGGAAGATGCGCGCCGCAAATCAACCACATCAATATTGTCTGTATGGAGAAGCCTGATAACCCTGTTAGTGAGTTCAAGGACATTTGCCGGCCTGTCAAAGAGAAAGGCAAGGTCAATATCGCTTTGCTTATGCGCTTTTCCTGACGGAAGAGATCCGAAAAGCAAAACAAGCTGCAACCCCTCATCTTTAAAAATTGTAGCCAGCCTCTCAGCGATTTCCTTCATAGTGACATGCCCTCTTGCCTTTGACATGCTTCTATTATTTAATACTCTTTTAATAAATGCAATAAATTCTGACATAAAGAGGGATTGCCATTGACAGTTTTTGAGGGTTTTTATAGAATCTGGCATGGTGTTGCAGAGGGATGATATCCGCATTGCATCTATCCCTCCATTTTGGCGGTGTATACGCAATAGTTGTTGATATGAAGTAGTTAGACGAAATAGAACCGCCTTTACTCTCTGGGAATATCGAGATAGAGCAGGAATCAATAACAGGGAAAAGAAAATATCATTGGTTTTTTATACTGCCTGTTTTATTGCCTTGATTGGATTAGTATCATTTATAACTTTTACATTTTTATCAGGCGTTTAAAAGGAAGGTTATTTTGTTAAAAAATGTGGTCAGCGACCGTTTAAATTTCCCCTGATAAACAGATAACGAAAGAGCAGCCTCTTACTTCATCACAGCGCCTTCGCCCGCAGAGCTAACCATCCTTGCATATCTTGAAAGATAGCCAGTTGTTATCTTTGGCTTTGGAGGTTTCCATTTGCTGAGCCTGTTTTTTATCTCTTTATCTGATAGAAGAACATCTATCTTTCTGTTCGGGATATCAATCTTTATTCTGTCTCCATCCTTGAGAATTGCGATTACACCGCCTTCCATTGCCTCTGGTGATATATGTCCTATGCAGGGTCCTCTTGTTCCTCCTGAGAATCTTCCATCAGTCAGCAATGCGACTGATTCGCTTAATCCCATCCCTGCAATGGTTGCTGTCGGAGAAAGCATCTCCCTCATACCAGGGCCTCCTTTTGGCCCTTCATATCTGATAACAACAACATCTCCTGGCTTTATCTTTCCATTTAATATCGCCTTCATTCCTTCTTCTTCTGAATTGAATATCTTTGCTTTGCCTTCAAATTTCATCATGTTCTTGCTTACAGCAGACTGTTTGACAACTGCGCCGTCTGGTGCAAGGTTACCTCTGAGAATTGCGATCCCGCCTTCTTTGTGATATGCCTTATCCAGAGGTTTTATTACGTTCTCATCAATCACCTCAGCAGAGTCTGCAATCTCGAAGATTCTTTTACCGCTTACTGTAATATTGTCGTTCAGGAGCTTTCTTAACCTTTTCATTAACGCAGGGATTCCTCCTGCCCAGTCAAGGTCTTCAAGATAATGCTCACCACCAGGTAACATGTTTGCGAGATGGGGAGTTTTTTTGCTTAATATATCAAACGTCTCAAGCGGAAGCCCCACTCCTGCATCATGTGCTATCGCTGGTATATGCAAAACAGTATTTGTAGAACCGCCCAATGCAAGGTCAACCATTATTGCATTTTCAAACGCCTTCCCTGTCATTATCTTCCTCGGCGTAATATTTTTCTTTATCAACTCAACAATGCGTTCTCCGCTTGCAAAGGCAATCCTTCTCTTGTCAGCAGATACTGCAAGCGCAGTTGCACATCTCGGAAGACTCATGCCCAGCGCTTCTGTAACGCATGCCATTGTATTTGCAGTGTACATGCCCTGACATGAACCAGCACCCGGGCATGCGCACATCTCAAGGGATTCAAGTTCCTCATCTTTTATCAAGCCCTTTTTATATTTTCCAATAGCCTCAAAGGTATCGTTAACCAATGACAATCTTTTGCCCCTCAGATGGCCTGAAAGCATAGGGCCTGCAGTAACAACTATTGAGGGTATATTTATCCTTGCAGCAGCCATAAGCATACCAGGGGTAATCTTGTCACAGTTTGTAAGCAGCACAAGTCCGTCAAGCTGGTGAGCCTGTGTAATTGTCTCAACCATGTCTGCAATCAACTCTCTTGACGGGAGTGAATAATGCATGCCTGTGTGTCCCATTGCAATTCCATCACAGATGCCCGGGATTCCAAAGAAAAAAGGATAACCTCCAGCAGTATGTATTCCTTTTTCTATAAATCTCTCAAGGTCTCTCATGCCTATGTGGCCGGGGATAATATCAGTAAAACTTGTTGCAACGCCTATAAACGGTTTTTTCATCTCGGTTTTGGGAATGCCTGTTGCGTAAAGGAGCGCCCTGTGCGGGACACGCTCCAATCCTTGTTTTATACGTTTGCTTCTCATAGAAATAAATCTCCCTTCCTTATTAGTGCCTAAGTTCCATAGTGCAAAAGTTCAAAAGTTTCAGACTTCTGCTCTTTTGTTCTTCTGCACTTCTGCTCTAATTCGCTGACTGGTTCTTTTTATATTCCCTTATAAGTTCTGCCATCCTGTCTTTTTTGCTTAGTTTTAACTTCTGGATTCTTTTCCTCTCGATCTCTTCTTCAGGTGTGAGATAAATTTTTTTGTCCATCTCTGCAAGTATTTCCTCAAGGCTTTTGTGCTCTTCTCCCAATTTCCTGTACTCCTCATTCCCTTTTAAGAGAATCTCTGCTATTTCCTGCTCTTTCAAATTAACCTCCCTCCTTTCCAAATATCCTCTCAGCCAATTTATACGAATTCTCTATACAGTCGTTAACCCCAATGCCCTTGTATGCATTGCCTGTTAAATATATGTCCTTATGTTTTAAAAGCAGTTCATCGATTGTCTTGAGTTTACTACTATGTCCTGTATTATACTGGGGAATTGCCTTTTCATGCCTGTACACACGCACAAAATCAGGCTGCACCCTTATATCCATAATATTCTTTAGCTCTTCTGCAACAGTGTCTACCAGCCTGGCGTCATCCTGCATTGCAATCTCTGATGCCCGCGCACCACCGACCATGCTTCTTAAAAGCACATAGCCTTCTGGCGCCCTGTTCGGAAATATGCTCGAATCCCATAAAGTACCGAGAATTCTTCTGTGTTCCCTGTAAGGAATGAGGAAACCAAATCCATTTAGATTATGAGCAATTCTCTCTTTCTTATACCCAAAGCATACAACCGAGACAGAAGGGTATGGTATCTCAGCTACAATTGAAGAAAGACCCTTATCAAGATTCTTTAACATCTCAGATGCAGCATACGCAGGAGATGCAATGATAAGAATCTCTGACTCAACAATTGAACCATCAGAAAGGTGAACGGCATAGCCTTTACTTTTTTTCTCCACAGAAACTACCTTGTTTCCAACCCTTAGTCTCTCTCCGAGAAAACTTTTCAGGGAATCTATAATCATCCCCATCCCGTTATAGAAAGAGGTAAGCACACCACCGGGCCCGGCGCTGACCTCTGGCTTTCCAGTCTTCTTAGCCTCCTTATTTAGTTTTATCATCCCTTTTATGAGGCTCCCGTATTTTTTCTCAAGCTCATATATCCTGGGGAAACAACTCCTCAGGCTTAATGCCTCTGGATTTCCTGCATAAATGCCTGATGCCAAAGGATCAATAAGTTTTTCATAGGCCTCTTTGCCAAGCCTCCTTTTTGCAAAGTCAGCAAGGGTTTCTTCGTTGTCTGCGCCTTTCGGAGCAAGAATCTCGTATAAAATCCTCAGACGTCCATAAAGACTCAGGAGATTTGAAGAAAAAAACGAAACAGGAGATTCAGGCAGAAGGTGCAGACTTTTGTCCGAAAAGATATATCTCTTTCGGGCTGCATCACTGCTTTTTAAAGGATTAAGCAAGAGCTTCAGGCTGAGTTCTATGGTCTTTGGCTTATTGTCAAGAAAACCGTTGACTCCACTTTCGCAGAGGAAACCATTTGCCTTTTCAGTCCATATCTTGCCGCCAGGCCTTTTTTCAGATTCAAATATGATTACCTCTACTGACGGCTCTCGCTCCAGAATTGCATATGCAAGTGAAAGCCCTGAGATTCCTCCGCCAACAATAACTATTCTGCCCAACCAAGCTCCTTTATATTCCTTATTACTATATCTTTCAAAGCATCAATGAAAATTGGATGAGTATTTAAAGATTCTGTCCGTCTGAGATTAATACCAAGCCCCTCTGCCATTTGCTTATATAATATATCAATTTCGTAAAGTGTCTCAATATGGTCTGACACAAAACTTATCGGAACCACGAGAATATTCCTGACACCCTCATTGGCAAGTTCCCTGAGTTTTTTATCTGTTGACGGTCCAAGCCATTGGACAGGACCGCTCTTTGACTGATAACTGAGATGCCATTTTATTGCTATTCGCTTTGTAACCTCCTCAATCGTCCCCATAATCTGATGCACGTATGGGTCGCCTTCGTCAATGAATTTTTGCGGAAGGCTATGGGCGCTGAAAAGCACGTGGACATCAAGATTTGAGATTTGAGATTTGAGATTTGAGATAGTTATAAAAGATTCGAGCCCTTTTTTTATCACATCAACAAGCGCCTCAATATATAGTGGATGATTAAACCATGAGGATATACAGAAGACTTCTATTGGATACTTTGATACAATTTCGCTGAGCTTGGAAAAAGACGAGCCTGATGTTGCAATAGAATACTGAGGATAAAGGCTCAGGGCAATAAGTTTCTTAATTCCTGCTTTATGTATTTCAGGAATTACTTCTCCTATTAAAGGATGCCAGTAGCGCATACCGACGCAGACCCTGAAAGACAGTTGGGAGTTGGGAGTTGGGTCTCCTTCGGCGACTCGCCGAGGAGAGAGTTCGGAATCTTTCGCTGAACGGTTAAGCGCTTTCTCCAGTGCTTTTGCCTGTGCAACTGTAATCTCAAATATCGGGGATTTGCCGCCTATGAGGCTGTAAAACTTTTTTGTTTTTTTAGCCCTTATTGTTGAAATTAACCATGCCAGAGGTTTCTGCAAAAATGAAGGGCCGAGCTGAATAATCTGCCTGTCTGAAAACAGGTTGAAAAGAAACGGTTTTACGGCCTGAAGCGAATCAGGTCCGCCGAGATTAAGAAGGATAACACTTATGGTCTCTTTGTCATTTTTATCTGCCAATATCAATCCTTATGGTTTTCTTATATCTCCTCAGATTGCTTATGTGCATCTTTTAATGTTTCTAAAAGCTTATATTATTTTCTTGTGCAATTCAATATAGGATTCAAACAGTGATTTTTAATAATACCTCATCAACACTTATATTTGAAATATCCTTCCCTTTTCCGATGAGCGGGATATGTATAATCCCTTTGTTAGGCGAAGGAACTGACTGTTTCATTATCCCCTGATTGGCATCGCCCCAGAGGGAGATAACTGTTATAGGAAAAAATACATCAAGGTAATATGTTATTGATAGCACCCCCCCGTCTGGCGCAATGAGGATATTGCATCGGTTTTTAATCATGGAAAGCATTTCCAAAAGATTCGTTTCTCCTCTCAGGTCTAAGATTGATGGCAAATTGAAAGAGTCTGTTTTACCAAGGCCAAACAGTATAATTTTCGTATCTAATTTTTCAGAAAGTTTTTCAAAGAGTTTTTTCCAGTTATCTATTGGCCAGTCTTTTTTGTAGCCATAGAACTGCCGGGTCTCTGTGTTTATGTGAGCTCCTATATAAAATAACTGCTTGTCCAGATTAAAGCGCTTCCACAAATCATCATATTCATTTTTCCATCTCAGTTTTGGGGTAAGTTTTCCTATCTGCCATGACAGCCACTTTGTTGGATTAATTTTTTCAAATAAGATGTCATAGTCAGTCCCTTTGATATTTAATCTTTTTAGTGAATCTTTAACATCTACAGGGGTTCCCCTCTGCCACCACGGCACACTAATAACATCGGCGTCCCCGAGTAAATGAAATGCATCTTCCAGTTCTTTCCTTGTGATAAAGGTTATCTGTGCATCGGGTATAAAGTTTTTAATTCTCTGCACTAAGGCATAAAGTCCAAGGGCTATGTCCCCGAGACCCCTATTCCAGACAACAAGGAATTTTCTCTTGTCATCCTTTACTGCTTTTTTCAGTAAGCGGTCAAATTCATTTCCTCTAAGCTTTTTAAGGAGATTAGTTATCATTTGCTCCATTATTTTTCACTGGAGATGTCCTAAACTGTCATGCTGAACTTGTTTCAGCATCTCCTTTCTTTTAAAAAACAGACCCTGAAATAAATTCAGGGTGACATTTTTATAACCCTTCGTAGGCTGATGGCTCACGTGTTTCATTGCACAACTTACCTTTTGGAAGCAAGCCCAATCATCAGACCTGTTAAAAGAGCGAATACGATTGCATGTTCATGGTGGAGGGTAGTATCAAAAATTCCCACAACAAAAGTGACTAAAAACCCTCCCAATGCACTGTATTTTACTCCCTTCTCGAATCCAGATGCTGTTTTAGTCTTTGCGAACTTATAAAGAAAACCTGATATTATCAGGAAGAGTGAAATAAGTCCGAACATCCCCATCTGCGATGCTGTCTGGAAATAAACGCTATGTGCGTCAAAATAGGTTGCTCCAGGCTCTGCAGTGTAACTAAGAGGGAAGGTATACTTGAAATGATTCAGTCCTATCCCGATAACGGGATTATCTTTCAATAGATCGAGGGCATACTGCCATATGTAAAATCGGCTAATAAGTGATTGGGTAGCCATGAGTTTCGTCCACATCGGTTTATATAAATAGACAGCTAAAAAACTGAGGGCGACAATGCCCGCAAAAATTAAAAGAGAGATTCTTGGCCTCTTTGGGGCAAATAGCAAAATACCGATAAAGATAAAAAATCCCAGAAAAGAGGCTCTCATTGCGGTCATGATAGCTGCAATCATAGTTAAAGACAAAAAGATACCAATAATACTTTTCTGAAATTTAGTTTCCCTGTCAGAAAATACAATAATACTGACCATGGAGATTATCACAATAATAAGATACATGGCAGTATAATTCTGGTTCCCGAGTGTATGTATCTCAAGTTGTCTGTGCATTCCGATCGAATGGGGTATCGCAAGGATTGCAGCCAGTGTCGTTGAAAGATAAAGACCCCAGAGTATAATCCTGCTATGTTTAGCATTAGCTATACTGCAGGCAACAAAGAAAGATATCGTATAGAAAAAAATATCTTTAACACCGCTGAGGCTTTTAACTGGATTATAAGCGAATATACTGCTTATCAAACCCGCCAGGAGAAGAGATATAAAACCATAATGGATTATAGATAACTTTAATGTTACCTCTTTTCTGTATAACTGGATGAGTAAAATGAATAAAAGGAGAAGAAGGCTTATGGTTTTCAATGACTCGGAAAAAGGCAGGAATATAACCACTAAAAGTGTTACAACGAGCTTTATTTTATCAAGGCTTGAAACAGATGATTTCAACATTCCACCCTTATCATGCCTTTAAACTTTGAATTGCACTTATTAGTTTTTTTGCACGATGCGTATATGTGTGTTCGGACAATATTTTTTTGTATGCGTTCTCTGCAATCTTTCGCCTCTCGTCAGAATTATTTATATGATATTTTATTTTTTCCATACAATCATTAATATCTTTAAACATAATGATTTCCTCTCCTTCAATAAAATCATCCTTAGCATGGACCCTTTCATCAGATAACAGAAAACCTCCGCATGCAGGAATGCCGAAGCACCTTTCAGGAAGCCCCCAGCTTTTTATTTCGTACCTGTCAGCAGCACACCCATAGTTTATGTTTATCTTACTCTTTTGTATTAATTCTACCTGGGCAGCAAAATCTAAATTTTTACTATCAACGAAATTGTAAGTAATATTATCTTTTTTGAGTAATTCACCCAGGGATTGAAGAAATTCAACTCTCTTTTTATGTTCGGGGCATTTTACAGCATCAATATTCCCGATAAATGAAACGTCTGTTTCATACATGTCAGGATTTCTTAAAGATTCCAGAGTAGTGTTACGTAAATTATATCTGCTCGTCCATGCCGCATTAGGAAGATAAAGGATTTTGACTCTTGAGCTTGATAGGCCTTGAATAGAGTGTGTGGCAAAAATATCAATAAGTCCTAACTTTAATATAGCTGACAGTTTCCATTTCCTTGCACCAATATTTGGCATATCGAGGCACCATGTAACCCTTGGGATGCCGGTCTTCCTGAGTTTAAACGATAAATTTAAAAACTTTAATTCTTCTTTAATGATCTGCTTGAATTCAAAAATAACTGCGTCTACCTTGTTAGACTGAATGTCATTTATATCCCATAAATTGTAGACGACATTATGTTCCAGTTCCTGCAATGCTTCCTCAAGTCTCTCATTCTTATGTCTGTAATTTAATAGTATTTTCATGAGTATTTTTACCTTAATCTTTTAGTATATGTTCTACTTCAGCGATCGCCTCTTTGATTGTTATCTGTTCCATACACTTAGGATTATCGCAGTTTTTCCCGATGCATGGGTTGCATACCATTGATTTAGCAATCACCTTAAATTTTCCAAGAGCTTTATACGGTCCACAGAGGTCGGGATCTGTGGGAGAAAACAGGGCTATGGTCGGGGTCTCAAGGGCGAATGCTATGTGCATCGGGCCTGTATCATTGGTGATAAAAATATTCATTTTTTCTATTATGGCAGCAGTCTCTCTAATAGTTAGCTTTCCAGCAAGGCTGATAGCACTATCTATCTTTGAAGCAACCTTATCAGCCAATTCTGCCTCATTACCATTGCCTGTCAGTAAGACTGTACATTTAAATCTCTTAACCATTTCATTGCCCAGATTAATGAAATTATCTGCAGGCCAGCACTTGTAAGGTTTTTGTGCACCGGGGTGTAAGCCTACTATGAGAGAGCCTTCAATAATGCCTTTATCTTTAATTAATTGTTTTGCCCATTCTCTGTCCTTCTTGGTCAGAAACATCTCAATTGCTTTTTGTTTTGCAACCGCACCGATCTGTTTAACAAGGGCTAATCTTGCTTCAACTCCATGTAAGTTCTCAGGCAGCATAACAGGATTTGTGAGGATAAAGTCAAGTCCTTTGCACTTGCCGTTTACACCGATAATCTTACTTGCCCCTGTAAAAAACGCTAATGGCCATATAATACGGTCAGATGCATGAAATACAAAAGCGACCTCGAACTTTTTCTGCCTGAGTGCCTTTAACAGAGTTGTCAATGAAGATATCCCCCTTAATCCCCGTCTGAAAATAAATAGTTCATCTATATTTGGATTCTCTTTTAAAAGTTCGAACCCGATAGGGTTTGTCAGAACACCAATATAACATCCTTGATATGTTTCCTTTAGCGCCCTGATTGCAGGTGTTCCCCATAAGGTATCGCCAATGCCTGTTGTGCTTATTATTAAAAACTTTAAAGGAGATGTATGGAAAAGATTTTTCCTCACGAGATTAAACTTTTTAGATATAAAAATAACAGTTTTAATCGCCCCGATCTTTACTCTGTTAATTATTCTTTTCATTTTGAATTTCTGGGCTATAAAATGCCATTGCTTTCTATTAGTTCCAGAATATCTTCAGGGGATATTGCATCCACACTTTTACCTTTGTCTAAAGCAAACTGCTTTTCTCCTATGGGCATCCACCTGTCCAATATCTGTTGCTGACCCCAGAGCGATATGGTTTGAGTCTGCACCGCTGCACCCACATGCATTGCCCCTCCTTCTCCACATACTAATAGAGCGGCATCTTTCACAAGAGCTGCAAAGTCCATAACTTTTGGAGTAGGAAAATAAAAAGATCTGCCGTTAATTTGTTTAGAAAGATTTATGGCCTTGTCCATATCTGAGGAGGTTGAAGAAATCAAACACACTGCGCCATACTTCTTTGATAAACCATCTCCAAGTTTTTTGAATCTCTGCAAAGACCATGTACATTCCGGTCTATTATTACTGATGTTGAATACCACTATCTTGTCATGAGGGGAAATGTTATTTTCTTTGAAGAAATCCTTCACTTTTTTTCTCGACTCCTGTATTGGTTCAATACTTATGTCCCTTACAGGGTTACTAATATCAAGCGCCTTCGCAAACTCAAGCAATGAATCTACGATATGCATAGAATTCCAATTTTCTGGCATCTTAACGGGAAAATTATAGCACGACTGCAAAGGATGCCATTTTTCTGGCTTGCATCCCATCCGGAATTTTGCACCACTTATGGATGTTATATAAGCCAGCAGAGATGAAAATCCAGGCTTAGCAGCTATAGCAAGATCAAAACTTCTTTTATTCTGGTTTAATAACCGCCGGTATCCAATGTATTTATTTTTAGAGAAGCCTTGTTTTTTGTAAACAATCACTTCATTTATAAAACTTGTCCCTTCTAAGATTTCACTGTTTGACTCATCTGCAAGTACTGTTATATACGCATTGGGAAACTCACGGCGCAAGGTCTTCAGCAACGGAATAGCGCATATCATATCGCCTATGTTTTTCCTTCGGATTACAAGGATATCTTTAATACCTTCCTTCGAAAAATCCGCAGGTTTATTAAGGCGATATAATTTTTCCCAGAGTAATTTTTTCAAAAGATCTCCACTTTAATTTTTATGACTCTCAAGTCCGAGTGCTGAGGATAATGCATCAATAACCTCTTCTTTTGTTATCATTTCTAAACATCTTCTGAGATCAAACTCATCGCATACACCGGATTTGCATGGTTTACATTCCATGTCCTTTGCAAAAACTTTATGATTTTTACCCCACGGCCCCCACTGAACCTCGCCTGTGGGCCCAAAGAGCGCAATAACTGGCGTTCCAACTGCAGCAGCTATGTGCATGGGAGCAGAATCAACACCTAAAAACAAATCGGATGCCTCTGAGATTGCAGCTAATTGTTTTATTGTGGTCATGCCGCAGAGGTCTATCACCCCCCCTATTCCCCCCATCAGGGGCGGACGAGCCGTAGAATCAGGACTGTCCCCTATCAAAGACAAAATCTTCTTTGCCTTATCCATCTCCTTTTTATCAGGTGAAGACGTCACTATTACCTTTATACCATTATTAATAAGCCAGCTTATCACCTCTGCCATATATTCGTCTTTCCAACATTTGAAAAGCCATCTTGATACAGGATGGACGTGGACAACCTTACCTACCCATGTCCCCCCCTTGCCAAGGTGGGGATGGGGGGGTATACCATCCTCTTCTAATATCTTTTTTACAAATTGTCTTGCATCCTCAGGAATAAATAAATTCACTGTGAGATTATCTGTGCTAATGCCAAATTGCTTCACAACATCGAGATTCTGCAGTACCATGTGCTGGCTGCCATCTTTTTTAGCAAGATGCGTATACAGGTGTCTCTTGCCTAAGAAACCATCCCTGCCCAAATCGTAGGCTAACTTGTATTTCGCGCCTGATATAAAAGATATTATTGCAGCCCTGTCACCGCTTGTAAGGTCAACAGCCATGTCAAAGCCTTTTGCCCGTATATTTTTCAGAAAGGAAAATTCTCTCATATATCTTTGCACAGGGTTCATCTTCTTGATGCTCCTGTCAAAGACTATTATCTCATTGATGAGGGGATTCCCTGTCAGTACTTCCTCTGTGCCTGAATTTACAAGAGCAGCTATATGTGCTTGTGGAAAATTTTCTCTCAATGCCCTGAAAACAGGAACAGAGAGAAGGACGTCGCCGATGTGGCGTAGTTTTATGACAAGAATTTTTTTTATGTCTTTAAAATCCATGTCTTTTATCAGATTCTATTCCTATTCAAAAGCCTTTCATATAATGATTCAACCTTGTCGAGCATTGCCTCCATGGAATAATTCTTTTCAACGAGCCTTCTGCCTGCCTTTCCGAATTTAACCCTGAGTTCAGGGTTTCTATAGAGTTCGATAACCTTTTCCGAAAGCTGTCCGGGATTCTTAGGTTCAATGAGAAATCCTGTTTCTTTATCAATGACTATCTCTTTTATTGCTCCTGCATCAGAGGCTACAACAGGTCTTTCCATTGCCATTGCCTGGAGTATGGATTGAGGCACACCCTCATTTGCATATGAAGGATGGACAATAACATCAAGGGAAGCTAATATTTCAGGAATGTCATCTCTATGCCCGAGCATAAAAACTTTGCTTTCAAGAGAGAATTCTTTAACCATATCTTTTATGTTCTGAAATTGTGGCCCATCACCCACTATATAGAAAACTGAATCAGGGATCGCATTCGATATTGCCGGGACCGCCTCTATAAAATACCTGTGTCCCTTCCAGCTCCTGAGAACAGAGACCATCCCTATTGAAAAATATTTTTTTAATCCCTCCTCCCCCTCCGACAAATCCCCCCACCCCCCCTTTACTAAAGGGGGGTAAGGGGGGATTACTTTATTAACGGTGTGATTTTTTAATTGAAAAACTGGTTTAACTTTTGCTGGATTAAAGCGCTCCATGTCCACACCTGTTGGTATAGAAGAAATTTTCTCCCCGTTAAACTTGTTGTGCTCAATCATCCTCTGTCCTATTTCCTCGCCGGTGGTAATTACAGCATCAGGCAGTATGTTATATATTAATCTGCTTAATGGATTCCTGCCGATGGGTGTTGAGAGATGTCTTGTCCTCAGGATTAGTGGTTTTAATCCAGAAAGCTTCGCAGCAATTGTAGCTACCCAGCTATCAGAGGAGCTATGTGTATTCACAATATCTATTCTTCTTTCCTTAATCAATGTGGCAAGCCTCATAACATTCAATGGGTTTTTTTTGTTGAAAGACATGGGAAATACAACAATATCGTTGCTCTTTGCTTTGCTGAATATCATGCTATCTTCAGGCGCTGCAATATAAACCTTATGCCCCCTCTTAATCATACCGAGGGATTCCTGTATTATCCTGATCTCCTGACCTCCCCAGCCTTTTGACGATTCTGTATGCAGTATTGTAAGCATCAACTTTCTGCCAGACCAGCAAGCTTTATTGCTTCTGTAAATTCACGCACTGCCCTTTCGATAGGAAAATTTTCAGCCTTCTCTCTTGCCTTTTCCCCCATGACTTTTAGATTCTTCAGGGTAAGATTTATCTTATCAGCCAATTCTCCTGAATCAGAAAGTTTATCCAGAACAAAGCCCTCATTCCCATTTTCTATAAGTTCGGCTACACCATTATTTTTTGTCGTGATTACAGGAAGCCCTGATGCCATTGCCTCCAAAGTGGCATTGCTGAAAGGGTCGTATAACGTTGGCAATACAAATATGTCTGCTGCTGCATAGAATCTTTCTATCCCTCTCTGAGGTTCAAGAAAAACAACCCTGTCAGAAATTCTATGCCTTTCTGCCAACTCTTTATATTTGCCTGTGTTACTCTTACCAATAACCAAAACCTTTATGTCCTCGCTTTTTATTAAAGCAACAGAATCTATAAGGGTCCTCAGCCCTTTTCTCTCAAAGCCAGACCCAACAAAAAGTATTATCTTTAAATCTTCGGATAAGCTAAAGTCTTTTCTCACATCCTTACGCAATATGTTTTTATTTTCCGGGGTAAATCTATTTAAATCAACCCCATTATATATTGTAATTATCCTTTCCTCTGGAACAGCATAATGTTTTATTATCTGGTTTTTCACCATTTTTGAGTTTGCAACTATAAGCTTTGTATCTGAAAAAAGCCTTTTTTCAAGACTGAGAAGCGAGATATGAAGGGGATCTATCTTGAATGAAAGGTTTTTGTAAAATGGCTCAATTTTTGACCGTATCTCCAACCACTCTGCGTGACATCCCTCTCCAGCCCTGTATATATCCTGACAGGTCGTGCGCTCAAAACTTATGACACAGTCAAATTTTTTGAGTTTTGAGCTTTGAGTTCTTAGTTTTGAGTTTATGCTGACGTTAAATGTCACTGTACTGAGGAATGAGGTAAGAGGCAGAAGATTCACCTTGTGGAAAGTTACGCCTTTCTCCTCCGGCCATTCATTCGCAAATATCTGTATCTCATGTCCTGCCCTTTTAAGATGTTCAATAAGGGTCTGAAGATACCTTTCCGCCCCTCCTTCGATAGAAAATTTCTTTTTTATAAATGCAAGTCTCATTAGAGAATTATATTACTACATATAGCCAGTTGATTGACAATATTGGTATTCATAGGTTACGATAAAAACATCGCGGGGTGGAGCAGCCTGGTAGCTCGTCGGGCTCATAACCCGAAGGTCAGAGGTTCAAATCCTCTCCCCGCCACCAAATAAAAATGCTTAATCTCCAATAGATTAGAGGCTGTCATAGCAAAATGTTATGACAGCCTTTTTTTACCAGCAGGACAGTTACAGGACAGTAAATTTAAATCTATTTTTATCACTCAAATATGTCAAAAGACAAAGACAATAAGAGTCATCCCATAGTCTCCATGGACAAAGAAGAAAGAGAAGAAATCTGGGACGAGGCTTATCTGAAAGAAGAAGGCATTGTTCTTGAATTCAATCCTGATACAAACACAGGCAAAATAAAATCTCTCAGCGATAACGGCATCTATAATATTGACAGTCGTGAACTTATAAGAACGAATATTGAATTAAGACCTGGCGATAAAGTTTTATTTGCCCCCCTTGAAGACCCCGATGGCAATGATTATGCAAGGATAGTCAGGATAATTGAGCTAAACACTTAAATTTTAAACCTTCAATAAATTCAGACACCAATTCCGCTAGAATTTTGCAGCGTTAAGTTGTAACGCAGAGGAATCTATTCATCCATAGAATATTTGCTTATGTCCTTTATCCTATCCATTATATATTGGCCAATATTCTCGTAATCGTTACCTGCTTCGCTTACATCTATCGGCATTCCAAATGTCACCCGTATTTTTGCGGGTCGGGGCAGTAGTGCGCCTTGAGGGAGGAGTTTATCAGTCCCCTCAATTAACGCAGGCACAATCTTCACTTTGCATATGGAAGCGATCATCCCTATGCCGTTTTTGGGCTGTAGGCGACTGGCGCTTATGTTTCTACTTCCCTCTGGGAATATAACAACAATCATCCCTTCCGCAAGCTCCCGAATGGCTCTTTTTATTGAGGAGGCACCGGGATTTTGCCTCTTAACAGGAAATGCGTAATAACTCACTATATGCTTTAGCACTGGAATGTCGAAGAGTTCATGCCTTGCCATGAAGCGACAGCCTCCGGTGATCACGGTTGCTAAGAGAGGGGGATCTACATAACTCAGATGGTTAGGTGCAATAATAATACCGCCTTTTCTGGGAATATTTTTAATACCCTTTACTTCCAATCCGCCGAATATTTTAAAAAAGGGCTGTGAAAAACAGAGGGGTATAAATCTGTATATGATTCTACCGCAGAGCTTTTTTATCACAACTATACTCTCCAGATGTGCGGATAAAATTTCTCCATGAATCCATCTACCATGTTGATTTCAAGTTTAAATTGATTCAATATTTTTTCAAGTATAGTTACAATTAGTAATATAGGCAACATAAGTGATGCAATGGTAATTTTAAAAAATCCGCAGTTGAGTTTTCTGATTGCTGGGTAGTTATTAATGACTCCATGCAGCACTGTATATTCAATCAAAAACAGCACACTTGCAGGCAGCGCACTAAAAACAGTTATTACCTGAAAGATGCGATCAATTATTTTGGGTTTTCTTATTAAATCATGAATATTATTTTTTGAATATGTAAAGGGTTTATTTGAGACCAGTCCTTCTTTTAGCCATTTAATGTGGAGATAAGAAATTACATACGCCGTTATTGCTACAATATCCATTATCGGTCTGAAATGGCTGCCATTGTCTCCATATATGGTTTTGACTTTAACAAACCGAATTGTTCCCCCCATATCTCCTGCCTTCATTAATATTTCTGTTTCCGTAACATATTTCTCAGTTGTCAGACATATTTTTTTTATCAATGAAAGGGGATAAAGTCTGAATCCGCACTGGGTATCCTCTACGAATTGATTTGCAGCGAGGGAAATATAGAATCGAGCAATATGCATAGAATTATACCTTGCCCTTGGAATCCTCTCCTTCTCATGCATTCTTGTGCCGACAATTATATCTTCTGGATACATGTTATGATCATTTAAAAAAAAGGGTATATCATCCGGGTCATGCTGGCCGTCCGCGTCTAAGCTGATTACAGATTTATATCCATATTCCTCGGCTTTTTTAAAAAGAATTTTTAATGCATTGCCTTTCCCCCTGTTTCGGTCTATCTTGATTACATCTGCACCGGCAAGAGATGCAGCAATTGCAGTATCATCGGCAGAGCCATCATCGGCAACAAGAACCCTATCTACATACTTTAATGCGCCTTTGACGACACTCTTTATGGTTTTAGATGCATTATATGCAGGAATTATGACACAGAGATTAGATGTCAACCTTCATACCCTCCCTTTCGAGAATCTCACTCGCTGCCCTAGCACCTGAATATGCAGCAGCCAGAACCCCACCCCCCATATCACCCCAGTGGCCAGCTATATATAGATTCTTTATCCCGTGCCTTCTTGTTCCTCGAAAGCCGGGGGCTTGTTTCCAGCCGAATGCCGCGCCGTTGAAGTTCATAGTATACCTGTTAAGAGTTTTGGGTGTCGCACAATCGAGAGTCACAATCCTCTCTCTTATGCCGGGGATTATCTTTTCCGCTTTTTTAATAATTTTTTCCGTGCAAAGCGCTTTGTCTATTGCCCTGCCTGTAGTCTCTACCATCTCATGCAGAACCACTGTGCCGAAACCTTCAGGAGCACGCGATTTATCTTCGAGGCTTGCCGCGGTCATACCGATGGTCGAATCCTCTCCGAACTCCATCTCCCGAGAGAAAAAACTTTCAATATCATAAGAAGGGAAATAACCTATGCTTGAGTGTCTGCCAGTATCTCCTTTGATGCCAGCATATAAAATAAAGAAAGATGTCGAAACACCCGGATTGCGCATTAGTTCGTCAGTAAAGGATGAATATTTTCCTCCCAAGAGTGAATTAAAGGTATGACAAAAATCCGCGTTTGAGATTATATATCGCGCTGCATATTCTTCTCCGTTTTCGCATATAACGCCTACGCATCTCTCCCGATTATCCATAAGAATCCGCCTTGCTCCATTGCCAAGGATTGCTTGTCCGCCAATGTCTATTATACCGGTAAGCATAGCATCGGCAAGTTTCTGAAAGCCCCCGACTGTTCTGCACGCGCCGAGGCTGAAATAGCTCATTATCATATTAATCATTGTAAAGGCTGAAACCCTTGAAGGGGGGAGGCCTATAAAAGGGCATCTGTCGGACAATACAGCTTTAAGCCTATTGTCGCCTATATATTCATTCAGATAATCTTCATATGAACTGTTCATCGTCTTTAAAATATCAGAATTTATTTCATAGAGCTCTTGCCTTCCGGAAATGGAAGCATTAATCGCGGATTGCGCGTCTGAATATATCCTATCGGCTTTTTCAAAGAGCTTTTTTATTGAATCGGCAGAAGACGGAAATATGACCGAGAGCCTGTCTATATATGCGTCTATGTCTTTATCGACCACAATCTCAAAGTCCGGAAATTTGCTTACTCTTATAGGATCCAGTATGTTAAAACTTATGTTCTTCTCGATTTTAAGGACTTCCATCGTCTTATATATCAGTCCTCCTGAATTAACTCCTGATATTGAATCCAACGCAGAATCGAAAATAAAACCGTTTCTTTTAAAAGAAGAAAGATAACCGCCTGGCGTGATATGTCTTTCGATAATCAGAGTCTTTAACCCCTTTGATGAAAGCATACCGGCGCTTACGAGGCCTCCTATCCCGCTGCCTATGACTATGGCGTCAAAATTTTTCATATTACAGCTTATCTCCGAAAAGATATAGCAATGCCGGAAGCGTAAGCAGCGCGGCAGCTGCGCAGAATACAGCCCCTATCGTAAGAACAAGGCCTACGGACGCAATCCCTGCAAACTTAGCTGTTATAAGGCTTCCGCACCCAGCCACTGTCGTTGCTGCGCACATCATAACATTTTTACCAGACAGCCGGAGAGCACTACCGGCATCTCTTCTTTCTTCCATCAGAAAAGCATTCATAACATAAATCCCGTAATCCACGCCGAGACCGAAAAGCAAGGCAAGAGTGCCGATATTGATAAAGTTAAAGGGCGCGTTTATATAGCCCATAATGCCGGGCACAAACAAAAATCCGAGTGTCACCGGAAGCATAACCAACAATGTATATTTCGCCTTTTTAAAGAAAAGGTGAATAATAATAATATTTAGAAAAAGTGTTGCCGCAACTGCAAGGCTGCTCCCGCGTATTATTGATGCCTTTATTTCCCCGAATAAAACAGGCATTCCGGTCAGTATTCAATCGCCGCTCTTAGCAGCGTAATATATGAAACTATATTTTCCTTTAGAGGAACGAATCTTGAGCCGTATCCTAAATCAGATGGACTGTTGCTATCTGCCTTCAGATTTTCAGATTTCATACCTGATGAACCCAATAAGCATTTATTCTCCGCTTCAGGCACCAGATATTTTCTTACGATCTTCCTATGGGCCATTTTGGTTTCTTCTATGTTCAGCAATATCTTTTTATGGACAATTTCAGAAACGCTCAAATATTTTTCTTCAAGATGCTGAGCCGGTACATGTATATAATGCAGGGTGGATACATAGAGCCTGTAGTCCTGTCCGCTTACGTAGCAGGCAAGTATCGGATCTAGTCCATAGCGCGAGGAATACGTAGAAAAAAAAGAAAATGCAAGCGATGAAATTGTGATTGGCAATGCTGTTTTGTTTAGGCCCTGATTGACCTGTTTGAGAAAGGAGGAAACCATATCAAGGTTAATTGATGCTTTGTTATAGGGTGATCTTAAGGAAAAGAAAAATCCGTCGTTTTCCTTATCGACTGGGGACTCATCTATCAATTTGCAAATGACATGAGGCAGCGGCACCATCACTGACTCGGAGACCTTTCTACAGAGATTGTTTCCTTCAATTTTTGATTTCAAAAAAACCAGAGGTGGTTTATATAAAACGTATCGGCCATTTGACCTGGAGATGTAAATATGCTGTTCCTTGAAATTTAGCCTATTCCTTGGATCATTGATATTCCAGAGGCTGAAAAGCAGCCTCGGTTCAGTACCGGTATGCATTACAAGTATTATGAAAATAACTATACTTTTTTCTATGTCCTAAAACTTGTTCCACGATTCCGCGATATACGAATAAATCAAAGAGTAATGGTGCAATTTATCGTAATTTTTTTCCCAAAAAAACATGTGTGAGCGAAGATTAAGCGTATCTACCCATCTGTGCTTTAAACTTGGCGGCCGGGGAACGGCTTTTTCAATGGCATCCTGCTTCGAATCGTTCGTGTCACTTTGACTATGATCATAAAGCAAGTCAAAATGGATTAATTCCTCATGGTCTATGAATTCATCATCCAAATCCTCGTGAGTTAGCTGATTCATAAAAATAGACGCTGCCGTTACGCGAGTCGTTGAAAATTTATCATCGTCATTGTCACTGTCAGTCCTGGTTCCGCTTATTGTGGTATCAGTTAATCCCGGCCTTCTTATGTAGGGATAAGCCGTTGTTGTATCAGGTGAGCCATGGGCATGAGAATGAATGTCTTCGTTCTCGATTAAGATCCTGATGAGCTTTTTCTCGTATTCTGTAGCGGCATGCCCTGCCTTGTCGCTTACATTCCCCCATTCAATCTTATCGTAATTTCTGAACGCGTCCTTGATGAGTTCAAGTAAAAAATCATCATCCTCGTGTTGTTTTTCAAGTAGCTCTTCGTCATATTTTTTCTGTTCATTTGCATAGACGAAAAAATATCTGAATGCCCTTAGATAATCGCACTCAGTACCATCAACAAGATTGGACGACATTACTTTTTTAATCCCATTAAAAAATCTAATGCAGTAAAATCTAAAAAGAGGAGATACGTCATTTTTTATAAAGGTTATAGGGGGACTTTTTTTATTCACATAATGACCCGAAGCAACCACATAAAAAATAAACACTGGATGCTCCGTCATATTTACTTTCCTGTTGTATTTTAGAGCCGGAGATTTTTCAATAAAGCCAAACCATTTGGTTAAAAGATCTGTGAGGAAAATCTCTTCCGCTGCTTCCATATCTTTGTGCAAGCATAGTTGCCTCAGCAACTCCAGCAAGGCTCTTTTGCCCTGCAGTATGCCGTGCAGATCCGTAGGCGGACAAATTAATGCCAGTACGCTGTTCAGCAACATCTTAATTTCATCCGCACTAAGAGAAAATTCTTGTGAAAGAGCTAAAATGTAGTCCTCGTCATGGTCAAATGTCTGCTCTACAGTCACCAGTTTCTTAACCTTATCAACAATTTTTTTAATGTCCACAATCTTTCACCTCCTCACGATACTTACAGGTTTTACCTCCCCTAAAATTACCCGCGCAACCCAAAAAACTTTTATTGCCACGCGTGCGGATAAAAAGGCTCTCACTGCCGCATTTTTCGCATGTTTTGGAAGTTTTTCGTAGCCATGACTTAGTAGGATATTTATTCGCCCAGAAGAGTTGTGCTTCGTCTACCGACAAATAAGCCCTGAAATCACAGGGGCTTTTCTTGTTTTGTTTGCCGAAGCAGGTTACCTTGTAAAACCCCTTTTTAGCGCCCTCTTCTTCCGGTTTTCTGTATTTTGGCCTCTGCAAAATTTTTCCGCATAATGGACACAGCATCATGGCAGCTTTTCGCCTTCGCCTGGATAACATCGCAGGCGTCACATTACCTTTAGCTCCCTTAGCTCGTGATCCCGAGCATAAAACCTCCAAGTCCACCGTTTCCATCGATAGGACTTTTTCATATTCGTCAGGATCGGCTATAAGTGCGGGGATTTTCGTGTGCTTTCCATTGCCGTGCATTAGGACATCGTATGCATAGTGTCTGGCAATTAGAACATATCCGCCGTTCTGCGATAAAAAGATGGGCGGTTTTGACCGGCAGTAAATCGGCAATGCCTCGCCGTAAGTTTTATGCAGTAATCTGATAAGGGCTTCGTTGTCCGGATTTTTCCCGGAAAATCTTATCTCCGACCGTGAAAGGTCAAGTTCTACTATTTTCATGATTCCTCCTTAAAGTTAGTCTCTTTCTTATACTTCAAGGGGAATAGCGCTCTGGCTGTCAGCCACAACACTTCCCCTAGTATATATATTACTTACCATTAGTGACACTTCAGGCCGATCTGGCATAGAAGGCGATATTTGATTCCATTTCTCTTATGGAATCGGTCATTTTTAGGTGAAAATTCTTATTGATTTTTTAGGGGCAGTTCCTGTAATGTTATATCATGAGCGTCATAACCGGTCATAACAAGCCCGTGAAAGGCATACAAAATATAACACGTGGTTCGCTGGGGAGGTCTGAGGCCAGATTTTTGGCTAAGGTCAGCGCCAAGGCCACATTCACGACAAGCGAATCGCAGAAAATACTTGGTTACAAGGGTGAAGATTCGACACAGAAGTTCCTTAAACGTCTTCAAGCTAAAGGATGGATCAGGCGTATCAGACGGGGAAGATTTGCCGTAATCCCGCTTTCATCAGGAGAAAACCGTACTCCGCAACTCCACGAATTCATTATTGCCATGGAGCTTGTGTCGCCGGCGGCTATTGCGTACTGGTCTGCACTTAATCATCACGGCATGACCGAACAATTGCCCAGAACCGTGTTTATTGCAACAAACCATCCTGTGAGGCGACGGCCTGGCGAGGTGTTCGGCGTTAGGTACAATATCATCTCTTTGCGGCCTGAAAAGTTCTTTGGCAATATGAGGGACTGGATTGATGAAATGCCTTTTATGGTTACAGACCGCGAAAAGACTATCATTGATGGGCTGGATCTTCCGCAATATGTAGGCGGCGTAGAGGAAATCGCCAAGGCACTTTCAAACGCATGGGATCAGCTTGACGAAGCCAAACTTAGGAAATATGCTGCTAAGATCGGAAATACCGCCGCTGCAAAGCGACTAGGCTTTCTCATGGAAACATTCGGATTAGGGAATATTGAAGCCCTCCGTAAAGAGGTCTCCCTTGCGTCTGGTTTCTCGCCGCTTGACCCTACACTGCCGCGACATGGGAAATACAACCGCCGATGGGGGCTCCTTGTTAACGCGGAGATTAAGGCATGATTACAACTGCTGAACTGCACCGCACAGCAGAGGATGACGGCCTCCGATTCGATCAGGCTGAAAAGGATTATGTTATCCTTTGGATGCTTTATGGACTATCTCGGTCAAGCGCATCAAGGCACGGCTGGGTATTTAAAGGCGGAACCTGCCTGAGACATTGCTATTACGCGGGGTACCGATTCTCAGAGGACATAGATTTCAGCTGCAAGCCGGGCGGGGATAATCTCGAAGCATCATTAAGATTATTGCAAGGAGTTGCTGACCGAATCCAGAGCGAATCAGGAATCAGAATTACGATAAAAAAACCGCTCACGATTCCGGGTGACTTTCAGATAGAAATTCCAATTGAGTACAGCAGGGGCGGTACCCGCAGGCAGGGACTTCCTCAAGTCAAGATTCATCTAACATTTGATGAGCCGGTGCTTGAAACCCCAGTTGCCTGCTCAATCAAGCCGCGATATTCAGACATTTCTACATTTAAAGTTCTCTCCTATACAAAACAGGAGATTGTTGCGGAGAAATTGCGCTCTCTTCTTCAGCAGCAGAAGAAATGGCCACGTCCCAGAGATTTATATGACCTCTGGTATATGCTGTGTCGTTCTGGCGAACATTTCGCATGGAACAAATTGCTGCCAATGTTTCAGGAAAAGTGCAGTGTCAGGGACATAAAGCCCGACCTTGCTGGATTGATATCGAATAACCTAAGGGATTGGAATAAAAATGCCTGGCAGGACCGCTTAGGCCCAATGCTAAACGACGTTCCGGATTTTGATAGTGTATGGAAGGAATGGACAGAGACATTTCGCAAGCTTGCCAGATTATAACTTCGCTTTTGAAAAATTTACATTCATGGAAACATGAGGTAGTTCATAGGGAGTTGAATTTGACTGTTAGCTTAAAATCATAAATAAACATATATGGAAAAGAAAGAACTTATAAAAAGATACACTGAGATGCACGGCAATCTTTTAGGGCAAAGAGATGATCTATATATTAAAGTTGCCTCTTTGATAAAAGAAATGGATCATATCGGAATTACAGACAGGTACGAAAGGGAAGTAAAAAAGCTCTCTCTTTTAGAAAAAGAGATTGGAAGCAACAAAGACTTGGATACGCTAAAATCTTTAGCCACTTCTTTATTTCAACCAAAAGCAATGCAGGCTGACGGGGAAGTGGCATAATAAAAAAACACGCCGTTTCTGTTATATTTGATCATTCCCGTGGCAAGACTTTATCTAAGCTCAAAGATGGCTATCCATTGTCGAAGTTTGTTAAAATAATTTCGTATGGGATTAAAAAACTATACAAAGGCTACCCCTCCAAAATGTAAATTCTGCAGCCACATAGAAGAAAATGACCCCCAAAGGATCTTAACCCGCTTTATAGATGAATTCGATCAGGACGTGGTGATGGTTTCATGTCCTACCCTTCGCTGTGGGTGGGGCTGGCTTGTTGAGTATGCTTATAAGCATGTAGTTATAGAAGATGAATCATCCATCAGCAAGGGGCTGCTAAAGCTATTAGGGTGTAAGGAAAAAGACCTGATAAAAGGGACCCCTGAGAAAGACACTAAACCAACAGGGCTTGAACTCCTTACAAGACTCTTTGGACCTCTCATTATCATAGACAAAAAATGACCGACATGGATACCTATATCGACATATCAAACAAAAAGTGTAATAAGGACAGGGTGATAATAGGAAGAAAAGTAAACGACCTTATCCACTCAAAAGAAGGCCTTTGGGTTAAAATCGCGGAGCTTGCAAGGACAATTGACTATTGCCTTATTGAGTCCTTCAACGAACGCACTGCGCTCAATGAGGCCGGAGGATGCTCAGGCGCAGTTGTAACTACAACCGAAGATATGACTCCCGAGGAAGAGGAGATGGAGCTTTTTGCAGGATTTCTCAAAGAAGGATACCCTGAAGATATAGCGGCAAAGAAGGCTAAGCAATGGCTGGCTTTTATGAAAGAAGCGTTTGACAAAGATAAAAAATAAAATCTTATTACATCCTATACCAAGAATCTCATGAACACTGACGATAAACATTCTCTTTCTTCCGCATTACGCCAAAGGCTTAAAGAAGAGCTTTCTAATCCTGAATTCATCAAGCTGCTTGAAATAAGCGCTAAGATTGGGGAACTCGTCTTTAAACTAGAGGAGAAATACAACCTCCCTGATACTGACAAGGCAATGATGCCCTCTGGAGATGGGTGATCATTAATGCTGCTGGACTTTATTCAGCGTCTCATTCCGGATGCCGTGGAACTACCGGAACTGGAATCCCTGATCAAAGAGGAAATACTTCAAAGGCAGAAATATAAAAAATCAAAGGGCATGCCGACAGTTATCAATTAAATCCAAAGCAACAGATCACTTCGATGATAAAAATTAAAGCATTCTAAAAGTATAAAAAAGTATAAAAAAACGGCACAAAAAAAATAAAGATAATCTTAAGTGGTATTAAATGGGGCTTATGAATCGTAACTCATTGTTTTTAAAGAATTTTACATAGAACTCATAACCCGAAGGTCAGAGGTTCAAATCCTCTCCCCGCCACCAATAAATTCAAAAAGATACAAAACGCCTAACTGAAAGCCGAAGTCCACCTTTCTGCCCGATGGAGATGCAGAAACAGTTTATTGAAAGACGAAAGAAGGCAGCAGAAATTGCTTTTGTTTGAGGGATTGTAAAGGTGCAATGCAGCTTTACAATCCCTTCTATATCCCTTAGATTTCCTATGCTGTGTATTGGGCGTCGCCGAATCCAAGAATCGGATAGAATATAAATGGCAAGAGGATTAACCCTACAACAAAGCCTGTTCCTTTACCAAATTTTTTTGCAAGACTCGCAAGCGCAATGATACCTGCTACGATGTTGATTAGGGGGATGAATAGAAGAACAAGCCACCAGCCTGGTTTGCCTGCAATTTGCAGGAATACATAAGCATTGTAGATTGGGATTAAAACAGCCCAGCCCGGCTTCCCTGCTTTAACAAATACTTTCCACAGTGCCGCAATCATAACCACCATGACTGCAAGCCAGACAATAATAATGATGCCGCCTCCGCTATTCCCCATATTCTTTCTCCTTTCCTTTTTATGTTTTTAAGATAGGTTCTTTGTATAAGAATACATACAGTTAAAGGTGTTGTCAATTTTTTTCATCAGGTGCCTGTTGCATAGGGTTCCTTGTAAATTCAGAGGTCTTTAACCCTTAAGTCTTTCGTATATCTCCTCAAATTGCGAGGAAGTTTCCTTAAATGCTTTAAGTACATAGGGGTCGAAATGGCGGGGCATTGTCCTTCCGTCACCTTCTGTAATTATCTTATAAGTTGTTCCATGGTCAAAGGCAGGTTTATATACACGTGGATTTCTCAGGGCATCATATTGATCTGCGATGTTCAATATCCTTCCCTCAACAGGTATCTGTTCCTCTTTCAGCCCATAAGGATAACCGCTACCATCCCATCTTTCATGATGTGAAATCGCAATGTCTTTTGCCATATTCAGCCTCAGATGTTCGCCGATTATTTTTGCGCCATAGATGGTATGCCTTTTCATCTCTTCAAATTCCTCAGGTGAGAGCTTCCCAGGCTTTCTGAGAATATCCGGGTGAGTATGAATCTTACCCACATCATGCAATGTTGCCTGAAGACGGATACTATTTGTAAATTTTTCGGACATTCCGAGTTCTTTTGCTATTACTGAAGAATACTCGCCGACTCTCAAAATGTGGTTGCCTGTATCCTCGTCATTTGCCTCCGATGCCCTTGCAAGGGCATAGACTGTGTATTCAAAGGCATGCTCGGTTTCTCTTACCTGTGACGCAAGAGATTTTAAAAATAGACTCTGTGCCACCACGCTGTCTAAGACTGCTGCATCGTAACTGGAAACGGTTTTACCATAATTAAGGGCTAAGATGCAGAAGACATCGCTCAGGTAACAAACTATATTTGACACTACTATTGATATGGAATCGAGTCTTTTAGTTAATGACGTAAGACCCGACGCACCGATAGCAGCTTCACTGGAAAAGACTGTTTTTGAATTGCCCTTTGCAGGCAGATCAATGCTCTGATGAATATCAATTGCAAGCAGTGTCCTGACCACACCTTCAAATGTTGATTCATAACGATACCATTGCCAGTTATTGGTTTCATCAGCTAATCCGACAATAACTGTCTGCGGCTTGTCTGATGTTTCGTATGTCTTTCCTGTAATTTGATCGACTATGCTGTCAATGCTATATAAAAAATTAAAATTCAACGGGTTAAAGGACATAATGATCTCTTTCCCGAAGTTTATCAAGCTTGTAATCTTGTTGTATGCAGAATTGAGTCTGTCATTGAGGTCTTTTATCTCCATGAGCATCTTTATCCTTGCCAGCACCTCTCCTTTGTCAAATGGCTTTGATATAAAGTCTTCTGCACCGGACTCAATCCCTTTAATCCTGTCTTCCTTCTCTGTCAGGGCTGTAATCATAACAACAGGGATATGCCTGAACATTTCATTCCCTTTTATCATCTTGCACACGTCAAAACCGTTAATCTTGGGCATCATCACATCCAGGAGTATGAGGTCAATTCTCTGTTCCTTAATCTTTTCGAGCGCCTCTATGCCGTTTTCTGCCATGACAACTTCATAGCCCCTTGGCGCAAGCATGGCCTCAAGGAGCTTTAGGTTAGCCAGTTCATCATCAACGCATAAAATTACTGGTTTTGATGTAAGCATAAATTTATCTGTTTATCGGTTGTTATTCATTTAAAGTTTTTTTCACTAATTTGGGCAACTGCCTTGTATTTATAGGCTTTGGCAAATAATCATCGAACCCTGCGGTGAGAATTTCTTCCTTGTCGCCTTTCATTACAAACGATGTGAGCGCAATGATTTTTATCCCTTTTGTCCCTGGGTCATTTTTGAGTATCTTTCCTGCAGTAATGCCGTCCATAACAGGCATCTGTATATCCATGAGTATTAAATCCGGCATGTGTTCAGTGGCCATCTTTACCCCTTCAGCTCCATCAGTTGCTTCTAAAACTTTATACCCGTAATACTCCAGAATATCCCGCACCAATACCCTGTTTTTTTCGTTATCTTCCACGATGAGTATTTTCTTAGGCATTCTGAACCTCCTGCCTCACCGGTATCAAAAATGTAAACTTGCTGCCCTTGCCGTATTCGCTCTCAGCCCAGATCCTTCCGCCATGCAACTCGACCAGTCTTTTTGTCAATGCCAGTCCAAGGCCGGTGCCCTCATACTTCTTTATATACGCTGATTCAAGCTGTGTAAATTCCTTAAAGAGTTTCGGGATATCTTCCTGCTTTATACCTATGCCTGTGTCGGCCACGGAAATTTCAACAAAATTTCCGTGGAGTTGTGAGTTGTGAGTTGCGAGTTGCGAGTTATCTGTTCCTGATTTTTCTGAACTCGAAACTCCGAACTCGAAACCCGAAACCCTCCGTGCGCTTACCCGCACGCTGCCCCCGTCAGGCGTAAACTTCACAGCGTTGCTCAGGAGGTTGAACATTATCTGTTTGAACTTCCGCTCATCAGCCTCTATTACTATGTCTGCAGAGGGTTCGATATCGAGACTTAGAGTTATACGATGCTTCATTGCCTTTTCTTTAAACAGTGTCAGCGATGAATTGAGAATATCTCTTAAAACAAAACTGCCGGGTTCAAGCACCATCTTGCCTGATTCCACCTTGGAGAGGTCGAGTATGTCATTGATGAGGTCCAGCAGGTGCCTGCCGCTGACGAGGATGTTATCTACATACTCACGCTGCTTCTCATTGAGTTCCCCGAATAATTCGTCCTGCAGAACCTCTGAAAAACCGATTACTGCATTCAATGGCGTCCTCAATTCATGGCTCATATTAGCAAGGAAGTCTGACTTCGCCTTACTCGCTGCTTCTGCCTGAAGTCTTGCAATCTCGGCTTCCTCTGCCTTTTTGCGTTCTGTGACGTCCCTGCACAGGTAAATGAATTGAACGACCTCTCCTTTTTCATTCTTGATTGGATAGGCAGTGACATCAACAAAAAACTCATTTTTATGTTTATCAAGATGTCTCTGGGATATGATTACAGGACTGCCGGTCTCTTGAAGCACGCGGACAGGACATGTTTCAGCCGGAGGCTCACAGGGAGATTTAAGGTGATGGGTAACCGTATAACAATAGCTTCCCAGAATTTCCCCCATTTCATAGCCGCTTTTTCTCGTTGCTGCCTTATTCGCCCAGAGAATTTTATAATCCGGAGATAAAAGGAAAATGGTCTCTTCAATCCCGTTTGTTATATCCTCAAGCATTTGTGTTGATTCTCTTAATCTCTGCTCAGCCTGCCTGTGTTCATCGATTTCTTTTACAAGTCGGGCCGTCCTCTCTTCCACCCTTTCCTCAAGCTGCTCATTCAGTGTCTTTAATTCATCCTGTGCTTTGAGCAACTCATGGTTTTTATGGATAGCGGTTTCATAAGTGGAGATAAGGAGATTCAGGATCTGCTGACGTTCTGAGGTTATAAAGTATTTTTGACCGGCAAAGACTATCTCAATCCCCATCAGTATCCTTGTCTCCTCTTGCAACTTCAAGTTCGCAAGCAGGTAATCAATGCGGGAGCAGAGATATTTTTCATCGTATGGCTTCGTAACAAAGTTGTCTGCTCCACACTCCAGTCCTCTCAGGACATCTCTCGGGTCAGAGAGGGCGGTTAAAAGAATGACAGGGATGTCTTTCAGGTTTTCATCAGTCTTAATCCGCCGGCAGAGTTCATACCCGTCCATCTCGGGCATGATAATGTCGGAGATTACTATTGTCGGCCTGTGATTGCCTAAC
>JAKALU010000117.1 GCA_021824065.1 Nitrospirota bacterium
GATCTTTTTTTAGCAATAAAGCAATAAAAAATTAATAAAATAGGGGAGGCCTAAAATGCTGCGCCTTTTGCTTATCCATCCGTCTCCGGATAAAAACCGCTTCGGGTCTAAACGGAGAACGCGTTCCTCTATGGCACAACTCAATTTGCCGCTGCTGGCGGCATATGTCGACAGAGATTTCGAAGTACGTCTTATAGATGAAAATATTGAGGACATAGATTTCGACACAAATGCTGATCTGGTCGGCATTACAACGATGACGTCTACCGCATTTCGTGGGTATCAGATCGCGGATGAATTTCGAAAGCGCGGCTGCCACGTCGTCATGGGAGGCATCCATGTTTCAATGTTCCCTGAAGAGGCCGGCAAACATACTGACACAGTAGTTATCGGCGAAGCTGAAATAAGCTGGCCCCGCTTTCTTAAAGACTTCAAGGAAGGAAGGCCGAAAAAGATTTACAAAGAGGAGAGCTTTCACAACCTTGCGGGATTACCTAACCCGCGGCGGGATCTCCTTAGACCCGGCGGCTACACCATGGCAAATGTCGTGATGACAGCGCGGGGCTGCCCCCACAACTGCGCCTTCTGTTCCGTGACAAGCTTCTGGGGCGGAAAGATAAGAACGCGGCCGGTAGAAGATGTTATAGATGAAGTTAAACAGTTAAAGGGTAATTTCATCCAGTTCGTTGATGATAACATATACGGAAACCGCAGGCATGCACAGGAATTGTTCGAAGCGATGATCCCGCTAAAAAAGACCTTTGGTGCCCAGGGCGATATTACCATTGTGCGGCATCCGGAGTTGCTCAAGCTTGCTGTCAGGGCCGGGCTGCGCTGGCTATTGATTGGCATTGAATCACCATCCTCCGAAAACCTTGCCCAGGTAGGCAAGTCGTGGAATAAGAGGAATCTTGAATTTGAGGAATCCTTGGATATCCTTCACAAGTCAGGCATCAGCATCCTCGGCTCATTCATCTTTGGACTCGACAACGATGACGAGACAGCCTTTGACCTGACAGTAGACTTTGCCATAAAAAATAAGATTGAGGTGGCCAACTTTTACATCCTGACGCCATTCCCCGGGACAAAGCTGCATGGCAAGTATAAGGAAGAAGGCCGTTTGCTTACCGAGAGTTGGGATATGTACGATTGCAACCATGTAGTGATCAGGCATCCGAAACTGAGCTCGGAGCAGATTATAAGAGGCTATATCCACGCCTACAGGAGGTTTAACTCCCTGGGTTCGATATATAAAAGGATAATCCGTCCCCGCAAAAGATTGTGGGAGCTCCTGTCCCTAAATGTCGGGCGTAATCTGCGCTGCAGCGTTTTTGAGGAAGGGGTGCGTATGGAGACAAATAGAATGGCAGTAAAAACCCCTGCTTCTTCTTAGCCTGTAATGCCTCCTGTTTCTTACCCCGGAATAAATTTTCCTCAAGGGGACACATTATGCTTAAATTTAGAATGCTTACTCTTCGTAATTTCCCTGTATCGCAACAATGAGATTAGGTTAAAATAAAAAATAAAACCATGAAAGATTTGGAAAGAGACATTGAGCGGGCATCTGCTGCGGATGAAGAAGAATTAAAAGTGCTTGCTTATCACCCTTCCCCTAAGGTTATCGCAACTCTTATCAATAACAAAAATCTCACCGAAGACCTCGCCCTCATCATCGCAAGCAGAAAAAATATCTCCCCTGAGATACTTGAAACTCTATCCAGAAATGCAAGATGGAAAGACAGTTATAAGGTCAAGCTGGCGCTCTGTAAAAACCCAAAGACTCCGCAGAAATTATCACTTGCCCTTATCAAGTTTCTGAAAATATTTGACTTAGCTGATATGACAAGAAATCTGGCAATACCTGTAACCCTGAGGCAGAGGATTGAAGCAAATATCAGTGAAAGACTTCCCGCAATACCGCTTGGCATAAAGATAACACTTGCAAAGAGGGCAAGCAGCAATGTGCTCATGCAGATGATTGCAGAAGGGCATAAAGAGGTAGTTGCAACCTGTCTTGACAGTCCGCACATGACCGAGGGCAATATCTATAAAATTATAAGCATGGGGAAGATATCACCGCAGGTCATCCGACAGATAGCAATACACAAGAAATGGTCATGCAGGTACATGATAAGGTGGGCTTTGATCACTAATCAGAATGCCCCTTTGTCATGCGTGGTGAATTTTCTTAAGGACATGAAGACAGTAGACCTTAAAGAGCTTTATGCAGCACCTGAAGTGCCCTCAGGCACAAAACCCTATATTTTCAGGGAACTTCTGGAGAGGGAAGAGGTGGAGGTGGAGTGAAAAAGAAAAAATGGCATTTTGGCATAATTGTATTTTGCAGCTTTAAAACTATTGCCCTTCATATTGTTAAAACCCCTGAGGATCGACCCTGTGACATATTTCAGGTTCAGGAAACAGGCCGCCCCGCAAAAAATAAAACCAGGGAGAAATGATAAATGAAAAAAGCCTTATGGCTGTTTGAAGCATGTATAATTCTTGTTCTGGCTTCTCCTATAGCAGTCCTGCCTTTAAGATGTGCTGTCAAGGCAGGGGAATTTCTGGGTCTTCTGCTGTTTTATGCATGGGGGAGCAGAAGAAAGATAGCCATAGATAATCTTATAAAATCCGTCAGGGCGGGCGGTATCGCCATCGCTGAACCAGCAGAAGAAGTAATAAAGGAGAATTTCAAGAACCTCGGGAGGTCATTCTCTGAGGTGATAAAAATATATTACGGGATGGGCAGGAAGATACTGGATTCCGTTGAGATCGTGGATATTGAAAACGCCAGAAAGGCGTACGCCAAGGGAAAAGGGATTATGCTGATAACCGGCCACTGCGGAAACTGGGAGCTAATGGCACTCGCGGCTTCTGCAAAAATTCGGGGGGTTTCCGTGCTGGCCAGGCCTCTAAACAACCCGTATCTGAATAAATTTATCGAGAGAATAAGGCAAAAATACGGCAACAACGTAATCTATAAAGGAGGCGCCTTAAGGAGCATGTTCCATATCTTCAAAGAAGGCGGGGCCGTAGGGATCCTTATGGACCAGTCCGTTATTGCCGAGGAAGGCTATATAATAGACTTCCTCGGCAGAGGAGCGTGGACATCCAAGATGCCTGCGCTCCTTGCAAGAAAATGGGATGTCTCAGTTATCCCGGTCTTCATTCACCGGGAGGGGAACGGACATAAAATCACCGTATTCCCCGAAGTCGAATTATCAGATACTCCGGACAAAGAGAAAGCTGTAATCGAGGATACAAAAAACTTTTCAAGTTACATAGAAGAATATATAAGGGCACATCCCACAGAATGGTTATGGATACACAGAAAGTGGAAGAGGGTTTAATTCTTATGTGAACAATTTTAATAAGCAATGAGTTAGTTTAAGTTAGTTATTTAAGAATAAACATCTCCGTCTTCTATCACTTATGTTAGAATACAAAATATTTTTTGGGGGGAGAGGATATGTCTACATCAACAGTTGAAAGAGTCAGGAAGCTGTTTATCGACAAGCTGGACATAAATGAAGAAACGCTTACGCCATCAGCGACTCTGGAGAGCCTCGGTCTGGATTCTCTTGACAAGATCGAATTCATGTTCACGTTAGAAGATGAGTTCAAAATAAAGATACCGGACCGCGAGGTGCAGATAAACACCATTCAGGACCTGATCGACACCATAGACAGGCTCATGACCGAACAAACAAACAAAGCTCCAGGATAGGCGAATTGAGAAGGGTAGCGGTCACTGGTCTTGGGATTATCTCCCCTGTCGGGAATAACGTCACTGATTTTTTCAACAATCTGATGTCCGGCCAATCCGGAGTGCGCCGTGTTACCGAAGATTTTGCAGAGAAGCTCTCAATAAAAATCGCAGCGCCTGCAGATTTCAACCCGTCTGATTATTTCCCTAAAAAACAGGTGTGGTCTCTGGAAAGGAGCACACAGATGGCGCTATCTGCGGCTTCCCAGGCATGGAATGATTCAGGGCTGTCTCTTGACGAAAGCGAAAAAAAACGCACCGGCACGTACATAGGAACAGGCATGGCTGGTGCGCATACACTTGCCGAGGCACACATAAGCGTTTACATAAAAGACGCCAGGGTAAACCCTCTGTCTGTAACAAAAATAATGAGCAACGCTCCCGCATCGCACATCTCCATACTCTATAAACTCGAAGGCCCGTGCCTTACTTTCTCGACTGCCTGCTCGGCCTCGTCGGTGGCAATCGGAGAGGCATATCACCATATCAGGACCGGATTTGTTGACATTATGCTTGCCGGCGGGACGGAAAGCATGATCACTATGGTGTCAATGAAATGCTGGGGGTCTCTGGGTGTGCTTGCTCTGGAAGACCCTGATGACCCTTCAACTTCCTGCCGGCCGTTTTCGAAAGATAGGACAGGCTTTGTGCTCGGAGAGGGAGCTGCGGTTATAATACTCGAGGAGATGGAAAGGGCAAAAAAGCGCGGGGCGAAGATATACGGAGAGATTATCGGCTATTCCTCAACGTGCGATGCCTGCCATATAACAAGCCCTTCCGTTGACGGCCAGGCGAGATCAATGCACCTCGCTCTTGATGAAGCCAGAATAAGCCCGGATGACATAGATTATATAAATGCCCATGGAACTGCAACTATAGTAAATGACTCTGTGGAGACACAGGCAATCAAGAAAGTATTTTCTAAAAAGGCATACAAAATCCCGATAAGCTCTACAAAATCCATGCACGGGCACCTTCTGGGTGCGGCCGGGGCAGTGGAATTCATAGCTTCTGTGCTTTCCATAAAACACAAATCTGTGCCTCCTACTGCAAATCTAAGAGTGCCAGACCCTGAATGTGACCTTGATTATGTGCCGAACATTGGAAGAACAGGCCTCGACATCAAAACTGTCATGTCGAATTCATTTGCTTTCGGCGGTACCAACGCCGTGCTTATTGTAAGAGAAGCATGAGTTAGTCCGGGAAACGGGAATATACAATAATGCGGCAACAAAGGGAGCAGGATACCCTGCTCCTTTTGTTTTTTTACATCGCCTCTGCTTTTTCCTTCTCTGCCCTTGCTTCAACAAGCCTTTTAAAGACGAATTTACCATCCTTGAAATCCACCTCCACAACATCTCCTTCCCTGAATGTCTTATCAAGCATCTTAAGTGCAAGTGGATTGAGTATCTCTTTCTGCAGAATCCTCTTTAATGGACGTGCTCCATATATCGGGTCAAATCCTATCTCTGCAAAATGCTCTTTTGCCGCATCTGTGAGGGCTATATCTATATTCTTCTCCTTTATGTATTTTTTCATGCGCCCGATCTGTATCTCGACTATCTGCTTGAGCAGATGCATGGACAACGGATTGAAGATGATAATCTCATCAACCCTGTTTATGAACTCTGGCCTGAAAAAGGCCTTCAGGTCTTCCATAACCTTATTTTTAAGTTCTGTGTTATTCTCTTCTTCGCCCACGCTCCAATATGCCTTAGGCCTTTTTGTCCTCTCTGTAAGGAGTTCCTGAATGTGCATGCTTCCGATATTTGACGTCATTATGACAACAGTGTTCCTAAAATCAACTGTCCTTCCATGCCCGTCTGTAAGCCTTCCGTCATCCAGCACCTGTAAGAGCAGATTAAAGACTTCGGGATGTGCTTTTTCAATCTCATCAAAGAGTATAACTGCATAGGGTCTTCTTCTAACAGCCTCTGTAAGCTGCCCTCCCTCTTCGTATCCGACATATCCCGGAGGCGCTCCTATCAGTCTTGAGACGGTGTGTCTTTCCTGATACTCAGACATATCAATTCTTGTCATTGCATTTTCATCATCAAATAGGAACTCTGCCAAGGCACGCGCAAGCTCAGTCTTTCCAACGCCAGTGGGTCCAAGGAATATGAATGAACCAATTGGTCTGTTCGGGTCCTGAATTCCTGCACGACTGCGCCTCACTGCATTTGAAACAGCCTCAATTGCCTCATCCTGACCAACAACCCTGAGCTTTAGTTTTTCTTCCATCTTAAGTAGTTTTTGAACTTCACCTTCGAGCATCCTTGAAACAGGTATCCCTGTCCATTTAGAGATGACCTCTGCAATATCTTCTTCGTCAACCTCTTCTTTAAGCATCTTCCTTCTTGTCTGTGCGTCTGCAAGTTTCTTATTCTCAGCCTCGAGTGATTTCTGAAGCTCAAGGAGTTTTCCGTATCTCAGTTCTGATGCCTTTGTTAAATCTCCATCACGCTCGGCATGCTCGGATTCTATCCTTGTCTTCTCTATCTGCTCTTTGATATCCCTTATCTTTGCGATTATCTCTTTCTCGCTCAGCCACTGTGCCCTTAACTCATCCCTCCTTGACTGAAACTCTGCCATCTCCTTTTTAATCTTTTCAAGTTTTTCCTTGGCATCCTTTGAGTCTTCTTTCATAACAGCCTGCTTTTCTATCTCATGCTGCCGGAGCTTCCTTTCAATCTCATCAAGCTCAACAGGCATGCTGTCTATCTCCATCCTCAGCTTTGATGCTGCTTCATCAATGAGGTCTATTGCCTTATCAGGCAGAAACCTGTCAGCAATGTATCTGTGAGATAAGATTGCAGCAGATATCAGCGCTGAATCCTTTATCTTGAC
Source organism: Nitrospirota bacterium (assembly GCA_021824065.1). Taxonomy (GTDB): domain Bacteria; phylum Nitrospirota; class Thermodesulfovibrionia; order Thermodesulfovibrionales; family UBA1546; genus JAKALU01. The sequence continues at coordinate 6,614 of JAKALU010000117.1, forward strand.
TCCATGATGAACTTCATATTTTTCCTTAAGCCCTCTTAGAATCGATATCGTGTCCTCAACCGTCGGTTCCTTTATATAAACAGGCTGGAATCTCCGTTCAAGTGCCGGGTCTTTTTCAATATGTTTTCTGTACTCATCCAATGTGGTGGCTCCAACACATCTAAGCTCTCCTCTTGCCAATGCAGGCTTAAGCATATTTGATGCATCAATTGCACCCTCTGCAGCTCCTGCACCAACAACAGTGTGAAGCTCATCAATGAAGAGTATAATCTTACCCTCTGCCTGCTCAATCTCCTTAAGGACTGCCTTAAGCCTTTCTTCAAACTCTCCTCTGTATTTTGAACCAGCAACCAATGCTCCCATATCAAGGGCAACAACGCGTTTATCCTTTAATGTCTCAGGCACATCGCCTGCAACAATCCTCTGTGCAAGCCCTTCTGCGATGGCAGTTTTACCAACGCCTGGTTCTCCAATGAGCACTGGATTGTTCTTTGTCCTCCTTGACAATACCTGGATAATGCGCCTTATCTCATCATCCCTTCCGATGACAGGGTCGAGTTTCCCTTTCCTCGCAAGCTCTGTTAAATCACGGCTGTATCTTTTTAAAGCCTGATATTTGTCTTCCGGATTTGGATCTGTCACACGCTGTGCGCCTCTTATTTCTCGCATTTCTGACATTGCCTTATCATATGTAACACCATATCTTTTAAGAAGCTCTGATGCAAGTCCTCCTGCATTAATTAAAGAAAGCAAAAGATGCTCGACACTCACATACTCATCTGTGAGATGCTCTGCCTCTTTAAAACCTCTCTCTAAAACATCTTTTAATCTCTGTGATATGTAAAGCTGTCCTGCCGGGGTTGCGCCGAGGACTTTCGGGAATTTCTCAATCTCAGCCTCTACATCCTTCTGAAGCAGCTCTGTATCAACTCCGAGCCGTTTTAATATCTGTGCTGCGATTCCCTCGCTGTCTTCAATCAATGCCCATAGAAGGTGCTCTGGCTGAAGCTCTTGATTCCCTTTTCTCTCAGCAAGCCTCTGCGCCTCCTGGATTGCCTCCTGACTTTTTATTGTTAATTTATCCATCCTCATTTCTATTCCTCCTTAAAAAGCCTTCTTATCCTTTCTTCAAAATCATGTCTCATTTCTTCGTTTAAAACCTGCATCATCTCTTCCATCTCATGATGAAGTGTCTCAAGCCTGTGC
>JAKALU010000118.1 GCA_021824065.1 Nitrospirota bacterium
CGATAATGAGGAAAAAGCAGATACTTCCGGCCTTAGGGTAAGATTAAAAGATAAAGGACTTTTAATACTTTTTATGAAAAGAGAATTTGCTGACTTAAAAATTGAAAAGGGGTTTTTAGACAAGCTCCACTTCCCGCATTTTCGTTTATGATGTTATTGCCTATCATAGAAAACAGTATAGGGTATTTGTTTATTAAAAAACAAGAAGCGGAATCAGACTTTGTTCACGGTTATTATGAAAAATCCCATAAGCCTATTTTCTTTAAGAGAGCTTTAATCTCAGCAGGGTCAATATCCTCTTTGTAAGCTTTTGCATAGATGGTCAGCAGGTAAATCGTATTTCTGAATTGCTTAGAAAATAGATAATCCTGAAACCGCCGGATTTGCCCTTGCCCATATCGGAACTTGCAAGACGGGCTTTAAATACCCTTCCTTCCAATCCGGTAACAGCATCTCCATAATCCGGATTGTCAGCAAGAATGCTGTTAAATTTTTCTAAATCTGAGCCGATGGACGATATTTCTTTTTAAGGTATTTAACATCCCTCTGAAATACAGGGGTGGGGATTATTTTATAGCTCACGCAGGAACTCTTTGAGCGCCTTGGGCTTTATCTTGCCTTCCTTCATCAATTTTACTTCGCACAGAGACTGTTTGACCTTTTCATTCACACTGAAGGTATCGTAGTCCCCCTTAAGATATTTCAGATAGTCAACCGCATCCCTGAGTTTTTCTTCTGGAAGACCCTCTATCATATCTATGGCTTTTTCTTTTAGTGCGGTTGATTTCATAGACTCATTATATAGGATTTCTAAAGCTCGTGTAAACACTAAAGGAATATTTCTCAATATTCTTCCTTCAACTTTACACTTTTAACCTAAAACTTTTAACTTTTTTTAATGGCGGAGGGGGTGAGATTCGAACTCACGGTAGAGTTGCCCCTACAACGATTTTCAAGACCGTCGCCTTCAACCGCTCGGCCACCCCTCCAATTACACAAACTACTATGCCGATTTTTCTATCTTAACAGATTCGCTGATGAGAGTTAGACCGTCGCCTTTCCGCCACAGGCGGATTCGGTCATCCCTCCAATTTTGTTTGCAACCACTCTCTGCCAGCACCACTTTTCAAATAAAGCTCTCGCTGGAGAGCTTCTTTGTAGTTCTGAAATTCTTCTGTATACATTAGCTCAACAGGCCGCCGATTTTTAGTTGTTCGCACCTTCCCTGTTCTGTGCGCCTTAAGTCTTTCATCCAAGTCCCTCGTTGAGCCAGTGTATAATCTCTGGTCTCTGCATCTAAGCACATAAACAAATGCTCTATTCACATCTTAGCCCTTGCAACGATTTCACCGCCTCTGCGTCCAGCTAAGGGAGACCAAGACCGTCGCCTTTCCGCCACAGGCGGATTCGCCTGAGGAGAACAACCGCTCGGCCACCCCTCCAAGAAAAAGCAAGTTAAGAGTTGAGAGTTTAAAGTTAATGTAAAGACCTGACTGTTAATAATATCAAAAGAGGGCTTTTGAAGACAAGCCATAAGCGCGGGGCTGTCGCGCTTATGCTATTATTTTTGGTACTATTTATGAATATCAGTGGCTGCGATGATGTTCGGTATGTGCCACACAGGGTTTGCTGCAACATTCGAACTCTATCATCTCAACCTTTCCAGTCTGAAGACTGTACTCTCCTGCAACAACCTTTAATTTGCCTTCATGCACAAGATGCTGTATGATTTTGCTCTTCTTCATTATCTCATGAGCAGTATTTTTCACATTTTCTTTTATTGCTGCCTCAAGGATTTCATCCTTGGTCCCGCCCTTTTTCTTTGCTGATTTAGCAGCTGGCATAATCTTTTTGATTATTGCACCAATATTGCCCTCGGGTTTTCCTTTTGCCTCCAATGTTGCAGCAACTGCACCGCATTTTTCATGTCCTAAAACAATTAACAAAGGTGAATGGAGGTGCTCTGCTGCATATTCAATGCTTCCGATAGAGATAGGGTCAACAACATTGCCTGCGACACGGACAACAAATATATCACCGAGTCCCTGATCAAAGATATACTCAGGTGCAACCCTCGAATCAGAACAGGTTAGTACTATTGCAAATGGCTTCTGCCCTTTTACGAGTTCTTTTCTCTTCGCATCACCGAGGTCTTTCTGCGCGAGTGTTCCACTTACAAATCTCTTGTTACCATCCATCAGTTTTGTCAAAGATTCACTGCCATTCTCAGCAACTGCAAAGACAAAGCCTGCAAAAACAACAACTACAAACAAAGCCATAAGAATTCTGAACTTTTTCATAAAACCCCCTCCTCTTCTGAACATATAGAAAGCAGGATATGGTATTCGAGCGGATTCTTTTGCCGATATTCCTACAGCATAAATACAACTAATAGAAAGGCAAAAGCCCTCGGAGTCTCCCGACAAAAAGTCGGGAGACGAGAATGAGCGAGAATACTATTCCTGCTTCTACAAGTTAGATATAAAAAAGCCCTCAAAGAGGGCCTCGTTGGTTTTAACCTCCCCAATCCCCTCCTTAGTAAGGAGGGGATTAAGGGGAGATGATATTTTTTCCTTTATGCTGCTTCAGCCTTTTTCTTTTTCTTTTCTGCTGCTGCAGCAAAGACCTCTGCTGCGTTGAATGTGCCGTCTATTGCCTGGACAGGACACTTTGCAGTACAGATGCCGCATCCAATGCATTTTTCTTTATCTATTAAATGCATCTTCTTCAACTCGCCTGAAGGCGCATTCACAGGACATACCTTTGTGCATATCTGGCATCCGATGCAGTTATCCATGACAAATGCCTTTGACCTGTGCGGTATAAAATCAGTAATTGCCTTTGTCGGACATTTTGTTACGCACAGAAGACCGCACACCCTGCACTTGTCAATATCAATCCTTGCTAAGTTATTGGTTATAGTGATAGCATCAAATGGACATGTCTTAACACATATGCCGCATGCAATACATCCAACCTGACAGTTTTTCCGGGTGTCACCGCCTTTATCCTTTGAATGACATGTTACAAGCACCTGTTTTGATGCAGGAAGCACCTCTATAACTTTTGTTGGGCATGCTACCTCACATTTTCTGCAGCCTGTGCACTTTGTGATATCAACCACAGGGAGGTGATCATCGCTCATTGTTATAGCGCCAAAAGGACATACCTTTGCACATGTCCCATAGCCTAAACAGCCATATCTGCATGACTTATCCCCGCCTCCTGCAAGTATTGCAGCCCTGCAGTCCTGCACACCTTCGTATTTAAACCTCTTTGTTGATTTTGACCAGCCGCCCTGACACATGATCCTCGCAAAGTTAGGTTCAACAGCCGCCGCTGCTTTACCTGTTATTCTTGCAACCGCTGCAGCAACGCTTCCTTTACCCGGAGCACAGAGGTTTGGGGCGATATCAGGGTTTGTTGCAACAGCCTCTGCGTATCCCTGGCACCCTGCAAATCCGCATGCACCGCAATTAGCGCCTGGAAGAACATCCCTTACCTGCTCAACCTTTGGGTCAGTTTTTACAGCAAACTTTGCTGCTGCAAACGCAAGGCCGATACCAAACACCACTCCAAGTCCTCCCAGAAACAGGAATGTAAAGGTCAGCAGTTCCTTAACATTTATAGGTCCCGAAACGTCGATCTCACCGCCAACACCTGCATATGCAGAAGTGCAGAAGTGCAAAAGTGCAAAAGCGCAGAAGTGCAAAAGTGCAAAAGTTGTTATATTTTTCTTTTTTATAAGCAGTTTTCTAAACATCGTTACTCCTTATTTTAACATATAGGGTTTTGCGGTTCTCCACTTGAACCCCCGAATCTTAGAACCCTTGACCCCTTTATTACAACGTAATCAATCCTGAAAATCCTAAAAAAGCCAATGCTATCAACCCGGTTATAATGAATGATATTGGCAAGCCCTGAAAGGATTTCGGCACATCTGCCAATTCGAGTTTTTCTCTTATGCTTGCCATTATTATCATTGCGAGGCTGAAGCCGATGCCGGAGCCAAGACCAAAGACCATGCTCTGTATAAAATTGTAGCCTTCCCCTGCATTAAGTAATGGCACCGCAAGTATGATACAGTTTGTTGTGATAAGGGCAAGGTAGATCCCAAGCTTATAATACAAGCCCGGCGACACCTTTTTCATTATTGTATCCGCGGCCTGCACAAAACCAGCCACAACACCTATGAATATAACAATCTCAAGAAATCCCAGGCCAAGCGGGATCATTATGAACTTGTAGATAATCCAGTTCAATGCAGCGCTTATCACCATAACAGATGTAAAGGTAACACTCATACCGATAGCCGTATCCATCTTTTTTGTGACACCAAAAAAGATACAGAGACCGAGATATCTTGTAAAGACAAAATTATTTATCAATGAGGCTGCAATAAAAAGTTCAAATAGTCTGCCGAATTCCATTGTCTACCTCCTAATGCCCGCCGCCAGAGGCGCCACCGCCTCCGAAAAACTTCATATCTATCCAGTTGAAAAGTCCCATCAGGATTCCCACTGCAAAAAATCCCCCTGTCGGAAGTATCATGATCAACAAGGGTTTTGTATTAACTATTGGATATCCCCACAATGACCCTTTACCGAGAAGCTCTCTGAAAAAACCTATAATCACAAGTGCAAACAGAAACCCTATCCCCATTCCAAGACCGTCAAAGAAAGAGGGTGTTACCTTGTGTTTGCTTGCAAAAAGCTCTGCCCTCGAAAGTATGATTGCAAAGGCAACAATAAGCTTTATGTAAAGACCCATCTGGGCATAAACATCTCTTACATAGGCAGCCATCGAGAGGTCTGTGACTGTAACCCATGTAGCGATTATAAACATGTAGGATGGGATCCTGACCTTAGGATGTATGAATTTCCTGACAACTGAGGTTGTAACATTAACCATAACCTGAACAAAGAGAACTGCTAAACCCATCATAAACCCATTCTTCACACCGCTTGTAACAGCAACCGCAGGGCAAAGACTTAATGCAACCCTGAATATAGGGTTTTCAGCAAATATCCCATTCTTGATTAACCCGATGTAACTTACTTTATTTTCTGCATTGCTCATTGCGCCACCTCGCTGCGAGCCGATACCGACCCTGAATACTTTTCTTTAAGGAGTTGAATTGCTTCTCTCACCCCTTTTGTTACTGCACGGCTTGAGATTGTAGCCCCGGAGATTGCCTGCACCTTGTCTGTGCCTTCCACCTTGACAACCTCAAGCTGTTCCAATGACTTTCCTTCAAACCGTTTTTTAAAGTAATCCTGCTCTATCTCATCGCCAAGACCTGGTGTTTCACCGTGGCCGAGTATATTAATGCCTTTAACCTTAAAGTCCTTACCTGCTGAAACGAGGATGTTTATATAGCTTGAATAACCCTTACCATATGTTGTGACAAGATATCCTATTATTTCTTCGCCCTTTTTACCTTCAAAGTATTTCCCATGTTTTCCATACGGCTCCCATTTGCCTGCCTCGACAATGCTTTCTGCATCAGGCATCATCTTTTTTCTTGCCGCTGTCTCTTCCTGTTCCTTTTTGATTTTCACAATAGGAGCTGTCTTGGCAAAGACGCTTGCCATTATAAGGCCGGCTGCAACAAAGATAATTACAAGGCTGATTGTTATCTTAATCATCTCCTTCATTTCTTTTTCTCCTTCACTGCTCCGAAGACGTTAGATTTCATAGCCCGGTCGATCAACGGAGCGAAGCAGTTCATAAGAAGGATTGCAAACATAACACCTTCAGGATATCCTCCTTTTATTCTTATGAGCATCGTTAGAGCACCGCAGCCAATTCCAAAGACTATCTGCCCCTTCCTTACTGTTGGGCAGGTAACATAATCAGTTGCCATAAAGAATGCACCGAGTATAAGTCCGCCGCTCAGAAGATGGACTATCGGGTCACCTGCGAATAAAAGCATCTTGCCAGTCTCAAGGTTTTTCCCGCCGAATACCCAGGCAAGCAGCGCTGCTGTTCCGAGGAACGAAAAAGGTATATGCCATGTGATATATCGCTTATAAAGCAGAAATGCTGCACCGATTAATAAAGCGATTACTGATGTCTCGCCAATCGAACCGGCCCTGTGACCTATAAGAAGCTGTGTATACAGATTAACCTTGTCGCCAAAAGCCTCAATTAATTTCCCTATACCCTCTTCTTTTAATATCCCCAATGGTGTTGCCGTTGTCTTTGCGTCGAGCGCAAAAAATGCTGCTGTTGGAGTTGTCCATATCGTCATTGCTTTTGGGAATGATATTAAGAGGAATGCCCTTCCGATGAGTGCAGGGTTAAAGATATTGTATCCCAGTCCCCCAAAAAACTGTTTTGTTATAACTATTGCTATGACCGAACCTATTATCGGCACATGTATCATAAATGGATTAAATGACCAGAGAGACGGAGGAAGGTTCATGCCGAGCAGAAGCCCTGTAAGAAATGCGCTGCCGTCATTTACGGTTGGTTTCTTCTTGAGTACTTTCTGGAAAATTCTTTCTGAAAGGAGCGCTGATATTATGCATAAGGCTGTAATAAAAAGTGCTTTTGGGCCGAAGAAATACAATCCCATCAAAAGTGCAGGGAAAAGGGACAGATTTACAGTCCACATAATGCGGCTTGTGGTCTCTTCGCTCTTAATGTGCGGGCTTACGGATACTAAAAGTTCATGTTCTTTCTTTATATCAGCCATTTATCCTCCAGGTTATAAGTTGAAAGGTAAAAGTTTTAACTCATTCACTTTTAACTCATAACTCACTCTTTCAATCACGGCTTTACCAGCGATTTCGCCAGCCTCACAAGCTGAACTATCGGTCGCTTTGATGGACAGACAAAAGCGCACGAGCCGCATTCAAAACAGTCGAACAGATTATATTCCTTTGCATCTTCATAATGCCCCTTTTCTGAAAAGATGCTTAACATTGAGGGCATAAGACCCATGGGACAGATATCGATGCACCTGCCGCACCTTATACACGGGCCGAAATCTTCAGCGTGGATAACACCTTCTTCAGGTATAACAAGTATCCCTGACGTGCCTTTTGTTACCGGGACATCAAGGGATGATATTGCGAAGCCCATCATGGGGCCGCCTGATACCACCTTACCAACACCATCTTTAAACCCTCCGCATTGCTCAATAAGCTCGGAAACCATTGTGCCGATCTTTACCATCATGTTCGCTGTGTCTTTTATCCCTTCGCCTGTAACAGTTACAACCCTCTCTATCAAGGGCTTGCCATACCTTGCTGCTTCATACACGGCAAGCGCAGTTCCAACATTCTGGACAACAACCCCAACATCCATCGGGAGCCCCCTTGCTGGGACCTCCCTGTTAGCGAGTGCTTTTATAAGCATTTTCTCAGCGCCCTGAGGATACTTTACTTCAAGGGCACATACCTTTATGTTTGGTTCGTCTTTTACTGCTGCCTTCATCTTTTCTATAGCATCTGGCTTGTTGTTCTCTATCCCGACAAACCCTTTACTCACACCAAGGACTTTCATCAGAATCTTCAGACCCTCGATGATCTCGTTAGGTTTTTCTATCATCAGCCTGTAATCTGCGGTGAGATAAGGCTCGCATTCAGCGCCGTTGATAATTACAATATCAATTGGCTTCTCTTTAGGAGGTGAGAGCTTGACAAGTGTCGGAAAAGCTGCGCCTCCCATACCAACGATGCCT
>JAKALU010000119.1 GCA_021824065.1 Nitrospirota bacterium
ATGCCTACTATCTAACTGGAGAATCTAACCTTGCCATTAAGTCTATGAAAGAGGCTGAAAAACTCTCCTACTCAGAGCGTGAGTTGATGCTTATATACAACAGACTTGGAATGATTTATAGGGCTCTTAGCGACTATGACAATGCACTTATATATAACAACAGGTATCTTTCTCTTGCCCATAAACTTGAAAATAGAACAGAAGAGGCTACTGCTTTGAATAATATAGCTTTGATTCATAATGCAAAAGGTGAACCTGACAAAGCCCTCTCATATTATGAGGAAGCCTTAAGGCTAATGGCAGATGAAAAAGCTAAGTCTCCTACCTATAACAATATTGCACTAATTTACAGCAATGAAGGAGATTACAATAAGGCAATAAGCTATTTTAAAAAGGCACTTGAAATAAGCGAGAGATATGGTAACTATCACGGTGCAGCAATAGTGATGCTAAATCTTGGTGATACATACAGAAGTGCAAAGGATTTTATAAAGGCAGAGGAATATTTTACTGAAGGACTAAAAAGGATTTTAAGAGTTGGTGACAAGAGGTCGGAAGCTAACGCATATAAATATATTGGTGCGATGTATAGAGATAAAGGGGAAGTCCAAAAGGCAAAGGATTATCTCACAAAAGCATATAACTTATTTGAGATCATCGGTGCTAAAGATGGGGCGAAGGATGCGATTACTATGCTGAACGAAATTAAGCTGTCTGAAAAAAAGCACAAACAGGAAAAAACAAATGAGTAAGACTACTATGGATTTCCTTAATTCCACCAAGGAAGCATATAATGCCACTGATATGATGAAATGGTTTTGCATGGAAAAGTGGCTTACTCTTTTATTTTTTTTCGTATTAGGTGCCAATTTAATAGTCTGGAATTTATTAGAACAAACATATGAAAGAATTACTATATGGTTTCTCTTTATTTTCGTAATTTTTCTTGAAACACTCTTCACAATTTATTTGATTACAAAAAGGACACTGCCAGATGGAGTTAGAGAAAAATTTAAATGGTGGCATATAATTTTTACTCAGAATCTCCATGATTTACGAAAAGAAATGTTTTGGTCAGAACTCAGAAAGAACAATAACGGAATTAACAAGAAAAATCTGCAGATATGTGAAGAATATATCGCCATTGAGATTGATGAAGAAAAGAAAAAATGGGAATTCCCTCGTTATATTCCTATAGGTTTATTTACAATTGCTATTTTGCCCTTTTATTATAAATTTGTGGAAAAATGTGTAGTTAACATGACTTGGCAAGAAGTTTTATCAATTGTTATTTTGTCTTCTGGTATAGCATTCATTATCTGGCATCTATTAAATGTGATTATCTTAGTTATGCGTTCAAGAGAATACAAATTGATGGAACTTTTCAGTTGGCTAAGACAAGGCATGTTATTGTGGGAGGATCAGAACTCGGATGTCAATAAAAGCATTAATAGTAGTGATAATGTGTAAGGAGAAAATAGATGAGTGATAAGGCATTATTGGTTCTCAGAGATGGTATAGTCTTCGAAGGTGAGAACTTCGGTTCTGAAGGCGAGACCATAGGCGAGGTTGTATTTAACACTTCGATAACAGGCTATCAGGAAATACTTACAGACCCTTCATATAAAGGTCAGATTGTTACGATGACTTATTCGCAGATTGGGAATTATGGAGTAAATGAAGAAGACATAGAGTCCATCGGAGGAATCAAGGCAGAGGGGTTTATAGTGAAAGAGGCATTAGATTTTCCTTCGAACTGGCGTTCAAAAATAAGCCTGAATGAATATCTAAAAAAATACAGCATTGTCGGCATTCAAGATATTGATACAAGGGCGCTCACAAGGCATCTTAGAAATCATGGAGCACAGATGGGAATCATATCTACAAAGGATCTAAATCCAGAAAGTCTTTTCAAAAAGGTTAAAGCACATCCTTGGATATCAGCATTTGACCTTGTAAAGGATGTAACGACAAAGGAACAGTATCAATGGACAGAAGGATGCTGGAAATGGTGCTCACCCCCCCATCCCCCCCTTGCCAAGGGGGGGCAACGGCGGGGTAGTGTTGTTGTCTACGATTTTGGAGTGAAATTCAATATCCTTAGAAATCTTGTTGAAGCCGGATTTGATGTGACAGTTGTGCCTGCACAGACACCTGCAGAAGAAGTGCTCGAAATGAATCCTGACGGGATAATTCTCAGTAATGGGCCGGGAGACCCACAGACTGTAACATACGCAATTGAAAACACAAAGAAACTCATGGGCAAAAAACCCATATTCGGAATCTGCCTTGGTCACCAGATACTTGGTCTTGCAATGGGCGGAAGGACATATAAATTAAAATTTGGACATCACGGAGGGAATCATCCTGTGAAGGATTTGGCAACAGGAAGGGTTGAAATAACTTCGCAGAACCATAATTACTGTGTTGATATAGAGAGCGTTAAAGGTCAGGCAAAGCTTACCCACAAAAATCTTTATGATGGAACAGAAGAAGGCATGCAGCACGTTGAACTTCCTATATTCTCTGTTCAACACCATCCAGAGGCAGGACCGGGACCAAATGACTCAGCGCATCTTTTTAAGAGATTCAGGGAGATGATTGAGGGGAATATATGTTGAAACAAATCAAATCAGACATCTACCACCTCCTCCATCCAAAGATGGCATTCTTTCTTACGAGTGTGAGCAAGAATGACAAGCCGAATGTCATGACGTGTGCATGGGCAACTCCTGTGAGCGAAGAGCCGCCAGTAGTTATAGTCTGCGTATCGAAAGAGAGCTATACAGCAGAATTGATAAAACAGACAAAAGAATTCGTAATAAATATCCCGACAAAGAAACTTTTGGGGGCTTTGTGGATATGCGGAAAAATTTCAGGAAGGGATACGGATAAATTCAAAAGGGCAGGACTTAAAATTATCAAAGCTAAAAAGGTGAAATCACCTGTTATAGATGGTTGTGTTGGACATATCGAATGTAAAGTGTGGAAGACTGTTGATGCAGGCGAATGCTATGCATTCTTTGGGAATGTGATTTCTGCATATGCTGATGAGAAATACATGAGGAATGGCTTGTGGACTAAGGAGGCAGAAATACCGCTTCATCTTGGTGGGGCGAGGATAGTGTACTTTAGATAAATTCTGTCATTCCGCACTTGATGCTGAATCCAGAGAAAAGACAAAAGAATGGATTCCCGCTTAATAACTGCGGGAATGACGGAAAAAGACTATTTCAGGTCAATGACAAAATTATCAAAGTGAGATTAGTATGCCAAAAAGGACTGACATAAAAAAAATCTTATTAATCGGCTCTGGCCCGATAGTCATCGGCCAGGCATGCGAATTTGACTATTCAGGCACTCAGGCGTGCAAGGCATTGAGAGAAGAAGGCTATAAGGTTGTCCTTGTCAATTCCAATCCTGCAACCATAATGACAGACCCTGAAATCGCTGATGCAACGTATATTGAGCCTTTAACAGCAGATATTATTGAATTAATCATAAAAAAAGAAAGACCTGATGCCTTGCTTCCTACAATGGGCGGTCAGACTGCGCTTAACCTTGCTGTTGAGCTTGCTGAAAACAGAGTGCTTGAAAAATACAGTGTTGAACTCATTGGTGCAAAACTTCATGCAATAAAAAAGGCTGAAGACAGAGAGCTTTTTAAAGAGGCGATGAGTAATATCGGACTTGAAGTGCCAAAGAGCGCTTATGTCGGAAGCATGAAAGACGGGCTTGAATCTATTGAAAATATCGTTTTCCCTGCAATCCTGAGACCCTCTTTCACGCTTGGAGGAACCGGGGGCGGCATTGCATATAACATAGAGGAATACACTGAACTTCTTGATAAAGGTTTAAAACTCAGCCCTGTTCATCAGGTATTGGTTGAAGAGTCTGTTATTGGATGGAAAGAATACGAGCTTGAAGTGATGCGCGATACAAAAGACAATGTGGTTATAATCTGCTCCATCGAAAATTTTGACCCTATGGGCGTGCACACAGGAGATTCAATTACAGTTGCGCCGGCACAGACACTTACTGATAAAGAATATCAGAGGATGCGTGATGCAGCAATAGCTATTATCAGAGAGATTGGGGTAGATACAGGCGGTTCCAATATTCAGTTTGCAGTTAACCCTGAAAACGGCAGGATGGTTGTCATTGAGATGAACCCGAGGGTTTCAAGGTCATCAGCGCTCGCCTCGAAAGCAACAGGATTCCCTATTGCAAAGATTGCTGCAAAACTTGCAGTTGGTCTTACTCTCGATGAAATCCCGAATGATATAACAAGAGAAACGCCTGCGTCTTTTGAGCCCACAATAGATTATGTTGTAACAAAAATCCCGCGATTTGCATTTGAAAAATTTAAAGAGGCTGACCCAACGCTTACAACACAGATGAAGTCAGTTGGAGAGGCGATGTCGATCGGAAGAACCTTCAAGGAATCTTTACAGAAAGCACTAAGAAGTCTTGAGATAGGAAGCTACGGGTTCGAAGAGATGAACGCAAGTCCTTCAGAGCTTAAAGCCAACCTTAAGATTCCTAATGCTGAGAGGCTCTGGTATATTGCACAGGCTATTAGAGATGGAATGTCTATTGATGAGATTTATAGGCTCACATGGATTGATCCGTGGTTTTTGAATAATATGAGACAGATTGTGGAGATGGAAGAAGAAATAAAGGGGTCAAGGGGTCAAGGGGTCAAGGGGTCAAGTGATAAAATGACTTCGTCTCTCGAACCCTTGAACCCTCGAACCCTCGGACCCGTATTACGTAGTGCTAAGGAATTCGGTTTCTCAGACAGGCGGGTTGCAGCACTCATAGGTAAAACCGAGGCTGAGATAAGGAAACTCAGAAATGAGATTGGGTTAAGACCTGTTTACAAAATGGTTGATACATGTGCTGCTGAATTCGAGGCACATACACCGTATATGTATTCGACGTATGAAAAACCATTTTATAGTGTCAAAGTATCAAAGGGTCAAAGTATCTTCGCCACTGCGAATCCGCCTGTGTGCGGAAAAGACTCTGACGCTTTACCCCCCCTCAATCCCCCCCTTACTAAGGGGGGGCAAGGGGGGGTGGTTGAGTCCGAAGCCAATCCCTCCAATCGCAAAAAAGTCGTAATCCTCGGCTCGGGTCCAAACAGAATTGGTCAGGGAATAGAGTTTGATTATTGCTGTGTTCATGCAGTCTTTGCCCTGAAAGAACTCGGGTACGAAACAATAATGATAAACTGTAACCCTGAAACCGTGAGTACTGATTATGATACTTCCGACAGACTTTATTTTGAGCCTCTGACTATAGAGGATGTATTAAGCATTATTGAGGTTGAAAAACCAGAAGGTGTAATAGTTCAGTTTGGAGGACAAACACCATTGAAGCTTGCAGTTCCACTGGAAAAAGAAGGGGTAAAAATTTTAGGCACTACCCCAGATTCGATTGACCGCGCAGAGGACAGGAAAAGGTTCAAGGAACTTCTCCATAAATTAAATCTAAAGCAAGCAGACAGCGACACTGCTATGTCACCTGATGAAGCTGCGGGTGCGGCGAAGAAGATTGGTTATCCGGTTATGGTAAGACCATCCTATGTGCTCGGAGGAAGGGCAATGGAGATTGTCTATGATGAAAATTCACTTCTTGATTATATGAAGAGGGCTGTTAAGGCATCCCCGGAACATCCTGTGCTTGTAGATAAATATCTTGAGGGGGCTATAGAAGTGGATGTTGATGCCATCTCGGATGGAATAGATGTAATTGTTGGCGGTGTCATGGAGCATATCGAAGAGGCCGGGATACATTCAGGTGATTCCGCATGTTCATTGCCTCCTTATTCTCTAAATAAAAACATTGTTGACGAAATTAAGAAACAGACAAAGGCGATGGCAAAGGAACTTAATGTAATCGGTTTAATGAATGTCCAGTTTGCAGTCAAGAATAACGATATATACATCCTTGAAGTCAATCCAAGGGCATCGAGGACAATCCCTTATGTTAGTAAGGCAACAGGCGTGCCGCTTGCAAAATTGGCTGCAAAGGTTATGCTTGGAAAGACATTGAAAGAGATCGGGCTGGCCGGAGAAAAAGAGATAAGGCATGTGGCTGTTAAAGAGGCGGTATTTCCATTTGACAGATTCAGCGGGGTTGATACAATACTTGGTCCAGAGATGAAATCTACTGGTGAGGTTATGGGCATAGACGAAGATTTTGGAACTGCTTATGCAAAGGCACAACTGTCCTGTAACAATAGAATCCCTACCTCCGGAAAGATTGTGATTAGCGTCAGGGATGAAGACAAAGAAGGGATATGTGATGTAGTTAGACAGCTTCATAATATGGGGATTGAAGTCATCGCAACGAGGGGGACTGCACAGCATCTGAAAAACAAAGGTATAGATGTTGAAGTTATTAATAAGGTAAAAGAAGGAAGGCCCCATATCGTGGATCTGATTAAAAACAGAGAGGTTAATTTTATCATCAATACTGTAAGTGATGCACAGGCACAGAGGGATTCTTTTTCTATAAGGAGGAGCGCACTTCAATATAGGGTGCCTTACACAACGACGGTGTCAGGTGCAAGAGCAGTTGTAAATGCAATAGAGATGCTGCTTAAAAAAGAGATAAGCATAAAGTCAATTCAGGAATATCATAAGAATGAGAATAACCAATAACCAAATCACAATAACCAAGTTTGGAATTTGCTCATTGATTATTGGTTATTATTTGTGATTTGGGATTTGGTTATTGGAGTTTATCCCATAATTGCATGATAATCATTGCACTTCTTTCTATAGTCTTTTATCTCCTCAGTATGGGGAGAGGTTTTTTTGTATATCCAGGTCTCTTATCTCAATTCATCTATATGCTTGCGAGGGGAATTCAGCTTGAGCGTCTGCCATTAGTCGGACCTCATGATACTTTATTTTTTCTTTCTTCTTCTATAGTCGCATTTGCAATACCGTTTACATTTTCTATGAAGAATAAAAAACAACTAATCGATCCTGTTGCAGTGATTGCGTCTGTATTGGTTATTCTTTCTCTTTTTGCAAGACCTCACAATATACCTTTGCCACCCGTATTAAAGACTTACTGGTTCGAATTACATGTAGCACTTTCGTTTTTCTCGTATGCACTGTTTGGGATAGGAGCTGTGCTCGGTTTCCTGTTCTTAAGATATAAAGAGCAAGAGGCTGAAGTTCTCCAATATAAAGCTATACTTACAGGCTACAGTATGTTCTCTCTCTCAATGATATTCGGAGGCATATAGGCATATCTTGCATGGGGCACGTACTGGCTGTGGACGCCAAAAGAACTCTGGACAACAATCCTATGGATTTTTTACAGCCTTTATCTTCATGCGAGATTGAAAAAAGAATGGATGGGAAAACCTTCGGCGGTTTTAGGGATCATAGGTTTTGCGGTAACACTTTTTACGTATCTTGGCGTGAGCCTTTTAATGAAGAGCTCGCATACGTTTTAAAAGGTGGATTGCTATGGACATAGCATTTTCAATTTGAGTAACTCCCCTTACTCCCCTCTTAAATTAAGAGGGGACGGGGGAGTTATTGTAACCATTTTTGGATAATAATGAAAACTGTAATCTCTAAAATTTTTAGTTTCTTTCTTTCGTTGAGAACAGAGATCGGA
>JAKALU010000120.1 GCA_021824065.1 Nitrospirota bacterium
GCCACGCTGTGCTCATCTTCGTATATTATCTTTGCGCGTCTCTTCTTCTCTGCAATCTCACAAAATATGCAGCCCATAAAACCTCCGGATAATTTTTGTTAATTATACACCAAATTAAATTTGATTGATTACCTCCACCACCTTGCCATACAATTAAGGGTAATGGTATATTTTGGCTACAAAGCCTATGGAACCAATTAAACTTGAAGACGACAAATACTGTTTTGCCTGCGGCAAAAAAAACGAATGCGGATTAAAGCTGTCCTTTAACTACTCCAATGGTAAGATTACAGCAGAGTTCACGCCTTCCAAAATATACCAGGGATATAAGGATATAACCCATGGGGGAATTATAACAACCATACTCGATGAGGCAATGATACAGGCAGCAATAGCAGAGGGGATAAACCCCATGACTGCAGAGATAAATGTCAGATTCAAAGAACCATTAATGGTAAATGAAAAAACAGCCGTTGAGGCAGAAATAACTAAGAGGGGTTCAAGGCTTATTGAAGCACATGCCCGCCTTTTAAGACAGAATGACGGCACTGTCATTGCCGAGGCACGCTCCAAGCTGATTCCAGCAAAGTAATCCCAGCAAATAAGACAGTGCATTGTATTTGAGCGGCTTATTTTGCTGATATTCCGCCAGTGTGAAATATAAAAAATCAAAAGACAAAATCCTCGGAGTTCCGCACTATAACATAATGCGGGACGAGAATGAGCGAAAATACTGTGCACTGTCTTCATAGCCATTTATCTATCCCCCTGTTTTCTGTTATATTTAAGAGTGAAAGGTTACCTGTTAATAATCGGCACCCTTATAGTAATAATCTCTGCCCTTATTACTCTAAATGTTTTTTTCCAGCAATCCCTCCAGATGGAGATTGCAGAACAGTTTAATAAACAGCAACTCTTCCTCTCCACATCCATTGCCGACAACATCAAGACATACATCCAGTTCATGAAAGAAGAAGTTATCGAAATTACCCATGAGTTATCACAGAAAGATGTTATAACCAGAACAGATTTTGAGTCTTTAATAAAGGAGGAACTAAAGCACAAAGGGATACTTAAGGCGGATATAGGGCTGTTAAACACCAAAGGGGATTTCCTTTTTTTCAAAGGCGATGAAAAGGCAATAAAACCCATAGTCCCTGAAATAGTAAAAGAAGGCCTCGCTATAAAATCGGGGAATTCAAACATACTGGGAACAACCTCTATAGTTACCATTTTGTCACCAATATATAAGCAAAACCAGATTAAGTATATATTCTTTTTTTCATTCGCAATCTATGACATAGCCCACCACTTTGTCAGCAACATAAAATCAGGCACCAGTGGATACGCCTGGATGATAGCTAAAAATGGAGATCTCCTGTATCATCCGACCCAGCCGGGGATGGTAGGGCGGAACCTGTATAAGGCTGATGCTACCTGCTTTAAATGCCATATGAGCTTTGACCTGGAAAAGAGGATAATAGAAGGCAAGGCGAGTAATTACGGCAGGTACATCGCCGCCTCTGGAGAGGATAAGATTATTGCTTTTTCCACTGCTGATATAGGCAACCTTTCATGGATAATTGCTATGTCCGCTCCTTATTCTGAGATAACCCGTGCTACAAAGCAGAGCATGAAGCTTTACTCATATCTAATCATATCCATCTTCATAACAACGAGTATAGTTTCAGCTCTATTAATTGTATTCAATAAAAAAAGAATACAGGCAGAAGAAGTAGCAAAGAGAAAGCAGGAACTGGAAAAATATGCGCTTGAACTGGAAAACAAGGTAAGCGAAAGAACTACAGAGCTTGTAAGCGAAAAAGAAAAACTTAATACCATCGTCAGCGCCATTGGAGGCGGGATTGTACTTATTGACAAACAGGGAAAAATCCAGTGGGCAAATCAAATGATAAAAGATATGGCAGGTATGGATATTACAGGGAAGTCCTGTGAAGATATATGCCCTGATTGTTCTATCTTTGAGACATATGCCAGACCTAACATCGAGACAATAATCCTGTCCAATCTTTTTGGACAGAAAGATAAATACTTCCAGGTTACCACAGCGCCTGTGGAAGGTATAGGCGGAGAAATACATGGATACATAAGACTCATACAGGATGTAACAGAGATGAAAAAAATGGAAGAACAAATAATCCATTCAGAAAAACTCGCTTCCATCGGAAGGCTTGCAGCAGGGATTGCCCACGAGATAGGGAATCCGCTCACGTCCATATTTTCATTTGTGCAGATACTCAGGGAAATGGAAAGCGATGACTTCAAAAAGGAAAGCCTTGAAACCATTTACTTTCATATAAACAGGATATCGGACATCTTAAAACAGCTCTCGGGCTTTTCCAAAATGCCCGCAGGAGAGCTAAAGAAGTGTCAGATAAACGAGATCATAGAGACATCTATTAACCTGATTCAGTATGATAAAAAAGCAAAGAATATATCTATCGTAAAAGAGCTTTCACCATCCCTGCCTGAAGTGATATGTGACGGCAACATGCTCTCACAGGTATTTGTCAATCTTACACTGAATGCAATAGATGCCATGCCTGATGTGGGAACACTTACTGTCAGGAGCACGGTAAAGGGGAAGGATGTGGTTATTCAGTTTGAGGATACAGGCATGGGCATTCCAAAAGAAGACCTGACAAGGATTTTCGACCCATTCTATACAACCAAGGAAAAGGGCACAGGATTAGGGCTCGCTGTGAGTTATGATATAATCAAAAAGATGAATGGGACTTTAAGCGTTGAAAGCGAGACTGGCAAGGGGAGCGTATTTACGATAACAATACCAACAAATACGGGTAAAGGTGAAGGTTAAGGCAGAGGTAAAAATTCTAACCCTTAACCTCAATCTTAACCTATCTTTTTCAAAATGAAACCAAAGATATTGATAGTTGATGACGAGCCTGATATATGCAAGGCGCTGGAATTCCTGCTGAAGAGGGAGGATTACACTGTAACCTCTGTCCATAGCGGTGAAGATGCAATAGAGAAGCTTAAAGTGGAGAGCTTTGATGTGGTGATTACAGATCTCAAGATGGGCAGGGTTGATGGTATGGCAGTGCTGGAAAAGGCAAAGGAAATAAGCCCTGATACAGCAGTAATAATTATGACTGCGTTTGCCTCAATAGAGTCTGCAGTAGATGCAATGAAAAGCGGCGCAGCTGATTATATTGTCAAACCATTCCTCAATGAAGAGATAAGGCTTACCATACGCAAGATACTGGAACAAAAAAAGATAATCCGGGAAAACATTGCCCTTAAACAGCAGGTGAGCCAATATATGGCATGCAGGGAGTTTGTTGCAAATTCTGAATCCATGCTGAAAATAACCGAGACCCTTGAAAAGGTAATTCCCACAAAGAGCAACATTATCATTCTGGGCGAAAGCGGAACCGGCAAGGGTCTTATAGCAGAAATTATTCATTGCAATAGCCCTCGAAGAGACAAGCCCTTCATTTCCATAAATTGCTCTGCAATCCCTGAAGGGCTTTTGGAATCAGAGTTATTCGGTTATAAAAAGGGTGCATTTACAGGCGCCGTATCTGATAAGTTAGGACTTATACCCCTTGCACATCAGGGTGCGCTCTTTCTTGATGAGATAGGCGATATGCCATTGAATCTTCAGGCAAAACTATTAAAAGTCCTGGAGACAGGTGAGGTCTATCCTTTGGGGGACACAAAGCCTAAGATCGTTGATATTAGGATAATCTCTGCAACACATGCAGATATTGAGAACAGGATAAAGGAAGGGAGATTCAGAGAAGACCTGTACTGGAGATTAAATGTAATAGAGATAAAAATCCCGCCACTAAGAGAAAGAAAGGACGACATAGAAATGCTGACAAAGCATTTCATAAATAAATTTGTAGAAGAACACAAAAAAAATATAAAAGGTATTGATAAACAGGCGCTTTCCCTGCTAATTGAGTACCCATGGCCCGGCAATGTAAGGGAACTAAGGAATGTAATCGAGAGGTCAGTGGTTCTTACTGAGGGTAATTATATAACACCCTCTGACCTCCCGGACAAGGTAAAAAAAGTAGAATACGAGAAAGAGATATCAGGGACATCTTCTACACTTAAAACATATCTAAGCGACTATGAGAAAAATCTGCTTTTAAAGATATATGAATCCCATAATAAAAATAAGGAAGAAACAGCTAAGATTCTCGGGATAGACCTTGCAACCCTTTACAGAAAATTTAAGAAATACGGGATAGAGACTGAGTGAAGAAGGCATTCTATATCGGCCTTGTTTTTGGTGCTGTCTTAGGAATCACAGTTGCCCTCAGCATGGATTTCCTGCTTGGGAAAAGTCTTGGTGGAGGGTGGACTGAGGCAGTGGCAAATGACCTTAATAAGCTGTTTGACGCTAATCTGCCGCAGAACCATATTATAGTAATCGCCGGGGTTGTATTCGTCATAGGGGTAATCGGCGCCTTTGGCGCCTTCATAGGCGGGGTCTGCCTTGTGTTGCTTGCCCACTTCTTTTCAATGCTGACAAAGGAAAAAGAATAAAATGTGGCAGATAGCATTTTATATCTTAATTATTGTTTTTGGAAGTGTAGGAGACTAATTCGATAACTTTTAGACTTTTAATAAAAGGGAGAGGCTGTAACCTCTCCCTTTTTCTTATCCCTTATGACACTTTGTACAATCTGATGCAGGCGATGCTATGCTCCCATTGTGGCAGGCGCCGCAGAATTTCCCTTCATTAATCTTATCCATCGGCATTTTGCCCTGTGTCTTTTTCATGCCAAAATGCTTTGGATGACAATCGTCACATGAGAATGCACTTGTATGGAATTTATGACTGAAGGTCACTGGTCCCATGCCTTCCATCTTATAAACAAGTTCCTTGTCAAATGCTTTCATTTGATGACATTTATTACACTCTGAAGACGAAAATGCCTTCTTCCCATTATGGCAGGCGCCGCAGTATGCACCACCATAGATATCCTTCATAGTGACATTAGCAGTCCCTGCCTTCATTACAAATATCTTTGGATGGCATTCCTTACAGCCACCCATCTTTGAATGCAACTCATGATTGAATTTTGAAGGCATGCTTGTCTTCTTAAAAGGTATCATTTTAATATTGTGACAATTGTTACAGATGTTTCGGTTGATGATGATGTGCTTATGCCCTGCAAAGTCGTGACACTGATTGCAGTGGTAACCTGTATTTATGTGGATTTGATGGGAGAATATCCCTCTCTGAGGTGCTGCAGAAAATTTCTGGTACGAGTGGCACTTGAAACACGGAAGACTTCCGACTGCCTCATCCTTTGAGATAATCTTCTCAGGGATTTTTCCGGTATCCCCTTTTTCTGTTTTCGGGGAACAGCCCATTATCAATGAGCCAGCTACGACAACTAATATGAGCCATCTCATTTATTAGCCCCTTTTTTACTGCCAAATTCAAGTTCGTATTCCAACGGATGTTCATGCCTCATCTGCTCCATGGTAATCTTGCCAGTAATCCATGTCGTGCTCATAGGGAATTTATCCCACTTCAAGTGTTCATTATAAAAATGCCAGAACAGTATAAACACTATGGCAAGAAGGGCTTCATCGCTATGCATAATAGAAATTACCTCCCACATCCAGTTCACACTCCATGAAGGGAATAAGAATGAAACCTGAACAGGAAACGCAAGGAAAAACCCTGATGCCCCAATGATCCCCATGCCCCAGAAGACTGCCCAGTAATCGAATTTATGTATATAGCTGAATCTGCCAAACTGCGGCTTTTCTTTACCTATACCAAGGAAGTACAGCATGTTTTTGATGAGGTCTGAAATATCCTTTGGGAGTGGAACAATGGTCGTATCTTTCCTAACCTTCATCTTACCTGTTGAGAGCATGTAACCAAGATAAATCACATGCCAGACAAAATCGATGAGCATTGTAATACCTGCTATACGGTGGATCAGGCCTGCAGTCTTAGCACCTCCCCACATGCTTATCCACCATCTCTGGTGTTCGATAGTTATCTCAGGATATTTCAGTGCCCAGCCGGTAAAAGTGAGCAGTAAAAATGTGATGAAAAGAATTACATGCTGAATTCTCTCAATAACATTAAAACGAAGATATTCCTTTGGAAGCTCATTATTCATTAGTGACCTCCTCCTTTTCTAAACACCCTGTCTCTAATCTCTGCAAAAGCCTCAATAACCACATGGCCGACAATAAATGCAAATACAGATAATAAAAGGACTATCAGTCCCTTTTCAAACCAGTATGGGATAGGATTATGTTTCCCTATTGGTTTATGTGTAATCGCTGTAACGAATTTTTTAGTTGCACCTTTGTGGCACTTTCCGCAGGTCGCTGTCCTGTTGTCCCATGCAACAGGAGATTTCGGGTCATCCCACATCCTTATATCATGGTAGCTATGGCAGTTAACGCATGTAGGGGCATTCGGATGCCCGATGACATATTTCTTGCCATGAAAACTTTCATAATATCTATCCAGTATATGTGTCCCAAAATCATATTTCTTTGCAAGATTTTCATTTTCATGACACTCTCCACAGGTCTTGACAATATTTTTTTTGTTGACCAGTGAAGTTGCGGTGCTTTTCGGTGTGATATAGTGAGGAGACCCGTGACAGTCAGTACAAAGGGCACCGTCAGACTGTTTCTTCTCAATAACATTTTTGCCATGGACGCTCTCTTGAACCATATTGTAAACACTATCGTGGCATTCCGTGCACGCTGCGAGAGCCACTGGGTCAACCTTTGCCTTGTGAGCTATTTTGCCTGCAAGGGCAGCAATATTTTTAGGAATATTACCAATCTTCGCTGGTTCATGTGGATTTAAAGAGAACTGTTTATGACACATCAAACAATCGAATCCTCCATGAACAGATGTGGCATACCGTTCGCTGTCTACGTTCACATCGATCACGGTGCCCCCTTCTGTTCGAATTTTACCTTTCATTGCACTATGGCAGGCAAGACAGGTAAAGGTTTCAGCACTTGCGGAATAGGTAAGACATAATAGAAAGAGCCACAGAAAAACTATCACGAGAAACCTTCTCATGAGACCTCCTCGTATCTGGAGATATTATTGAACTGCTAAAATAGCGGTGGATTATAAACAAATACTAATGTTTTTTGCAAGTAAAATATTAATTGCAACTTTAGGGCTGTGAGAATGCAAAAAAGAAGAGGAGATTGATCTCCTCTTCTTTTTCCCTTTGTCTTAATTGTCTTATTTTGTCTTGGCAGGAGCTTCAGCAGCCTCTTTAACCTCTGCCGGCGCTGTAACAGCCTCTACAAGATAACCAAGCCCTGTTCCAAGTATTGAACCAACAACTATGCTTACCGATCCTATGCATACTACGCCCAGCAGTATCCCAACTGCCACTATCATCCTTACAAGCACTGTTGGCTCTACAGGCCCTCCCATAAGGTGCTTAAGCACAACCAGTGTCCCATAGCTGCCAAAGTAAAACCCGGGAACCAGTCCGAAGATCAAAAATGCTATTGCTCCAAGCGCTGCCCCTATCTTTGTCCCCATCCTTACCATCTCTTTTCTTGCTCTCATCTTAGTCCTCCTTTTTTATTGGTTTTGTTTATA
>JAKALU010000121.1 GCA_021824065.1 Nitrospirota bacterium
ATCTATTGACTCAAGCTGAAAATTTGATACCTCGGCAACGATATAGTTTAGAGTTGTGACTATTTCCAGTATTTCTTCTGTAAGTGCATTCCCAATATTCCCGCCTAAAATAGTCTTAAAGCCTCCTTTTTTCATCATGAGACCAAGTAGTGTTGTAGTAGTAGACTTCCCGTTGGTCCCTGTAACTGCAAGAAATTCTGTATTCTGTGTTCTGTATTCTGTGCTCTGTTTTATTACCTGATATGCGAGTTCAAGCTCGCCGATAATCTTTATGCCGGCTTCCTTTGCCTTTTTCAAAGGTTGAATATCCAGTGGAACGCCGGGGCTCACCACTATTAAATCCATGCCTGCGGATATGCCGTCAGGATGCCCGTTCAGGCAAAGCCTCACAGAAGGCAAAAGCCTCCTGACAAACTCATCAAGTTCTTCCTTTGGCTTCTTATCGGTTACTGTCACATCTGCGCCGAGGGTAACGAGCAGATTAGCTGCACCAACCCCGCTTCTTGCAAGGCCAAAGATAAGAATCTTTTTACCCTTTACTTCCATTATTCTGTCCCCTTGCAATCCTCGCATCCTTTGTTTTCTTGTTCCCTTTTGCAGATAACTTCGCTTTATTCTTTACACGCACAGTCTTTAATCTTTTTGTTGATGAAGCTTTAATAATCTTTGCCTTATCCTTTGAATATCTTTTCACCCTTGAACTTTGAACTTTGTCGCCCCGGCCTGATCGCCATGGCGAGGACTTTAAACTTTTCTCATAATCTGCCCTCGTAAAATAAACTACTGGTTGCTCATTACTTGATATAACTTCAAAACCTTTTACTTCCAGTCTTTCTGCCTCATTCCATAGCACTGTTCTGCTTGGTGCTCCCAGAAGGGCAACTATTACTGTCTCGCCATTCCTTTGCCCTGCATATGTAAAACAATGCCTTGCCGCCCTTGTATATCCTGTCTTGCCGCCAACTGCTCCTTCATCAGACCACAAAAGTCTGTTTGTATTTTCAAGAGAAATTGTCCTGCCTCCATTTGTAGAGATTTCTGTTTCTTTAGTGCCGATAATCTCTTTTATCACCGGATATTTGAGGGCATGTCTCATTATTTTTGCGAGGTCGTATGCTGTTGTCCGCTGTCCGCTCCCTGGAAGACCTGTTGTATTTATAAACTTTGTGTCAGATGCGCCTATTGCAACAACCTTCTTGTTCATAAGCTCTACAAACTTTTCTTCTGAACTGGCAACAGCCTCCGCAAGTGCAAAAGCTGCGTCATTCGCTGACCTTATAAGTGCAGCCGAAAGCAGTGTCTCTACTGAAACAGCCTCGCCTTCCTTAAACCTGGTCTCTTTCAATGTGGGTACTTTTGCTGCTTTCTCGCTTATTGTCACCGTATCATTCAACTGAGCCCTGTCAAGAACGACCATTGCCGTCACAAGTTTTGTTGTGCTTGCAGGAGGCAGTTTCAAGGTTGGATTTTTTGCAAATAGAATCCTGCCTGTTGAAGCCTCCATAACAAGTGCGGCCCTGGAGGTTATCTCATCAGCAGAGGCAGTGAACAGTGAACAGTGAATGGTAAATAACATAAAAAGGATAGCGCGTAGCGTAAGTCTTTTTTTAACTTTAAACTTTAAACTTTCAACTTTAAACTGTTTTCTCATCGTCACCTCAATTTCAATGTTGCAAGGCTCAAGAGAGCCAGCATAATACCGACTATCCAGAATCTGACTATCACTTTTGGTTCCGGCCATCCCTTCAATTCAAAGTGATGGTGTATTGGAGCCATCCTGAATATTCTCTTGCCTGTGAGTTTAAATGATGCAACCTGAAGTACAACCGAAAACGTCTCTATAACAAAAATCCCTCCAACAACTGCAAGCACTATTTCATGCTTTGTTATTACAGCAAGTGTCCCGAGTGAACCGCCCAATGAGAGCGAACCGACATCTCCCATGAACACATCAGCGGGATATGAGTTATACCAGAGAAAGCCCAGGGATGCTCCAAGCATAGCGCCGCAAAATACAGTCAGCTCTCCTGTGCCGGGAAGATAAAGAACTTGCAGATACTGTGAGAACTTAAAATTGCCTGAGATATAGACAAGTACCCCGGTAGCAAGCACTGCAATTCCAACAAGCCCTATAGCAAGTCCGTCTATGCCATCCGTAAGATTGACTGCATTAGAGGACCCTACAATAACAATGACAGAAAAAGGGATGTAAAACCAACCGAGGTCAAAAAGCCATTTTTTAAAAAATGGGATACTCAGGACATCAGCGTAAGTATCCTTCGGATTCATGTAAAGAAATATGCCTATTATCAGGGCAAGGGATATCTGCACACCAAACTTATAGCACGCTCGTAACCCTTTCGAGTCTTTTCTTACGAGTTTGAGATAGTCATCAATAAATCCTATCGCACCAAATCCTATCAGAGAGAAAATCATCACCCATATATATGAATTACCAAGATCGCCCCATAAAAGAATGGTAATAAGTATAGAGATTATTATAAGTATCCCTCCCATTGTCGGGGTTCCTGTCTTGCCCATGTGTGTCTGGGGACCGTCATCCCTTATATGTTGTGTAACACTGAATCTCCTGAGCCTTCCAATAACACTGGGACCGAATATAAATGTGATAAACATTGCTGTTATCACTGCAAGTGCAGTCCTGAATGTTATGTATCTGAAAACATTCAATGGGGAGAACCAATCATGCAGGCTGAAAAGAAGACTATACAGCATTCCCTGCCCCCTTATTCCCCTCTAAAACCTTTTCCATTCCCATCCCTCTCGAACCCTTCACCAGAACTGTGTCATCTTCCATGCAAAGACTAACGAGTACCTCGCCTGCCTCTGATGCATCGGCTACTTTGAATGATTGTCTGCCTGCTTGAGCAAATGCAGATTCTGTTATTGCCATTAAAGGACCAACTGCTATAAACACATCTATTGGAAGTTTAGACATCCACTCTCCGAGTTTCCTGTGTGCCTCTTCAGCATATGAGCCCAGTTCGAGCATATCCCCAAGAACAGCAATAGTCCTGCCCTTTCTCAGCCTTACAAGTTCCTTCACCGCCTCTTCCATAGATGCAGGGTTCGCATTGTACACGTCGCTTATCACAGTTGCCCCAAATAACTCTTTAATCTCAAGCCTCATGGGAACACCTTTAAATGACTCGATGCCGGCCTTTATATCCGGCAGGTCAATGTTGAAGATATGTCCGATTGATGCCGCAGCAAGTGCATTATAAATATTAAAAGTCCCCGGTATGTTTAAGTTTATTTCTATTGAGAGCCCTGAACCTATGCAGAGCGAAAAAGAAGAGTTCCTATCTTTAACATCAATATCCCTTGCATATACATCAGCCTTATTTTCTATCCCGAACGTGACGACTTTTCCGCTGTATTTAGAAATCCCTTCCATAAGGAATGTATCATCTGCACTTATTACGACTTCCTTCACAGTATCAAGGAGTTCGAGTTTCGCGCTTCTTACTGCCTCAATGCTTCCAAACCCCTCGAGATGCCCTGGCCCTATGTTTGTTACAACACCATAATCAGGAACTGCTATCCCGCATAACTCTTTTATGTCTCCCGGAACACTTGCACCCATCTCAAGAACAACGATCTCATCCTCATCGCTGAGCTTTGTAAGACTCAACGGAAGACCAATCTGATTATTAAGATTGCCTGTATTCTTAAGGACTCTGTATTTCGTGCCCAGGATCGACGCTATCAGTTCTTTTGTTGTTGTCTTGCCGTTTGTCCCTGTTATGCCGATAACAGGAATGTTGCTTTTCATGCGCATATAGTGCGCAATATCCTGAAGCGCATTCAGGGTATTTTTCACATAGATTATTGTTTTGCCCTTCAGAGGTTCTGGAGGCGGGAAATTCACCAGTGCGCCGCTGCCTGTTTCTAATGCCTTATAGAGAAAATCGTGTCCATCAAATCTTGCACCCCTTAACGCAACGAATATCTCTCCACCCTTTATTGCCCTCGAATCTATGGACACCCCTGTGAAGGCATGGGAATTGCCATTGCTATAAAGAACCCTTCCTCCTGTAGCTTTGACGATGTCTTCTATTGTTAAAGTTCTCATAATTTAAATATAGAGTCAGCTTTGAGTGCCGGTGTCAGTATTAAAAACTTCATTTTACCGACCCTATTCACCGGCACTGACACTGTTTTTCAATCTATCTCTTATTGCCTCCTCAAGCGCTTCCCGGTCGCTGAATTTATACCTTATGCCCTTTATCTCCTGATAATCCTCATGCCCTTTTCCGGCAATAAGCAATATATCACCTGCCTCTGCAATCTCCACTGCCTTTCTGATAGCTTTTTTCCTGTCCGGTTCAATGACATAATTCCTTCGAGAGTCTCCTGTCTCTATCTCCTTTATTATTTCCAGCGGTTCTTCATCCCGGGGGTTATCAGAAGTTATCACAACATAATCGCTGAGTTTAGTAGCTATTGCACCCATCCTCGGCCTTTTGCCCCTGTCCCTGTTTCCTCCGCAGCCAAATACAGTTATTATCTTTCCACCGCTTTTAGTTTTTGAACTCTGTATAAGTTCTCTTGCGGTGTATATAAGCCTTTCGAGTGCATCTTCTGAATGCGCATAGTCAACTACACAGAGAAAATCCTGTGCGAGGTCAACCTTCTCAAACCTTCCTTTTACAGAACCCATCTTTTTTATTCCATCTATTATCACATCCCATGGAATACTAAGGCCAACAGCAGCGCCTGCGGCAGAAAGTATGTTGTAGACATTATGCATGCCTATCAATGGTGACTTAATATTGTATATTCTGCCGTTGAATTTAATATCAAACACAAGCCCGTCAAATGAGTCTTTAATATTCGCTGCGGTAAGGTCTGCGCCCGTTTCAATACCGTATGTCAGCACATTACTGCTGATGCCTTCAATCAATCTTCTTCCCCAGACATCGTCAAAATTTATTACAGCGGTCCCGTCCTTTGAAAGAAGCTCATAAAACAACCTCTCTTTTGCCTTAAAATAATCTTCCATTGTTACATGAAAATCCAGATGATCTCTTGTAAGGTTTGTGAAAACCGCCACATCAAAATTCGTATAGTCAACACGCCTTTGTGCAAGGGCATGGGACGACGCCTCTGTCACAACATGGCTGCATCCTGACGAGAGCATCTCGCTCAAGATGGCCTGGAATTCGAGAGCCTCAGGAGTTGTATGAGGTGCGTCATAATGCCTGTCTTTTACAAGATAGTTAATCGTGCCTATCAGGCCAACTTCTTTACCCCATGCCTCGAGTATTGATTTTATGAGATATGTCGTTGTCGTTTTTCCATTCGTCCCTGTAACACCAATGACTGTTAATTTATCTGAAGGTCTGCCATAAAAATTGTTAGAAATGCATGCAAGCGCCTCTCTGCTGTCTTTTACATGGATAAAAGTTAGTTCGGAGTATACCCCTGCTTTACTCCCCTCTTTAGCAATGGTGGAATGGGGGAGTGACTTCTGAACGCCGAACGCTGAATGCCTTTCGTACACTATCGCTACTGCACCCCGTTGAATCGCGTCACTAATAAAATCATGGCTGTCAACTTTCTCGCCTTTCATAGCAACAAAGATATCCCCTTGCTTAACCTTCCTCGAGTCATATGCAATCCCTGATATCTCAATATCGGGATTACCGCTTATCTCGTTTACTTCCATATCCTTTATAAGCATTTTTAATGTCATTTCAATATAGTGCAAAAGAGCAAAAGTGCAGAAGCGACCCCACCTTATTCCTCCCCTTACCAAGGGGAGGGTAGGAGGGGTAAAACTTTTGAACTTTGAAACTTTTGAACCTTTGAACTTTCATTACCTTCTCTCCACAACCAGGATATTCTTCTCTCCAGTATCTTCTCTCGGCACATTGAGATACGATAGCGATTGTCTTGCAATCTCTTTAAAAACAGGCGCAGCAACAACACCGCCGTAAATCTGTCCCTTTGGCTCATAAACAACTACAATCATGGCTATCATGGGATTATCTGCCGGGACAAAACCCACAAACGAACTCACATATTTCTCCTTAGAATATCTCCTTGTCCTCGGGTCTATAATCTGGGCAGTGCCTGTCTTGCCGGCAACCTGATTCCCTTCAACAGAAGCACTCTTTCCTGTTCCACCCTCTTCTGTAACGGTCTTCAATATATCCTTAAATATATCTGCTGTCTTCCTTGAAATAGCCACTTTGTTTTCTGCAGCGTTAAACGACCGGATAAGTGTTCCATCAGGGGATCTTATCTCCGATACTACGTGAGGTTTAACAAGGATGCCGCCGTTTGCTATTGCAGAGTACGCCCTCAGAACCTGAAGCGGAGTGACTGCAACCTCCTGTCCTATTGGTATTGCACCAAGAGATACAGCTGACCATTTTTCAGGAGGTCTGATCCATCCTGACACTTCACCAGGAAGGTCTATGCCTGTCTTTTCCCCAAAACCAAAACGCTTTGCATATTTATAGATTCTTTCTTTGCCAAGTTGTATTCCTATTATAACAGAACCGACATTCGATGATTTCTGTATAACCTCTTTAAATGTCAGCACGCCATGTTTATGCGCATCGTGTATCACAGAGTTACCAACCGAGACCGTGCCTTTGCCGCAATCGAATTTTGAGTCAAGATTGAACATCCCCTCCTCAATCGCTGCTGTACCAATAATTATCTTGAAAGTAGAGCCCGGCTCATAACAATCTGTTATCGCCCTGTTCCTTTTTTCAAAGTCCTTTGCATACACAGCGTTATTTGCATCATACGCCGGCCTATTAGCGAGGGCTAATATCTCACCTGTAAACGGGTTCATCATTATTGCTGTTGCAGCAGAGGCATGCCAGCGCAGCATCGCGTTATCAAGTTCTTTCTCTGCAATGTACTGTAGTCCCTCGTCTATTGTCAGAATAATATTATTGCCCTTTGATTCTATGTCCACACCTGTAGAAAGTGTTCTCCCCTTGGCATCGCGGGTAACTAAAATCTTTCCACCCGGCATTCTTAAAAACTTATCATATTTAAGCTCAACTCCCTCAAGTGCCTGGTTATCAATGCCCACTGCACCAATGACATGAGATGCGAGTCTTGCCTTTGGATAAAGCCTCTTTGCATCCGGCATAAAACCGAGCCCCTTTATATCCATCCCTTTTATTTTCTCTGTCACTTCGGGTCTGAGTTTTCTCTCTATCCACACGAATCTTCCCTTTGAAGAAAATTTTGCAAGTATTGCGTCAGGGTTCCTGCCTGTAACTTTCGAAAGGTTATAGGCAGTGGTTTCCGGGGATACCACAGCATCAGGGTCACAATACAATGACTCTACCTCGAGATTTACTCCAAGTTCCCTCCCTCTCCTGTCAAATATTATCCCCCTCCTCACCTGTATGTCTTCCTGTTTGAGCTGCTGTATCTTGGCTTTCTCAGAGAGTCGTCCGTGATTAAGAATCATCAGGTCTGCAAGACGAAAAAATACCGCAACAAAACCAAAG
>JAKALU010000013.1 GCA_021824065.1 Nitrospirota bacterium
ATCTAATAACAGAAGGGCTGCTTTCAAGGCTTACAAGGCCGCAGCTTGAAGCTGTCCTGGCACATGAGGCATATCACATCCTTTCAGGAGATTGTCTTGAGGCTACAGTTGTAACAAGCCTCTTCGGAATGTATTCCTCCATGCTTGATAAACTTCAAAATCTTGCAGAGGAAGACACCGCTGGGTTTCATCCAGCATTCATACCTTTCTGGATTTTTCTGAAGCTAAGCAACCTGCTCAATCTATTCATCTCGCGTGAGCGGGAATACAGGGCAGATGCAGGTGCTATACGCATGACACGCAATCCTCTCGCAATGGCCGAGTCATTATACCTGATTTCAAAAAACTGGAGGGGCTCAGGATTTATAGGACGCGGCATTGAGATGCTCTGTATAGTTAATCCTCAGGTGAACTCATTAGACGAATCAGAAGGATGGTTAGCAGACATGATGTCAACACATCCTCCTTTAAGGAAGAGGATAGGGATATTATTAGATATGGCCCATGCCAGTATGTCATGGCTTGAGACAAGGGCAAATTTAAAGACCGGGGTCTCTGATGTCTCGGAAGGGTTAAGCCAGAGAGAAGGGACACTCTCAGAATTTATGTGCCCTTATTGCAGACAGCCTTTGTATGCAATATCATATGAAAAGACAAAGGTCTACCAGTGCAATTCGTGCAGGGGCGTTATGGTAGATAATGATAGGATTCCGAGAATAATCGTGAGAAGAGAGATCCCCTGTCCGGAAAGGATTAAGGCACTTGCAAAGGCAGTGATAATGGATAATCAGAGAAATCTGACGATAAGAAAACTAAGAGGTGCCGGGACAGGAATTAAGTCAGGCGTACTCTGTTTAAAATGCAATAACCCCATGTTCAGGACTTTTTACAGCCTTGCGTATTTGGTTGAGATAGACAGGTGCGGCATATGCGGTATCACATGGTTTGATAAAGATGAACTTGAGATGCTTCAGTGTTTGATAGAAAACCGGATAACTGCTGATAAGAACCTATCATGAAAATGAAAGGCATTGCACTCTGGATAACAGGTCTTCCAGGAAGCGGCAAAAGCACCATTGCTGATGAGATTAAAAAAGTCTATCCGAAGTTTATTGTATTAAGGATGGATGAGTTCAGAAAGATTGTAACACCAAAGCCTACCTATTCAGATATTGAAAGGGATATTGTTTATCGCTCACTCGTTTATCTTGCAAAGATAATGACAGAGCAGGGGCATAATGTAATTATAGATGCAACAGGAAACCTGAGAAAATGGAGAGACCTTGCAAGGAAACTCATACCAAGATATGCAGAGATATATCTGAAATGTCCGATTGATGTCTGCATGAAAAGAGAAAGAAAAAGAATTTTTACGCATAAAGCTCCAAAGGGCATTTATAAAAAAGGCAAGGCTGGCTGGCCTGTGCCCGGAGTAAGAGTTCCATACGAAGAACCAAAAAAGCCTGAGGTCGTAATAGAGACAGATAAGGTCCCGCTAAGGGAGAGCATAAGAATTCTTAAGAATGTAATAAAAAGTTTTAGGTAATTAGAATTATGGGCTTAATGTCGTTTACTTTTGCAATGTCGTTGTTACTTGTAATCTTAGGTCGTGTTCTAAGAGCTAAGAAAAAAAGTTTGTTATATAAAGTCTTTTTGGTTCTTGGTATTGTAATATTCTTAACCGGCATATTAGAGGTTGTCTCTATTCTGATTTTCTTTGGAGGCTATAGATAGTTCCTGATTAAAAACATATCCCTCCGACAAAAAATAAGTTAAAATTTGTTTATGGAAAAAATTGATAGGGCATTTCTGAGATACATAAGATACACAGTCCAGTGGGCTATATTCTTTTTTCTTATCTACGCGGGGTACAAATTCTATTTATTTGTAGACTATTTCACCTCCGGAAACATATCTGCACCCGCAGTCAGCAGACCACCGTCAGTTGAAGGATTCCTTCCCATAGGCGCTTTAATGTCATTAAAACTCTGGATTACAACAGGTATATTCGACCGAATCCATCCCGCGGGGCTTGTGATATTTGTTGCAGCCCTTTTAATGGCATTGCTCCTCAAGAAAAGTTTCTGCGGGTGGATATGCCCGGTTGGTGCATTGTCTGATGCAGTATGGAAACTCGGCAGAAAGATATTCGGCAGGAACTTCATGCTAAAACCATACGCTGATTATCCTTTGAGGTCTTTGAAATATATCCTGATGGCATTTTTCATCTATGTAATTGTTGTAAAGATGCCACCTTTAGCAATCCTGCGATTCCTTGAAGGCGATTACTATAAGATTGCAGATGTAAAGATGCTCTATTTCTTTACAAAGATGACAGAAGCAACGTTTATCTCACTCCTGCTATTATTTATTCTTTCACTGCCATTTAAAAATTTCTGGTGCAGGTATCTCTGCCCGTATGGCGCTTTGCTCGGTCTTGTAAGTTTCTGCAGTCCATTGAAGATAACAAGGAACGTAGATGCATGCATTGACTGTGGGAAATGCACAAAAAACTGTCCCTCACTTCTGCCTGTTGATAAGAAAATAAGGGTGAGGTCTCCTGAATGTACAGGCTGTTTGACATGCGTTAGCCATTGCCCTGCAAAAGGGGCGCTTGATGTAGCGTTCACGAAGAAAAAGGTCTTAAATCCAGTATTATTCGTAGTCCTTATTTTAGTTCTGTTTTTTGGCGCAATAGGTATCGGGAAACTGACAGGCAAGTGGAATTCAGTAGTCACTTATGAAGAATATAAGCAGATAATACCTCAGGCATCAATCCTCGAACATCCATAAGGCTTGCCAGTGCTGCCATTTCGAGCCCAGGATGTGTCATGCTGAACTTGGTTCAGCATCTCGTGAGACCCTGAAACGAGTTCAGGGTGACAACTAATTATTTCAGGCGCTCTAAAACCTTCTGTATCTGCTTTTTGTGATGTTCTATGATATCTTCCGGAGTGCCCCATGATGCTGATTTTTTTGCCAGAACGCCAACCACATTCATAAGGCTCTCTTTTGTCGGCTTATCAAAATCTCCATCAGCCTCTTTAAATGCCAATCTCACACCTGAAACTACACTGGCATGTATGTCCTCATCGCTTGAACGAATGCCTAACTGTTGCCTCGACCTCAGAAACGTCTCTTTTTGTGCCTCATAAAAGCATTTTACGATCAGGTCCCTTGCCTTGGACGGGGTGAGATCCGATAGATCGCTTTCACTAATACTCCACCTTTTGAATTCCTTAGGCTTTTTCATGCAAGCCTCCCTTCATGTTTTTGAATTGATGTAGGGAAAAAGTCAAGCATGGAGAGAAATTCCCTCGAAGGTCAAGAAAGCAGGCAGGCGTTGCTACTAATGCTTACCTGCTTTCTATGGATTAAACTATAAACTATTACCTGCTCTTACCTGTCTAACTTAAATGTTTGTTAACCAGCTTGGTCATCTCAAACATTGATACTGTCTTTTTCCCTCCAAATACTGCCTTTAAATTTTCATCGGCATTGATATTCCGTTTGTTCACTGTATCCTGCAGTTTATTCTTCTTGATGTACTGCCACAGTTTCTTGGTTACCTCAGTCCTCGGCAACGGTTTGCTGCCGACTACCTTTGCCAGGGCATCACTAATCTTCATGGCTTTCATGAATGCCGGATTTGGTTTCCTTTTAGTCTTAGCCTTTGCAACTTTCTTCTTTGCTACCTTCTTCACTACTTTTTTCTTTGCTGCTTTTTTCTTTGCCATCTTTACCCCCTTTATATTTTTTAGCATCCTAACGATGCTATTACATCCTGATTCAGAAGCCAAGAAAATCCTACCAAACCTCGTTACTATTGTCAATTAATTTTTCTCTATCCTTTAAGGGGGAAAAGCCTCCGGGAATAGCTAAAGTGGGTTCCGATAAAGGATATAAGACTGCTTTATGTTAAAATAAACGATTTATAGGAGAAAAAATGAAAGTAGCTATTATCGGACTTGCGAATTCGGGAAAGACAACGATCTTTAATGCCTTAACAGGGTTGAACCTTGAGACAACTATATATCCGACAGTAACTGCAGAGCCACATATCGGAGTGGTAAAGGTTCCGGATGCGAGGGTGGAAAAACTCGCAGAGATTTACAAACCAAAAAAGACAACGCATGCAACTGTGGAATATATCGACTACATCGGCCTCACAAAAGGCGATGTGGAACAGAACAAAAAGGTCTTTGACCTTATAAAGGACGCTGATGCGGTTGTGAATGTTCTAAGAGGGTTTGAAGATGAGACAGTAATTCATCCATTGGGGAATGTTTATCCCCGGCGTGATGCAGAGACAATAGAGCTTGAGATGATATTCGGCGATCTGGAGCTTGTGGAGAAAAGACTTGAAAGGATGGAGCAGGGTTTAAAGAGAGGGAAGAAACCCGATGAGACAGAGAAGAAGCTGCTTATTAAATGCAAGGAGGCATTAGAAAAAGAGACTGCCCTCAGGGATATGGAGTTTTCAGATGAAGAACAGAAGACTATGAAACATTTACAGTTTATGTCAATAAAACCTGAAGTAGTTGTGCTGAATGTAGATGAGCATGAAATAAATTCTGAAAAAACCCGGGCAACGACTTCAGAATTGAAAACATTTTTCAAAGGGAAACAGGTAAAGATTTTGAATCTATGCGGAAAGATCGAGATGGAAATAGCCCAGCTTCCTCCCGATGAGGCAAAGGCATTTCTTGATGACCTCGGCATTGAAGAGCCTGCACTTAATAAACTAATACATGTAAGCTATGACCTATTAGGCCTTATCTCTTTTCTCACTGTCGGAGAAGACGAGGTAAGGGCATGGACGATTAAGAAAGGTACGAATGCACAAAAGGCAGCAGGCAAGATTCACTCCGACATAGAACGGGGATTTATCAGGGCAGAGGTCGTCTCATTTGATTATTTTATTAAATACGGTGATATGGCAGGTGTTCGCGAAAAAGGGCTTTTAAGGCTTGAGGGGAAGACTTATGAAGTAAAAGACGGAGATATAATAAATTTCAGGTTTAATGTGTGACCTACCACTCAGTCCTGTAATTCGGCGCCTCTCTTGTTATTATGACATCATGAACATGGCTTTCCCTGAGACCTGCATTTGTAATCCTGATGAGCCTTGCCTTCTGTCTAAGTTCATTGAGGTTCTTGCATCCGCAGTAGCCCATCCCGGAGCGAAGTCCTCCCATAAGCTGATGAACACTCTGTGAAAGTGGTCCTTTATACGGAACCCTTCCTTCAACACCTTCAGGCACGAGTTTTTTACTCTCAACACCAGCCTGCATATATCTGTCTTTAGAGCCCTGTTCCATTGCACCGAGTGAGCCCATGCCCCTGTAAACCTTATAGCTTCTTCCCTGATACAGTATGGTCTCACCGGGTGATTCATCTGTGCCGGCAAACAGACCCCCAACCATCACAGAATGAGCGCCTGCTGCAATGGCCTTTGTTACATCCCCTGAATACTTGATACCGCCATCAGCTATGAGAGGGATATTATATTTTTTTGCAACAGCATAACAGTTCATTATCGCTGTAACTTGTGGCACACCAGCACCCGCGACTATTCTCGTAGTGCATATTGAGCCCGGGCCTATCCCAACCTTTATAGCGTCAGCGCCTGCCCTGATTAAATCCATTGTCCCTTCCGGGGTTGCCACATTGCCTGCAATAACCTCGATGCCGTGATGCTTTTTAATTGCCTTTAACATAGTAATAACAGATTTTGTATGGCCATGAGCAGTGTCGATAACTATGACATCAACTCCTGCCTTCACAAGCAAACCTGCCCTGTGGACTGCATCTTCTCCAACGCCTATTGCTGCACCGACCCTTAACCTTCCAACTTTATCTTTACACGCATTCGGATACTTGCGTCTTTTCTCGATGTCTTTAATTGTTATGAGGCCTTTCAGATTGAAATCTTTATCCACTATCGGAAGTTTTTCTATCTTATATTTGTGAAGAATCTTTTTAGCTGCATCAAGGTCTGTGCCGACAGGGGCTGTTATGAGCCTTTCTCTTGTCATCACCTGCAATACCTTTTTATTCAATCCGGTCTCGAACTTCAGATCCCTGTTTGTGAGAATTCCAACGAGCTTGCCCTTCACTGTAACGGGCACACCTGATATCTTATATTTCTCCATTAAAGTCATTGCCTCTGAAATAGGTTCGTCAGGAGAGATTGTTATAGGGTCGATTATCATGCCGCTCTCTGATTTTTTCACCCTGTCTACTTCAGATGCCTGCCTCTGTGGAGACATTGCCCTGTGTATTATGCCTATTCCTCCCTCACGTGCAACTGATATTGCCATCTCCGACTCAGTGACAGTATCCATTCCAGCGCTCAGCAGAGGGATATTTATCTTTATCTTTTTTGTAAGGTTAGTTGAAATGTCAACGTCTCTCGGAAGGATGTCTGACTTTGCAGGTATGAGGAGGACATCATCAAATGTTAAGCCTATCGGTATTTTGTATTCGACCATCCCTCGCCTCTGAAAAATTTCTTATCATTTTAGCATTTCTTTATTAAACAACGCAATCAGAGTAGCTTTTGGTAAGTAGCAAAACGTTTTTGTGGGTTGTCATGGGGATCGCCCTTCCTAAAGATTTGCTACATCTATCCTTTTATTGATTAAAATATTGTGTACAGTTTATAGTTTCCTATGGATAAAACATGGAGATTTATTAACTCAGGGCTGTGCAGTGCATCTTACAACATGGCACTCGATGAGGCGATTGCAGCCTCTGTTAGAAAAGGCGATTCGCCTCCAACGCTGAGACTATATGCATGGGACAGGCCATCTGTAAGCCTCGGATGTTTTCAGAAAACCAGAGATGTAAACATTGAATACTGTCAGAATAGAGATATCCCGATAGTGCGGAGACCGACAGGCGGCAGGGCAATACTCCATAGCAAAGAGCTCACTTATAGCTTCTCTGCGAAAACAGATAATGAGCTGTTTTCAAAAGGTATCTTTGACAGTTATAAAAAGATAAGTGCAGCACTGCACCTCGCCCTGTCAAAAATCGGGCTTTCAGCCGAATCAAGATTAATCAGAGAAAATCACCAATTGTCAATCGCCAATCGCCAATCAAAAAGTCCCCTCTGCTTTCAATCAGCATCCTATGGCGAAATTACAATTAATAAGAGGAAGGTAGTAGGTTCTGCCCAGAAGCGCTGGTCTGATGGGCTTCTGCAGCAGGGGTCAGTCCCTTATTCTATTGAGGAATCAGAGATACAGAAAATATTCAGGATTCAGTCTCCCAAGGATATAAAGGTGGCAATGGCAGGATTAAAAGATATGATTCCTGATTTAAACGACAAAGAGTTTAGAGAGATTATAAAAGCCTCTTTTGAGAAGACCTTCGATATACAGTTTATTTCGGCTCTTCCCTCTCAGGAGGAGGCGGCCCTTGCTCTGAAACTTGAGTCGGAGAAGTATCGGGCACCTGAGTGGAACTTTCGGCAATAGGTTCTAATTTCATCTCTGTTGTCTCATGAGGCTTAACCTCTGTAGAGAAATAGTAGATAAATGTTGTAGCAATTATAACAAGTCCTAAATAGCTCTGAACTGCGTAAGAAAAAAGCTGATACGGGATGGCGATAATGGTGCCTACTATTGGAATTAAACTGAATGGGGTACCAAAAAGAATAAGGAGAAAACTTACAGTTATGTACCCTGCAAAGATTATGCAGTAAAGCCATAACGCAGCAGGATGATGATAGAGATATCTTATCGTCTCCTTTGTGGATCTCAAAGGCCCTTCCCCTTTAAACACAACCGCTGCCACGCCATATAAAGTAAGTGCAATTGTGCAGGCAATGAGGATAAGCCCAACGCAGAACAATAACAGCGAAAAGAATATCCCGAGGAAAAGGGCGAGGGTTGCTTCATGCTCTCTCGCAATAGATATAATGGCTGCTATTCCTCCTCCAAATATGCCGAGTATAAAGGCAACCCCTATAAATATCACACCTATTATTGCGGTAAACCCAACCAGAGGGAAGAAAAGCCTCTTACCCTCTGAAAAAAATATATTCAGATCAAACCTGACGGTATTATCTCTAACAGCCCTGCCTATCAAACCTGCAGAACCACCAAAGACATAAAGCCCTATGGATGCCACAACAAGCAGATAGATTATAAAGCTGACTAAAAACACAAGAAATAACCCCAGATACCTGGAAATAATTTCTGATGGCTCTCTCATTGCTCCGAGAAGGTCCTTGAGCCTTGTTAACTCTGTCAGGTCAAGCCCGAACATCACAAAGGCAACCGCAAGCGGAACCCCGATAAACACAAAAAAGCCTATGCAGCTTATAACCATCATGCCAAGTTGAATGAGCACAAGCTGCCAGTTCTTATTCACAAGCCTGAAACCGTTTTTTATAGCATCACTGTAAGTCATATGCATTTTAAGCCCGCAGATATTTTAGCATTATTTGACGTTATAGTTTACAAACATTTATAATTTTTGTTAACAAAAAAAAATGGAACACAAAAAAATGGACGCTTTAACAAAAAAGATAATACTCAAGATTTCTGGCAACTCTATTAAAGAGGCGGATGATTTCATTGCTGTAGAGAAAAGACTGAGGATATTTATCAACAAAGAAGAGGTTATCAGCCTCTATTGCACACTTTCCATGATAAGAGAGCTTGTAGTCGGCCTGCTCATGACAGAGGATATTATTAAAGGGGAGTGGTGTTCGGACAGAATGAGCATCGAATACGGTGAGGAGGTAGTTGTTAATATACAGGCAGCAGATATTGTCATATCTAAAGAAGGCAGGGTTATAACTTCAGGCTGTATAGGCGGAATAACATTCGCTAAAAAACCAGAGACTGAAAAGATAACAGATACATTTTCAATAGATACAAAGAGTCTTTTTAATATATTCAAAGAATTTCAGAGCCGCTCCGAGCTTTATCGGCTTACAGGTTGTGTTCACAGCGCTGCTTTATCAGATGGGAGGAATATCATTGCATTTGCAGAGGATATAGGGAGGCACAA
Organism: Nitrospirota bacterium; assembly: GCA_021824065.1. Taxonomy (GTDB): domain Bacteria; phylum Nitrospirota; class Thermodesulfovibrionia; order Thermodesulfovibrionales; family UBA1546; genus JAKALU01. The sequence continues at coordinate 9,028 of JAKALU010000013.1, forward strand.
TGCTGTTGACAAGGTTATAGGGTATTCACTGCTCGAGAACATAGCGTTTTCAGAAAAGATAATGCTTGCAAGCGGACGGCTTTCATCAGAGATAGCATCAAAGTGCTCGAAATGGGGCATCCCTGTACTTGCAAGCAGGACGGCTCCGACAAACCTTGCAATAGAAATTGCTGAATTGAGAGGGATAACACTTGCTGGATTTGTCCGTGGTGACAGGCTGAACGTATATACACATCCGCATAGGATTAGATAAACAAAATAAAGCGGTTCTGCCTACAAAAGCCTTTATATCTGAATCCGGGTAATATATAATCAAAAATACATGTTCCCATTTGAAGCGCTGATAAACAGCATTGAAGAGACTATAGTACTGTTCGACAAAAAGGCTGTGGTAAAGTTCGTAAACAGGGCTGGAGAAGAGCTTCTTGGGAAGAGCCTGAAAGAGATAAGCGGGAAAAAATTTAAAGAACTATTCCCCGAGGAAAAAGCCATGTCAGGATTCATAAGAAAGACCATATCCGAAGAACGGCCTTTCAGTGGTAAGAGTGTAGATATAAACATTGGGAGAATAGTAAATGTTGATTTCAACCTTTCACCTTTTTTTGTGCAGGATGAAACAAAGGGCGCTGTTCTTTCACTCAGAGAAAATATCGCCATTGTAGAGAGAGAAGATTATCAGTTCGACTCCCTAATATATCTTTTGGGCACCATAGCACATGAGATTAAAAACCCTCTCGGCGGTATAAAAGGAGCAGCACAATTGCTGCGCGATAAGACACAGACTGCGGATATTGGCGAATATATAAACCTGATAATCAGAGAGACTGACAGGTTAAATTCGATACTTCAGAATTATTTAACCATCTCTAAGAGGCCATCATTCCACTCAATAAATATCCATGAGGTTCTTGAAAAAGCTCTCTCGATTTTAGATATTCCAATGAAAAACAAGAAACTTATTTTACATAAGATATACGATCCGAGTCTTCCGAAGGTAATGGGAGACGAGGGGAAATTGCTCCAAGTATTCTTAAATATAGCAAAAAATGCAATAGAGTCAATGCAGGAAGGAGGAAGGCTGACAGTATCGACAAGGGTTTCAAGAGAATACGTCAGACAAAGGGGGAAACCCAAGCGCTGGGCTGTCATATCCATCAAGGATACAGGTGAGGGAATTCCCTCTGAGGACATATCAAAGATATTTCTGCCTTTTTATACAAAAAAGAAGCATGGAACTGGTATAGGCCTTGCATTGTCGAAAAAGATCATCCTTGACCACAGGGGATTCATAAAGGTCGAAAGCAAACTTAATGAAGGCACAACATTTAATATTTATCTGCCGTTTAAGGAGAAATGATAAACATGCTTTGCATGTTGCTTAGTAAAATCTATGGATAAAGAAGTTTTAATAATCGATGACGATGAGAGTATAACATGGGTTGTTCAAAAAGCCCTTGAACCAATCGGCTATAAAGTTGTTTCACATACAAAACTCTCCTCAGGGCTGAAGGCAGTAAAAGAGGACTCTCAACTCATCCTCCTCGACCTTATCCTGCCTGATGGGAATGGCCTCGACGGTTTGCGCGACATAAAATCATCCAACCCCGATGCAACAGTAATAATGATAACAGCACATGGAAAAATGGAAAGCACTATAGAGGCTATGAAAGAAGGGGCATACGACTATATTGAAAAACCATTTGATATTGATGAACTCAAGATAGTTGTGGAAAAGGCATTCAAAGATATGTCCCTGAGAGAAGAACTCAAGAGACTGAAAGAGACAACATCCGAGACAGAGGCACCACAAATAATCGGCAGAAGTGAAAAGATAATGAAGGTATTTAAAGAAATCGGCAGAGTCGCAACAAAAGACATAACAGTGCTCATAACAGGCGAGAGCGGGACAGGGAAAGAGCTTGTTGCAAAGGCAATACAATATAACAGCAAGCGCAGTTCAGGACCATTCGTTGCAATAAATTGCGCCTCCATCCCAAAAGACCTCATTGAGGCAGAACTTTTTGGCTGGGAAAAAGGCGCATTTACAGGTGCAAAAGAAAAACGCATAGGCAAGATCGAATCAGCAAATGGAGGGACGTTATTCCTTGACGAAATCTCTGAACTTGATCTAAACCTGCAGGCAAAGCTTCTCAGATTTTTGCAGGACAGGGAATTCAGCCCACTGGGAAGCAATAAAGTAACAAAGGCAGATGTCAGGATAATAGGCGCAACTAACAAAAATCTGAAAGAGGCTGTTGCCAAAGGCTCGTTCAGAGAAGACCTCTACTACAGATTCAATGTTATACAGATAAAGCTTCCGCCTTTGAGAGACCGGAAAGAAGATATTCTCCCACTTGCAAAACACTTCCTCAAAGAGGCTCAGGCGAAGTTTGAAACAGGCCAGAAAGAGCTTTCAAAAGAAGCAAAGGATTTTATAATAAAATATGACTGGCCGGGCAATGTAAGGGAATTGGAAAATACAATCAAGAGCGCGTGCATCCTCTCTGATGGGACAGCAATAGAAAAACGCGACCTGCATGTAGAAGAAGGGAATTCGTATTCTATAAAGGAATTCCTTGAGGATAAGTTGAAGCGATATTTAAAGGACATGACAAAACTCGAGACAGGTAATCTTCACACCGCTGTGATGTCTGAAGTTGAAAAAGCTTTGATAAGCATCGTACTGAAAGAAACAAAAGGCAACCAGCTCAAGACAGCAAGAACCCTCGGCATTAACAGAAATACCCTGAGGGCGAAGATAAAAGAGTATAAGATAAAGTAGCTCTGAACTTTGAAGGCTATTTAATATTAGTTAGTTAATTTTTATATATTGAGAGGTGTATTATGACTATAAAGGTTCTTATTGTCGACGATCTGAAAAACTTTCTTGACCTTGAAACATCATTTCTAAAGAGGACTGAATGTATTGTCCTGAAGGCTACAAACGGGCTTGAAGCGCTTCGTATTGCCAAGTCTGAAAGACCGGACATAATATTCCTCGACCTGGAGATGCCTGTTATGAACGGAATCGAATGCTGCAGGTTTGTAAGGTCAGATGTTGAATTAAAGGACACCCCAATTGTGATTGTGACCGCCTCTCCCAAAGAAGAGGAGTGTCGCAGTGCAGGGTGCAGTTCTTATCTCCGGAAGCCGATAGACGAAGATATTTTCCTCGCTGAAATTAAAAAATTTGTTCGAATAAAAGAAAGAAATGAGCCAAGATTGGATGTGGCGATACCCGCAGATGTAGCTTTCAAAGGAACCATGACTTCAGGCACAGTTCGGAATATCAGTAAGAGCGGTCTTCTGCTTGAAACCGAAGAACCATACGGAATCGGCTCAATGCTTACAATTGATTTTTCTTTCCCTGATAGAAAAATCAAAGTAAAAATAAAAGGTATAATTGTAAGAGATGCAACAGGCAGGTCTACAGATAAAGGCTTTGGTCTCAGTTTTTTTGAGGTTGCTGAGAAACACCAGTCATCCATTAATTCTTTCATAGACGAACAGATAAGTTAAAAACAGTTAGTAGATTTTCTTAGAGTTTTTGTCAACGGCAGGCAGCTTATCTCTCCCCCTTGCCCAAACTCTCCGCAGTGCATATAATGAAATCATTACATGAAAATAAACAATTATCATGAAGCAGCAGTAGGTCAGGCTTTCCTTTGTGCATAACTGGTCGCAAATGGTCGCAGCTACAACGCTGATTTTAACTTTATAATAAACACCCCATCGCATCTTGATGATATCCACTAATTTGGCTATAATATAGCCAGAATGCGATATGAAATCATCTTGTCACCGGAAGCCGTTCAAGATTTGAAATTGCTTGATGCTTACCAAAGGACAAAAATAAAGGATTTGATTGAGGTCCATTTAAGGCATGAACCGACCAAAACAAGCAAGAGCAGAATAAAGAGACTGCGCGGATTAAGGCATCCTCAATACAGGTTGAAGATAGATGACTTTCGTATATTTTATGATCTAGAAAGAAACAGAGTAGAAATACTCTCGATAATTTTAAAATCAAAAGCCGCTGAATGGCTTAAAAAGGTAGGAGAAAGCATATGAAGAAAGCAGCTTTGTCAGAAGTTAAAGATGACCTATCCAAATTTCTGCGGTTAGCTGAAAAAGAGGAGATTGTAATAACACGTCATGGGAAACCCGCCGGCGTTTTAATCGGGTTTGAAGACGAAGAAGATTGGTTTGATTACCGCTTGGAGAATGACCCGCGATTCTTAAAGAGAATCGAACAAGCCCGTAAGAGTCTTAAATCAGGCAGGGGGATAAAAATAGAAAATGTTTAAGGCATAACAAATCACTCGTGCGGATGGCGAATAGCCACCGCACAGTTCAGGCGTGGATATCAGGAAGAAAGCGTTACCCCCCTTGCCCAAACTTGCCCCAGCGCATATAAAAAGCCTGAAATCGGGCTCGACATCTTGTTTGGATTAGTGTACGATTTAAAAAGGAGGGGTCAGAAATGAAACACAAGCACAGATATGAAGCTATTTACCATCCTGCCCTTACATCTAAAACAATGGCATTGGGTATCAAGGCTGCTGAAATCAGAAAATGCGCTACCTGCCAGAAGGAAATGACGTTTGTATTAACAAAGGATGGGTGGTTTCCGCTGTTTGAGGATAAGGAATCTGACAAACAAGACATACTTTTAGCTTAAGTGTATTACTGTGAACCGTTGAGGCACCTTGTCTTCTAAAGGATCGCATATCACCACCTGAAATATACTCGCTCCCCCCTTGCCCAAACCTTCCTTAGTGCATATAATGAAATCAACACATGAGCAACGAAAAAATTCTTATAGTTGAAGACGAGAAGAAGATTGCAGACATCGTAAAGTCATACCTTAAAAGGGATGGGTTTAATGTCAATATTGCAGAAACAGGAGAACAGGCATTAAAGTTAATCAAAAATAAATACGACCTCATAATCCTTGACCTGAAACTTCCTGACATTGATGGAGAAACAATATGCAGCACTATCAGGGAATTCTCAGACGTGCCCATAATAATGCTAACCGCTAAAAGCTCAGAAGAGGAAAGAGTGAAAGGCCTTGGAATAGGGGCCGATGATTATGTGGTAAAACCGTTCAGCCCGAGGGAACTCGTGGCAAGGGTGAAGGCGCATCTGAGGCGGACAAAGAAAGGCGAAAAAAAGGTTCTGTCTTTTAACAAAGGGGCACTGAAGATCGATACCCTCTCAATGGAGGTTACAAAAAGAGAAACAGTTATCCCTCTTACAATCACTGAATTCAAAATATTGCTCGGCCTTGCAGAAAGACCGCATGTTATATTCAGCAGGCTTCAGCTTGTAAATATGGTTCAGGGCTATGACTTTGAGGGTTATGACAGGGTTATAGATGCCCATATAAAAAACATCAGGCATAAGATAGAGGATGACACTCAAAAGCCGATGTTCATTAAAACAGTTTATGGCGCAGGATATAAGTTTATAGGGGTTCCTGACTGATTAAAATAAGGAGTAAGAATGAAAACTAAAATATTCCTTGCCCTCATAGCCGTCATCCTCGCAGCCCTTCTTTCGAATTTCATATTTGAATGGCTGATAATGAGAGACTTTGACAACTATGTTAACGGAGTTAAAGAAGACCAGTTTTACTGGGTACTCGCATCAGTTGAAGGAAGTTACTCTGACGGAAGATGGGATAAACAGGCGTTATCAGAGTCTATCCACTGGGCCATGATGCTCGGACTCGACATAAAAGTCCTTAATGCCGAGGGGCAAGAGGTTATATCATCACATAAGGCAATGGAATCATTGTCTGATACAATGAAGCACCGTATGGAAGGGCTTTTTCATATCCATGAAACAACAGGTAATTTTGACGAATATCCCCTTTACATAAAGGGCAAAAAAATAGGAACTATTCTGTCACGTCCATTTCAAAAAGAAAGAATAAAAGAGAAGGAATTCATATTCAAAAAAAGGACAAAAAATTTTCTTTATGTCTCTTTTTTAATTGCTGGCGGAGGTTCGCTATTAATAGCCCTGCTCTTAAGCCAGTACCTTTCAAAACCTATTACGAATTTAAAAAAAGCGGCAGAAAAAATTGCAAGTGGAGATTTCACCGTAAGGACAAGTCCTATATCTTATGATGAGGTCGGGAAGCTTGCCGAAACATTCAATAAAATGGCAGAATCTCTGCAAAGAGAAGAAGAATTAAGGGAACACCTTCTTTCCAATATCGCCCATGAATTAAGAACTCCGTTAACAATATTAAAAACCCATGCAGAGGCGATTACGGATGGAGTAATAGACAGAGAAAAAGGACTCGAAAACATAAAAAATGAGATTGACCGATTAATCAGACTCGTGAAAGGCATCGAAGATATCACTGCTGCAGAGGCAAGTTTTTTCACAAAAGGTGAGATGACAGAGATAAACCTCAAAGAATTTCTCTCGGGACTCAGCAACGAAATGCTTCCGGCATTTAAAGAAAAGGGTCTTGATATAAAGGTTGCAAGGGAAGACGACCTGTTTATTGTTACAGATACCGAAAAACTCGAAAGGATAATAAGGAATATAATTTCAAATTCTCTGAAATTCACAGAAAAAGGCGGCGTCTGGATTGACTACGGGACGGACGGGAAAACGTTCTTCATCGAGATAAAGGATTCAGGGAAAGGCATACCCGAAAATGAAATCCCGTTTATATTCAACCGTTTTTACAGAGTAGAAAATCAAATCCCCTCATTAGTGAAAGGGGGTGAGGGGGGATTAGGACTGGGGCTTGCCATAGTAAAAGAGCTCGCTGATGTAATGGGTGGGAAAATTGAAGTCAAAAGCAAGGCCAATGAAGGGACAACTTTCAGGATATATTTTGTGATGCGGCCAGCCAATAGATAATTGCATAATATTATTTTTTAGTTTAAATTTGTAGAGTGCGGTGAAAACGAAATATTAAGGTACAATCCACAAGTTTCGACAGATTGAGAATAAATCATTTTTATGAAAGGAGTGCATATGAAATTACATTTGATAGTAGTTTTATGTATTGTGCTTTTGGCAAGCATGGTTTATGCGGGTGAAGAGTCTGTTCTGAAAACCCAGAAGGATAAGTTGAGTTACAGCATTGGAGTGGATATCGGTAACAGCATGAAAAGGCAATCACTTGATATTGATCCCGATCTTCTTGCGAAGGGGATCAAAGACGCTTTCTCCGGCAGCAAGCCCTTATTGACCGAGGAGGAGGTTCGCGAAACTCTGATGGCTTTGCAGAAGGAGATGATGGCAAAGCAGAATGAGCAGGCAAAAATACTTGCCGAAAAAAACAAAAAACAAGGCGAGGCTTTCCTTGCTGAGAACAAGAAAAAGAAAGGTGTGAAAACTCTGTCGAGCGGTCTGCAATATAAGATAATAACAGAAGGGACTGGTAAGACTCCGAAGGCAACAGATACTGTGACAGTCAATTATCGCGGGACATTGATGGATGGAACAGAGTTTGACAGCTCCTACAAACGAGGACAGCCAGCAACATTTCCAGTCAGCGGCGTGATCAAAGGCTGGACCGAGGCATTGCAATTGATGAAGGAAGGTGCAAAGTGGCAGCTTTTTATCCCTTCTAATCTCGCTTATGGCGAGCGGAGTGCAGGAAGTATCATCGGCCCGAATGCAGTTCTAATTTTTGAGGTTGAACTGATATCGGTTACAGGGAAATAAAATAACAGCGATAGGGATAGTGACAATAATTATTGTCACTATCCCTATATAACCATAAATTCTCAGTCCAACTTCTAAGCCTTCATAATCTTCCTATAAAACCTTCAAAAAATCTTCACACTCTTCTGCTAATTTAAAACCATGAACAGAATGTTAATAGTTATTTTCCCTATCCTCGCTTTTGTTTTATCTGCATATGGAGGGGATAACACACAAAAGGAAGTTACTCCTTATGGTGTTTCATGTCATTTGTGCGGCGCATATGGATACTGTGATAAACAGCCTGCACACAAAAAGGCAGTCAATGCCCTTAAATCGTATTATGAAAAGAAGGGGTTGAAGGCGGTTGTTATAAAGGAAGGCGGAAGGTTTGTAGAGGCAGACGTTTACAGGAACAAGGAGATAGTTGACAGAGCCCTGTTTGACTGTAGAACAGGACGGATAAGGTCAATATATTGATGATAATGATGGGCGCATACACACTTTGAAACCATCGGATTAGCTAAAAATAACTTGGAGAGATTCATAATTTCTTCAAAATTAAATGGTAGCCTTAAGGCTAAAGAAGATTAAGGGAATTACCAAAGGAGGGAGAAAGATGAAGACATATAGTCTTAAATATATCGCTATCGCCACTATCATGCTCTTTTTTACAATAGGCGTAAGCGAGGTAATGGCGCAGAAGACAGTAAAAGACGAATCTCTTAGGAGGGGTGAGACAAGGTCTACACTTGACCCGAATATGTTTTCAAATTACGCGACCATAAAAAGGGCATATCAGATAGCAAAGGAGATCCCGTGGGTTCTGGACAGCATTTACTGTTATTGTTTTTGCGAAGATTCGCCAGCTTTCAAGCATAAGAGCCTTCTCAGTTGCTATCTTGACAACCACGCTGCGATGTGAGACATTTGTCTTGGGGAAGCCATGAGGGCTTTCGAGCTTTACAAAAAAGGATATTCCGTAAAACAGATACGGAATACAGTTGAAAAAGAATACAAGAGGTAATCAAATGTGGATAAAGTAGAGATTCTGAAACAAGTCCGGCATGACAACTAAAAATCGAATAATCTGTCATTCTGAACTTGTTTCAGAATCTAATAACAACAGGAGGAAGACATGAAAAAATTGGCTGTATTCAGTTTAATCCTGCTTTTAATAGCAGGCATAGCATACGCAAAGGACTACGAGGTAAAGAAAAAGGCAGGGGATTATGATGTCGAAGTAAAGATCGATAAGAACCCGCCTGTTGTTGGTGACAACAACATTAAGGTTGAGATAAAAGACTCCGCTGGCAAATATGTCACTGATGCAAAAGTAAAGGTTGAATACTCCATGCCAGCAATGCCGGGTATGCCTGCAATGACCTATAAAACAGATGCTGCATTAAAGGGCAATGAATATAAGGCAAAGATGAATCTTTCGATGTCAGGTGCATGGAATGTTGCTGTAAAAATAATTCGTGGCGGCAAAACAACAACAGTAAAGTTCAATGTGGATGCACATTAGAAACAGAATAAAGATGCCAGAGCACAGAGCACAGACAAAATCTCTAAAATCACTGGTTAAAAAATCTGTGTTCTGTGTTCTGTGTTCTGTGTTCTTGGCTCCTAATGCTTTTGCTGAAGACTTAAAGCTTCAGGATCTGATTGATGAGGGATTAAAAAATAACCATGACCTTATTGTTTCTGAGTTCAGGGCCTCTACTTCGAAATACAGAATACCTCAGGCTCAGAGCCTTCCTGATCCAATGTTCATGGTCGGTTATCAGAATGAAGGGTGGAGCAGATATACATATGGCGAAATGGAAGGCGCACAATGGATGTTCTCTGCATCTCAGATGTTCCCATTCCCGGGGAAACTCTCATTAAAAGGAGAGATGGTTGCTAAAGAATCTGAAAGCCTGAAGGCATCGTATGAATCTGCAAAACTTGCAACCATAGCAAAAATCAAAGAACTATACTATGATTTATTTCTTACATATAAGGATATTGACCTTATCGGAGACAAGACTGCGCTTTTCTCAAAAATAGAGGATGCTGCACTTGCACGATATTCAACTGGCATGGCGCCTCAACAGGAAGTCCTGATGGCACAGACAGAAAAATACATGCTTCTTGAAAAAGAGGAGATGCTGAAACAAAAAATCCAATCCATCGAGGCAATGCTCAATGCAACTGTTGGAAGGGATATTAATTCTCCGCTCGGCAGACCGGTTGAGCCTGCTTACACCGCATATGATTATAGTATGGATGGGCTGCTTACGATGTCATACGAAAATTCTCCAGAGATAAAATTTAAAGAGAAAATGATTGAGGCAGCAGCAGCAAAGGTTAAGATGGCTGAGAAAGAATATTATCCCGATTTCACACTCAGTGCGAGCGTATTTAAAAGAAAAGGTGATTTTGAAGACATGTGGAGTCTTACAACCACAATTAATATCCCAATATTTTATAGGACAAAACAGAAAATGGCTGTGCTTGAGACAGAATCCTCCCTTGCAGAAGCAAGGCATGAACTTGAGGCAACAAGGTTTATGCTGGCTTCTGGCATAAGGGACAACTACTCAATGTTAAAGACAGCAGATAGATTGATGGAACTTTACAAAAATGGTCTGATACCCAAAACATATCAAGACTATGAATTAGCCTTATCAGGTTATATAACAGGAAAGATTGAGGCAATAACTGTTATATCGAGGCTAAAATCTCTCATTGACTATGAACTTTTATACTGGGGACAGTTCGTTGAAAGGGAGAAAGCAATAGCAAGGATTGAGGCATTAACGACAGTCAGTAGTCAGCAGTCAGTAGTCAGCAGTCAAGGAGAAAAAGAGAAATGAAAAAGAGAAAGCTGATAATCATCGCTGGATTGATTTTAGTAGCTGGGTTTTTATTTTATCTTTCAAAATCAGGCTCGCTTGATAATATTTTAAAAACTAAAGCAGAGAAGTCCGTACAATCATCTCAAGCTAATCCAGAACATCAGCAGTCTGCAGAAACCGCAAAACCCGAGGAACAAAGCCAACCTCCGGAGGAGCAAACAGAAGAAGTTCCTACAGTTGAAATACCCTTAGACAAACAGCAGTTAATCGGGGTTAAGACAACCGAGGTAGCAGTAAAGCCCCTTCAGAAGATTATAAGAACAGTAGGCCGTATTGAATATGATGAGAGAAGGCTTGCCACTGTTAATACAAAGATTGAAGGATGGATTGAGAAACTCTATGTGGATTATACAGGCAGATATGTAAAAAAAGGAGAACCACTATCTGAGATTTACAGCCCTGAGCTCATCGCTACTCAGCAGGAATTCATAAATGCAGTGAAATGGGGTCAGTCTCCTCAGGCGACTCGTCCGCACCCGGGCGGACTCGCCGAGGAGAGCCGAGGCGAGGGGTCAGGGGTCAGGGGTCAGGAGTCGAAGGTAGTTAGTGAATTAATATCAAAGGATGCCGCGGCAATAGTCGAGGCTGCAAGACAGAGATTAAGACTCTGGGACATAACAGAAAATCAGATCAAAAAGATTGAAGAAACAGGAAAGCCTATAAGGACATTGACTATATACAGCCCTGTGAGCGGCTATGTTGTTCAAAAAATGGCATTGCAAGGGATGCGTGTAATGCCTGGCGAAAAGCTTTTTGATGTTGCAGACCTGTCAACAGTCTGGGTAGTTTCTGATATTTATGAATATGAATTGCCTCTGATAAAAACAGGACAGACAGCAAAAATAAGTCTGAGCTATTTCCCCGGCAAAGAATTTTCATCAGTGATTGATTATGTTTATCCTGCACTTGCAGGCGAGACAAGGACTGCTAAAGTAAGATTCTCAATCTCAAATCCCGGCGGGCAGCTTAAACCCCAGATGTTTACCAACGTAGAAGTAAAGATTGACCTTGGCAGAAAACTTGCCATTCCTGATGATGCTGTAATTGATACAGGCACAAGGCAGATTGTCTATGTGGATAAAGATGAAGGATATTTTGAACCGAGGGAGGTAATGCTCGGCATAAGGGCAGAAGGTTTCAGAGAAGTGGTCATGGGATTAAAAGCAGGCGAAAAGGTCGCCTCATCTGCAACGTTCCTAATTGATTCAGAGGCACAGCTTAAAGGTGTCACACCGCTGGGCGAACATAAACATTAAAGCAAAAATGATGAATGTCTCTAAAGCAGGGATAGTATCTTCGCTCATTCTCGCCTCCCGACAAAAAGTCGGGGGACTCCGAGGATTTTGCCTCACCCCCCTCATGTCCCCCCTTGGCAAGGGGGGATGTAAGGGGGGTTACTGTCGGAATATCAGCAAAATAATCCGCTCAGATACAATCCCTGTTTATCATGATTAGGACTGAAATATGATAGCAAAAATAATAGAATACAGCGCAAGAAACAAATTCATAATATTTCTGCTGATCGGATTTCTCTCTGCATGGGGATACTGGTCGCTTAAGAATACACCATTGGATGCAATACCTGATTTAAGCGACACGCAGGTAATAATATACACTGAATGGCCGGGAAGAAGTCCAGACCTTGTTGAGGACCAGATAACATATCCAATTACATCCACTCTATTGGCAGCGCCAAAGGTGCAGGTTGTGCGCGGATTTTCCTTTCTCGGCAGTTCATTCATTTATGTCATTTTTGAAGAAGGTACAAATATATACTGGGCAAGGAGCAGGGTTTTAGAATATCTTCAGGCAGTTAAAAATAAACTCCCGCCTGATGTAAACCCTGTTTTAGGACCTGACGCTACCAGCGTAGGATGGGGCTTCAGTTATGCAGTTGTAGATGAAACAGGCGGACATGACCTCTCGCAACTTCGTTCTATCCAAGATTGGAATACCAAACTCGCTCTTGAAAGCGTACCCGGTGTATCGCAGGTCGCCAGTGTCGGGGGATTTGTAAAACAATATCAGATAAACATCGACCCCAATCGCCTTGCAGCATATAACGTACCTGTTATGAAAATCATGGAGTCTATCCGCCGAAGCAATAAGGATGTGGAGGGTCGCGTCATTGAGTTTTCAGGTGTGGAATACATGGTTCGGGGCCGAGGGTATATCAAAAGCATTAAGGACTTAGAGGATATCCCTGTTGGCACAAATGGTGTCGGGACACCTGTATTCTTACGTGATATTGCTAATATCCAGCTCGGGCCCGAGATAAGGAGGGGACTTATTGACCTTGATGGGAAAGGCGAAGTGGCTGGTGGCATTGTTGTTGTCCGTTTTGGGGAGAATGTCCTTAATGTCATTGAACGTGTGAAAGAAAAGATCGAAAACGACATTCAGCCCAGTCTGCCAAAAGGCGTTAAGATCATTACCACCTATGACAGGACAGATCTTATACACAGGTCAATAGACACCTTAAAAGATGAGATAATCAAGCTGTCGGTGGCAGTCAGTGCAGTCTGTGTCGTGTTTCTTTTCCATCTGCCCAGTGCCCTTGTTGTTATATTGACACTGCCTGTCGCCATTATTATTTCATTTATTTGTATGTATTACATAGGGGTTACGTCAAACATCATGAGTCTTGGCGGCATCGCCATTGCTATTGGAGCTATGGTGGATGCCTCTATTATCATGGTTGAAAATGCCCATAAAAAACTTGAGGACTGGGAACTGCACGGGAAAACTGGAAATCGTTTGGATGTAATTATAGATGCTGCAAAAGAGGTTGGGCCGTCTCTGTTTTTCTCTCTCCTGGTTATTACGGTTGGATTCCTTCCCATATTTACACTACAGGCACAGTCAGGAAGGCTTTTTAAACCGCTGGCATACACAAAAACATTTGCTATGCTCTTTTCATCCTTTCTTGCCATTACACTGACACCCGTTCTAATGGGTCTTTTCATAAGAGGGAAGATTCGACCTGAAGAAAAGAATCCGGTCAGTCTGATATTGCACAAACTATACGAGCCGATCGCAAAAATTGCATTAAGGTTCAGAAAGACAGTCATAATCCTTGCAATAATTATAATGTTGTTAACAGTTTATCCTTTCATAAAACTCGGCTCTGAATTTATGCCTCCGTTATATGAGGGGACGCTTTTTTATATGCCTGTTACTGTTCCCGCTGCTTCAATCTCAGAGGTGTCGAAGCTGCTTCAGATACAGGACAAAATTCTAAAAAAAATCCCTGAAGTGACCCATGTCTTTGGAAAGGCTGGACGTGCCGAGACCGCAACAGACCCGGCGCCCCTCGAGATGTTCGAAACCGTTATTAATCTCAAGCCGGAATCAGAGTGGCGCAAGGGGATGGATGTAGAAAAACTGAAGAATGAGATGAACGAGGCGCTCACAATCCCTGGGGTTGCGAACTCCTTTACAATGCCGATTAAGGCCAGAATCGATATGCTTGCAACTGGTATAAGAACGCCTGTAGGAGTTAAGGTCTTAGGACCTAAAATTGATGTAATAGAAAAGATTGCCATGAATGTGGAGAATGCCATAAAAGAGATTAAAGGCACAAGAAGTGCTTATGCTGAAAGATTAACAACCGGTTATTTCCTTGATATTAAACCAAAGCGCAATGAGATAGCACGTTATGGTCTTTCCATGGATGACGTTCAGGATGTGATTGCGAGTACACTTGGCGGCATGACCCAGACAATAACTGTGGAGGGCAGAGAGAGATATCCTGTAAATGTCAGATATTTACGGGAATTGAGAAACGATATAGAGAAAATAAAGAGGATACTCGTCCCTGTCAACCTCTCGGGTGGCTCATCCAATATGCAGGGCATATTTACTACTGCTATGGGGACAGCCCAGATACCATTGGGAGAAATTGCTGATATAAGCATTGTTAAGGGACCAACATCGATTAAGAGCGAAGAAGGACTTCTCGCAGCGTATGTTTTTGTTGACTTTTCTGGTCGTGATATTGGCGGTTATGTCGGGGAGGCAAAGAAAAAAGTTGCGTCTACTGTTAAGTTACCAGAAGGCTATAGACTTGAGTGGAGCGGCGAGTACGAATATCTTGTTAGGACACATGAAAGGTTGAAACTCGTTATTCCCCTTACAGCACTTATAATTTTTGTTCTTATTTATTTCAACACCAAGTCAGTGACAAAGACAATAATCGTTCTTCTTGCTGTCCCGTTCTCCCTCGTTGGGTCTTTCTGGCTTCTTTATCTTCTTAATTACAACATGAGTATTGCGGTATGGGTCGGTATTATAGCTCTTGCAGGTCTTGATGCAGAGACTGGTGTCGTAATGCTACTTTATCTTGAGCTTGCATATGAGAAATGGAAAAAGGAAGGCAAACTAAATTCCGGCAGTGATCTAAAAGATGCTGTAATGTATGGCGCTGTAAAAAGGATACGCCCTAAGATAATGACTGTGAGCGTCATCCTTGCCGGGCTTATACCGATAATGTTCAGCCATGGCACCGGAGCTGATGTGATGAAACGAATTGCAGCTCCTATGGTGGGCGGTGTTATAACATCCACAATCCTTGAGTTAATAATATACCCTGCTATTTATATGATATGGAAAGGGAGGGGATTTAACAAACAATGAAACTATCTGCTATTTTTATTAGCCTTTTGTTTTTAATCAGTAGCAACAGAGCCGTAGCCGAGACCTCTTTACACAAACATGTTATGACCCCTGAAATGAAGAAGCAGCATCAAGCAATGGAAATAATCAACAAACAATGGAATGCTTGCAAAAAAACCCTGAATAACAATAACCTTAATGCATCTGACAGGGCAATTGGAAAAATGCTTGAAGCTGCGACCTACATGGAGAAATTTAAATTGCACAGAAATGCAGATAAGCATGAGCAGTTTGTTGAACAATGTAAGAACTTCAAAGAAAACCTAATTAACCTGAGAGAAGCCATAAAAACAGGAGATACCAATGCTACAAATAGATTCTCAATAAAAGTGCAGGATAACTGCTATTACTGCCACAAGATATTCAGATAGGACTCCAGCTTTAAAATCCTAATCCTTGAAAAAATAAGGAAAAAATTAGTAAAATTACACTTATTCAAATAGAATCTATAGGAGATTTATGGGAGAGATTGAAAAACTGAGAGACGGGATTGATGCTGTTGATGAAGAGATTCTCAAGCTCCTCAATAAAAGAGCAACGATTGTACTTGAGATCGCCAGGATAAAACGTAATAATAAAGCAAAGTTTTACTCGCCTGAGCGCGAGCGGCAGATAATAGAGAGGCTGACATCTTTGAACAAAGGGCCTTTCCCGAATAATGCGCTTAAAGCCCTTTATAGAGAATTACTTTCTGCCTCTTTGTCACTTGAAGAGCCTCTGAAGATAGCGTATTTCGGACCTCAAGCTACATTCACACACCTTGCAGCTCTAACACACTTCGGTTCCTCAGCAGCGTTTATACCTATGGAAAACATAAAAGGCGTATTTGACGCTGTTGACTCAGGAAAAGCTGAATTTGGAGTCGTGCCAATAGAGAATTCAAGCGAGGGAGTGATAAGTTATACACTCGATATGTTTATGGATTTTGACCTTAAGATTAACGCTGAGATAATGCTTGAGGTATCGCATAACCTGCTTTCAAAAAGCGGGAATAAAAGCAGGATTAAAAAAATATACTCTCATCCCCCTGCAACTGCACAGTGCAGAAGATGGCTTGAGGCCAACATGTCTGGCATACCTGTAATGGAAGCCACGAGCACAGCAAAGGCAGCAGAGCTTGCCTCAAAAGAGGATGATGCTGCTGCGATTGCAAGCGAGCTTGCGGCTAAAGTTTATGCCCTCAACTTTGTGGAAGCTCATATAGAAGACAGCAAGCACAACATTACAAGATTCCTTGTAATATCTAAGGAATCTTATCCGAAAACAGGAAAGGATAAGACATCTATAATGTTTTCCATAAAAGACAGGCCTGGCGCTCTCTATGATATCCTCTCGCCATTCAAGAAGGCAAAGATAAATCTCACCAAGATTGAGTCAAGACCTTCACGAAGAAAGGCTTGGGAATATATCTTCTTCGTGGATATGGAAGGCCATATAGAGGATAAAAAAGTCAGAAAAGCTATCGAGAACATGAAAGAGGGATGTCTATACCTTAAAATTCTTGGCTCCTATCCTCATGGTGGCCAGTGATAAAGGCTCCAGAGCATATAAGGACTATAAAGCCGTATGTCCCTGGTAAACCTATCGAGGAACTTGAGAGAGAGCTTGGGATAAAAAACTCCATTAAACTTGCATCAAATGAAAATCCAATCGGGCCGTCACCACTTGCCTTAAAGGCAATAAAAAACCGCTCAAACTGTTTAAACAGTTTAAACCGTTATCCTGATGGTAGTGGATATTATCTTAAGAATGCATTAGCAGAAAAACTATCTGTAAAGCCCGAAGAGATTATACTGGGTAATGGCTCGAATGAACTCATTGATATAGCAGCAAGAACATTCATGAGTCCTGGTGATGAGGCTGTTATGGCGTATCCGTCTTTTGTTGTTTATTCTATGGCTGTTCAAGCAATGGGCGGGAGGGCAATTCAGGTGCCATTGAAAGATTATAAACATGACCTTAATGCAATGTTGGATGCAGTGACACCAAGAACAAAGATGCTCTTTATTGCAAATCCCAATAACCCAACAGGAACTATGAACACCAGGACAGAACTTGACAGGCTTATGAGCAGGGTCAAGGATGGTATTCTTGTGGTTATTGACGAGGCATACTATGAGTATGTCACAGACCCTGAATACGCTGACAGTTTTAAACACTTCAGGAATGGGAAGGACATATTAATCCTGAGGACATTTTCTAAGATATACGGGCTCGCTGGGCTAAGAATCGGCTATGGTATTGCAAGGCAGGACATAATAACTGAGATGAATAAGATACGCGCTCCATTTAACACAAACACAATTGCGCAGAAAGCAGCAATTGAGGCATTAAAAGACAAGACACATGTAAGGCTGTCACAGAGGATAAATAATAATGGTAAAGAATATCTGTATAAGGAACTATCTTCACTTGGTATAAAATATGTTCCCACAGAGGCGAACTTTATATATATGATCATGGATAAAGATTCAAAAACAGTCTATGATGCCCTGTTAAAGCAGGGTGTGATAGTAAGGCCTATGGGTCCAAAAGAACTTAGAGTGACCATAGGACTGCCAGAGGAAAATAAGAGATTTATTGGTGCACTTAAAAAGTCAAGAGTTGAGAGTTAAGAGTCATTGGTATTTTAATTTTCACCTTTTAACTTTTAACTCTGAACTTACTACTGGAGGAATAGATGGACATAATAGTTTTAAGACCCGATGCCTCAGAGAAAGACATCGAGCGGATAGTAAAAAAGCTTGAAGGCAAGGGGCTAAAGACAACAGTATCCAAGGGGACTGAAAGGACTGTTATAGGCGTAATTGGCGACACCTCAAAGATAACAGAAGAAGAGGAAAATGCAGTACGCGCGATGCGAGGGGTTGAGGAGGTAATGAGAATCCTCAAACCATATAAACTCGCAAGCAGAGACTTCAAGGCGCAAGATACAATAGTAAAGGTCAGGGGGAAAGTCATAGGGGGCAAAAAAATACCTGTTATTGCAGGTCCCTGCGCTGTTGAGAACAAAACTATGATGATGAATATTGCTGAGAAGGTTAAGGCTGCAGGCGCATCATTTATAAGAGGTGGCGCTTACAAACCAAGGACATCGCCATACTCATTTCAGGGTCTCGGTGAAGAGGGACTTCAATATCTCGCTGAGGCAAGTAAGAAAACAGGGCTGCCTGTTGTTACAGAGATTATGGATCCGAGGGATTTAGAGACTATTTTGAAATATACGGATATTATCCAGATAGGTGCACGGAACATGCAGAACTTCAGGTTATTGTTAGAGGTCGGGATGTGCAAAAAACCAGTGTTACTGAAGAGAGGGCTTTCAGCCACAATCCAGGAATGGCTTATGGCAGCAGAGTATATAATGTCAAAAGGAAACCAGCATGTTATCCTCTGTGAAAGAGGCATAAGGACATTCGAGACTGCAACAAGAAATACACTCGACCTGAGTTCTGTGCCGGTTCTGCATCAAAAAACGCATCTGCCCGTGATTGTTGACCCGAGTCATGGTGTTGGCAAATGGGATCTTGTTGCGCCAATGGCAAAGGCAGCTGTAGCTGCTGGCGCTGACGGCCTTCTAATTGAGGTTCATACAAACCCTGAAGATGCAATGTCAGACGGAGAGCAGTCATTAAAGCCCGATGCATTCAAAAAACTGATGAGTGAATTGAAGCCAATAGCAAAGGCTGTTGGAAGAGAGATATAATGCTTAAAAGGCAGGATTATTAACTGATGGCAAAGTTACATTTTAATAAAGTCACTATTCTTGGAGTTGGCCTGATTGGTGCTTCCTTTGCCCTTGCTCTTAAGAAAAAAAGGCTCTGCAATCAGATAACAGGGTATGGGAGAAGAGAAAATAACCTCAGAAGGGCAAAGGAGATGAAGATAATCGATTCTCTGGAGCTTGATGCCGCTAACGCCTGTATAGATTCTGACCTTATTCTGTTTTCTATGCCAGTTGGTTCTTTTACTGAGACAGCAAAGATGATGAAAGGTTCTTTAAAGGACGGTGCAATTGTAACAGACGTTGGAAGCGTGAAAGGGGAACTTGTTAAGAAGATGGAGGGATTGATGCCCGGGGGTGTTAGTTTTGTGGGTGGTCATCCAATAGCAGGAAGTGATAGAACAGGGATAGATACAGCAACAGCAGATTTATTTATTGGAGCAAAATGTATCCTAACGCCAACAGAAAAGACCGATAAGACCGCACTTAATAAAATTACTGAATTATGGAATGCATTAGGCGCTGTTACCTCGATCCTGAGTCCTGATAAACACGACAGGGTATATGCTGCTGTAAGCCACCTCCCACACATTATTGCCTATGCCATTGTCAACACTGTTGCCGATATAGACAGTTCTTATCTTAAGTTTGCAGGTCAGGGTTTTAAAGATACGACAAGGATTGCTTCGAGTTCTCCAGAACTCTGGCGGGATATATGTTTGATGAACAGGGAAAATCTTCTTGAATTCATAGAGATTTTCAAGAAGAATCTCGATGGTCTTGGCAGATATTTGCAGGAATCAGATTCCGATGCCCTGGAAAAAGAATTCAATAAGGCCAAGACATTGAGGGAAGATGTCAGATAGAATTGAACTCAAAAGAGCAAAAAAACTGAAAGGCGAAATAATACCCCCGCCTGATAAATCAATATCGCACAGGGCAGTAATCCTCTCATCAATATCAAAAGGCAAAAGCATCATAAAAAATTTTTTGAGGGCTGAAGATACATTAAGCACAGTTAATGCTTTTAGAAGACTTGGGATAGAAATAGAAGAAAAATTACCCCCCCGCCGCCCCCCCTTGCCAAGGGGGGGATGGGGGGGTAAAGAAGGTACCTCTTCGTGTGAGCTAATAGTTCACGGCAAGGGGTTTCATGGCCTCAAAGAGCCTGAAAATATTATTGACTGTGGAAATTCAGGTACAACAATAAGATTGCTCTCAGGGATTCTTTCAGGCAATCCATTTCTCTCAATCCTTACAGGCGATGATTCTTTAAGGAGAAGACCCATGAAAAGGGTTATAACCCCGTTAAAACAGATGGGAACTGAGATTGCTGCACGGGCTGATGATGCTTATCCTCCAATTGTTATAAAAGGTAAACAGCTAAAACCAATCAGGTATGAGATGCCGATTGCGAGTGCACAGGTCAAGTCTGCAATACTCCTTGCAGGGCTTTATGCTGATGGAGAGACAGAAATCATAGAGCCTGTGAAATCACGTGACCATACAGAAAGAATGCTTCCTTCTTATGGCGCTGAGATAAAGGTTGAAGGTCTGAGTATAAAAATCAAAGGTGGCACCGAGCTGAAAGGCAGGAATACAGAAGTGCCAGGTGATTTCTCATCAGCAGCATTTTTTATTATTGCAGCCCTTTTGATGAATAACTCTGATGTGATAATAAAAAATGTTGGAATAAACCCAACGAGGGTAGGGCTTCTTGATGCCCTGAAGAAAATGGGCGCAGAGATTAAATTAATGAATGTAAGAGATGTTTCAGGCGAGCCGGTTGCAGACATACACTGCAAGGGAGCGCAAGGGTTAAAAGCAATAAACATAACAAAAGAGCAGGTCCCATCATTGATTGATGAGTTCCCGATAATATGTATTGCTGCAACTCAGGCAGATGGTATAACTACTATAAGAGGCTCAGAAGAACTCAGGGTAAAAGAGTCTGACAGGATAAAGGCAATGGCAGAAGGGTTGAGAAAGATGGCAGCAGAGGTCGAAGAATTCAAAGATGGCCTGAGCATAAAAGGTCCGGCAAAACTTAAAGGCGCAGTAATAGACAGTTATGGAGACCATAGAATTGCAATGGCATTTTCCATAGCTGCATTGATTGCAAGCAGGACAACAACTATAAAAGGCGTTTCATCTGTGAATATATCGTTTCCTGGGTTTTATAAGATATTGAAAGGGCTTACGAAATAATAAGCATAGCAATATCTTCATTGGAAAGCCATAGGAACACCAGGCGAAAGTCATAACCTGTTTTACGGAGGTCTGTAATCCATCGGGCAAAAGTTCGACTTGCCAGTGTTGTTTCAAAGGTAAAATCAACACGTTTTTTTGCAAGATAATGTATGCGCTCAAGCATTACGCGTCCTGCATGAAAAACTGCGCCTTCAGGCTGAAATTCGGACAGACATTGTGCGATCAAATCTGCATT
Source organism: Nitrospirota bacterium (assembly GCA_021824065.1). Lineage (GTDB taxonomy): Bacteria > Nitrospirota > Thermodesulfovibrionia > Thermodesulfovibrionales > UBA1546 > JAKALU01. The sequence continues at coordinate 30,455 of JAKALU010000013.1, forward strand.
AACAAACTCGGTAACCTTAATAGTACCTCAATCATTATCGCTTGCATCGAACGGAAACAAAAAGCTTCAGAATGAACGTGCCCTCATTTCAGTTCGGATATTTTTTTCTGGAGTCCCCTTACGAGTTCCTCTTCATCATGCAGGGAAGACGTGCCGCGTTTCGTTGCGGCGACTTCGAGTCTCAACTCTGAAAGGTAGGAATCAAGGATTTTCTTCAACAGGTCCTGCTCTACGGCGCTGAGATCAATAATCATGACTATGCACCTCCTTCTTAGCGTACTGTATGATTAAATCATAGCAGAAAAATTGAGAGTGTCAAGGCTGCGAATCCCAGGAACCCGCTTTATCTCATTTCGATTAAAAAAGTTGCCCCTTGCTCTTTTCTGCTGACGAGCGCAAGACTTGCCATGTAAATAAGTTTGGGAGCTGGAGGCAATTGAGATATGCCTTAAAATTAAGTTAGAATCATAGGGTTAACAATGGGTAAGGTCATTGCAATAGACGGCCCTTCAGGCGCCGGGAAGGGGACAATAGCAAAGCTTCTTGCTAAAGAACTCGGATTCAGTTGCCTTGATACAGGCGCTCTTTATCGGGCAGTCGCACTTGCATTAAGAGAGAAAAGAATCGAACCTGAAGACAGTGATGACAAATTAAAAGCTGCTCTAACAAATATAGATGTCAGTTTCGTGGATGGAAGAGTTTTGCTAAACGGGAAAGACGTATCAGAAGAGATACGCACTACTGAGATAGGACATTACTCTTCTGTTTTTTCTGCAAGAAAGGTTGTGAGGGATTTTCTCCTTGGCATCCAGAGAAATGCTGCCAAGAATGCTGACATTGTTGCTGAGGGAAGGGATATGACAACAGTTGTTTTTCCTGATGCATGGAAAAAGTTTTATCTCGATGCATCTCTCAATGAAAGGGCAAAAAGGCGGTATTTACAGCTGAAAGAACAGGGGGTTGATATAACCGAATCCGAGGCTAAAAACGATGTTGTTGAACGAGATAAAAGAGACTCCAGTCGGGATATCGCCCCGCTCAGGAAGGCTGAAGACGCTGTTCTTATTGACTCATCAACAATGACATCTGGTGAGGTTTTAGAGTATCTACTTAAAATCATAAGGGCTGACCATTGAGCTTCCTTTACCGGATTATCAGACTCTCACTGCTTGTTATCTTTAAAACTTTCTTCAGGCTTGAAGTTATTGACAGCGAGAATGTTCCCGAGAAGGGGGGAGCAATTGTGGTGACAAATCACGTGAGTTATTTAGACCCCTTAGTAATAGGTTGTGCCATTAAAAAAAGGCAGCCGACATATATGGCAAGGCATGGTCTGTTTAAAATACCTTTAATCGGCACATTTGTGAAATTATTCTCGTTACCGGTTGATAGAGATAAAACACAGCCATCCACAATAAAAGATGTTGTAACCCGATTAAAAAACGGAGAACTCATAGTAATGTTTCCCGAAGGAGGCCGAAGTAAAGACGGAAGCCTGCTCGATGCAAAAAGGGGGACTGGTATGATAGCAGCGTTAGCCAAAGCAATAGTTGTTCCTGCGCTCATCGATGGCACTCACAAGGCATTGCCCGCAGGCGCTAAGTTTATAAAACTTTCAAAGATTAGGGTAATCTTTGGGAAACCAATAGAGATAAAAGAGGAAGGGACAGGCAAGGATTTCCAGGAGAAGATAGGGAATGATATAATGGAGGCAATAAGGAGATTGAAAGGTTGAGACTGAGGTTAAGGTAAAGAAAAATCCTTAATCTCAACCTTAGCCTTAACGTTTATACTGTATGAAGATAATAGTTGCTAAAACAGCAGGATTTTGTTTTGGAGTAAAAAGGGCTGTTGATATGGCCTTTGAGATGGCAGAAAAAAAGCAGAAAGGCATATTTACCCTTGGCCCGATAATACATAACCCTCAGGTCATAGAAAAACTCAGAGCAAAAGGGATTGCACCGATCGATGATATAAATAAACCCGGGATAAATGCCATTATTATCAGGACACACGGGATACCTCTGCAGCTTATGAATAAAATATCCGATGCAGGATATAAGATGATTGACGCAACCTGTCCATTTGTAAAAAAAGCTCAGCATTATGCTAAACTTCTTAAGGAAGAGGGCTATCAGGTGATCATCCTTGGAGACCGGGAACATCCTGAGGTCAAGGGCTTGATGAGCTATGCAGGTGAAGATGTTTTAGTCGTTGATGATAATGAACCACTTCCGAGAATCAAACGCAATGTGGGGATAGTGGTTCAGACTACTCAGCCGATAGAGGCATTAAAAAAATTATTTGGGAAGGTCATAGAACAGGCAAATGACGTAAAAGTATATAATACAATATGTAACTCCACAGCCCTCAGGCTGAAAGAGACCGAGGAGATGTCTAAAGGGGTGGATATCATGCTTGTTGTTGGTGGCAAGAATAGTGCAAACACAACGCAGCTTGCAAAATTATGCCAATCGATGTCTGTCCCAACTTATCATATAGAGACATCTGATGAATTAGAACCTGAATGGTTTAAGGGCGTAAAAAAAGTTGGCATAACAGCAGGGGCATCAACCCCTGAGTGGATAATAAGAGAGATAGTGAAAAAGATTAAGGATATAGGAGGATAAAAGGGTGATGGAAATTAAAAACAATGAGATGGAAAGACTCTATGCCGAGACCTTTCATAGTATTGAAGAGGGTTCTATATTAAAAGGAAAGGTCATAGCTGTGAAGCAGGATGGGGTAATTATTGATATTGGCTACAAATCTGATGGGTTTGTCCCGGTAGAGGAATTTTCCCTGGAAGAACTCTCTGATCTGAAAGAAGGCGACACAATTGAGGTATATGTTGAAGGCATCAGGGATTCTAACGGGATAGTCAACCTCTCTAAAAGAACTGCAACAAAGATAAAGGCATGGGACATCATCGAGTCCGCCTTAGAAAAAGGGGTTCCTGTTGAAGGGAGAATTTCAGGGAAAACAAAGGGCGGCCTTTCAGTAGATATACT
>JAKALU010000014.1 GCA_021824065.1 Nitrospirota bacterium
TTAATACTGATAATCCTTCGCAATCCATTACTGCAAGCCTGCACGGGACCTTGCTGTTTTCGATCTCACCAGAGACAATAAAGTATGTCAGGGAGAAGTTAGTTGTAATTGTCAGAGGGGATTCAGGAGTTGGTTCTCCAATCTTATATATCTTCTGCTCCACCTGCATAGGCACCTGAGGATCCGTATAGGTGTTTTGCCTCAATGTGAACATCACAAGGTTTTTCCATTTCTCGATGCTGCTCAGCACAATTACTGATGCGTATTTTGCAATCCCTATTGCTGCAACAAGTGCCTCGTGGAGACTGTCCTCTCTCTGCGCAAAGTTAATTACAGGATAACCCAATGCCTTAAAGTTTTTCTTTATAGCTGCCCTTCTAATGAGGGTGTTATTTTCGATAATATCTTTTGCCTTCTTTGCCCCTGAGTCTATGACCATATCTTCAACTCCGAGGGACTTTATCTTTTCAGTTAATGTAGAGAGCTCATCAAGACCATTGGCTACAACTCCTATGATTGCCTTTTCTGCCTTTGCAATATTAGCCATAGCCTCTGCATTGCCTGAATTTGCACCGTATATGATGGGTCTTTTGCCTGCAAATAATTTTACTGCTGCCTCTGCTGCCGAGGGGTCTGTTGTTGAGAGTATTACAGGCACATTCGGCGCCTTTGATGAGACAAGCTTTGCCGCTGCCTCAAATTTACCTTTATCGCCTGAGGCGTTTGTAATTGCAATCGCATCAACCCTTAACTTCTGTCCTACCCTGTCAATCTCTGATGCAAGCACTTCCTCTATTTTTTTTATAATGTCAGATTCTGAAAGTGTATCCTTAATCTCGACAGCCAACGTACAGGGGTTCACAAACTTTTTATCGTGTCTGAAAAGAACGGTCTCTTCACCCATTTTAACAGCCTTATCGCCTGCACCAAGGGTAATCGGCCTTACAGGAGGTGCTGATGCCTCTCCTAATATCCTCTTTGCCTCTTCCGATACATCAGGACATAGATCTAAGGTTGCCTGCCTCTGTGCAAGCTTCATTGCAAAGGCTAAGCACGTTGGATGTCCGCATTTTTTACAGTTTGTCTTTGGTAATAATTTAAATATCTCAACGCCTGTTAAAGCCATATCATCCTCCTAAAAAATCCGAAATCCTAAGCACCAAATTCTAAATAATATCGAATACCTCAAACTTAAGATGTTTTGGATTTTTAAACTTTGAATTTGTTTAGGATTTAGTATTTTGAATTTAGAATTTATCATTAAACAAGTTCCTCAATTACTTTTTCCGCTGCCTCAACAGCCTTTGGGTGTCTCATGATCAGCAGTTCAGCCCCTGCAACGAGTAACGCTGCCGCTGTTGTTGCTTCCCATGCGATTCCCCTCTCCTCTGCATTACCCCAGAGAGGCACTTCTGATTCAGGGGCCTGTGTCTCTTTAATCTTCCATACATACATGCCAACATCAGCAAGCATAGGCGGCTGCATTGTCAGGTCGTTCTGTGTCAAGGCAGCAAGCCTTATCCTTTCCATAACTGAATATGTATATTCAAGTCCATAGCCCAATGCGGAGCACATAGGGTCTGTTATGAGTTTTTCTTTATCAAATCCCATCTGTGTTATGAGGATGTTAAGCTGTTTTGAAAGGTTTATGTCAAGCTCTGACATGGCAATTAATTTATGATTATTTGCCATTGCAGCAGCTGCTATGGTTTTGTAATTAGACTCCTGAGCCTTGCCTATTATGCAATTCTTATCTTTCGCTGCCTCAGCAGCGGCAATCAAGACAGGAGCGTCTTTCTCAGCATGATTGCTGCCGAGAATTATCAGCGGCACATTTATCGCTGAAAGAACATCTTTGATTGTTTTTGCAGCTTCTTCAGGAGAGCGATTTTCCCTGTCAGGATGCGTGCCTATGAGTCTTAATGCTATTGCCTTTGCCTTCAGGTTGTCCTGACAGAATTTTGCCCATGTAACAGGGTCGCCTGATACGCTGCTGTATGGTTTCTGGACATTTTCAGGCCAGTCCGCTGGAGGCACATCCTGTATCTCATACGCTATTAAGGGTTTGTTTGGAACTGTCCCTTCGAATGAATGAAAGGGAAGAACATTTTCGCCACCGAAGCTGACTGCATTTCCAGATGTCCCTATGTTTACCTGATAAACCTTGCCTGAGTAAGTCTCCTTTGGAGCAACAAAAGCCATTTTTTAACCTCCTACATTTCTAAATACGAATGTGCATAAAGGGTTTTGCCCATTATCACATCAATAGTCTTTGTTATCTCTGCCATTTTTTTAGAGTCATCTATCTTTTTCCCTGACAGGACATCATCTATTACATTTTTCTCCTGCATAGCTTCCGCCATCTCATGGGCATCAGCAATAGCGGCAGTCAATCCTGCGTTCATCAGCATTATAAAATAGTATTTATTCAATATCGGTCTTACGTGTTTGGGGCACCCGTTGGAAATATTGCTCAGGCCGACAACCGTCTTCATCGGAGGATCATTCATTTCTCGAAACATTTTTAACGCTTCAATAACTTTACGGGCGTGGTCCTGAGATGTTGCAATCTGGAGAACCAGGGGATCAAGATATAAATCCTCCAACGGCACGCCATATTCCATTGCCCTTGCCATAATCTCTGCTGCTATTGCAGCGCGCTCTTCTGCATCAGCAGGGAGACCGCCTTTGCCGACTGTAAGGCCTATAACCTGCGAATTATATTTTGCAGCAAGTTCGAGTATAGGAAATCTTTCGGGATCATTTGACGTAGAATTTATCAAAGGCCTTCCCCATTGATTATTATGGATTTTGAGCCCTGCCTCTATTGCCTTGGCGTTTGTTGTATCAAGGCATATCGGCAAAGGAACAATTTCCTGAATTGTTGTAACCATCCACTGCATCAACTCCTCTCCGCCATCTTCTGCAGGACCTATGTTTGCGTCAATCATGCCGGAGCCTTCTTTCCACTGCCTGGTTGCAATTTCCTGTATGGGGCCTTTATCTTTTTTCAGCATTGCTTCTCTGACTCTTTTGGCTATAATACTTAATTTTTCCCCTATTATTAGCATCCCCTGAAAACCTCCTTATTTAAAATTGAATTTTGCCAGCCATAACAAGCAAACTGGAGGAAAGTTAAAAATGATAACATAAAATTATTAATCAGGTAAAGATTCTGGCGGAGGTTTTTTGATTTTTAATTTTTATGAATCTATAAGATTTTTTATCAGCACCTTATTTCGGATTACCTTGAAGCTTGTGGCTTGAGTTTTCAACTTTTTTTCAGATGGGTTTGAACCCCGGCAAAAAGATGCGGGATTTATTTTTTTATCTTTGATAATGAATGCCGAGCTCTTTGATTGTGAGGGTTTATTCTTAATGCAAATTCAAACGTTTTATTCGCTTTCCTGTTGAGTCCTCGCTTTGTATAGACCATGCCAAGCTCTGTGTAGTAATCATCATTAAAAGGTTCTATTTCTATTGCTTTTATTAATGCATTTTCTGCATCTTCAAGCATTGAAATATTTATCAGGGACATCGCAAGATAAAAATAATAAGATGCCTTATCAGGCTTGAGATTCACCGCCTCTCTGAATACATTGACAGATGCACTATATTTTCCGTCCATAAAGAGTTCAGTGCCTTTTTTGTATAGCGCTTCCGGGCTGCTTGTTCCACTGACAGCGCTCAACATAACTTCCTTACCCGTGTCACTATAATCAATGGGAATCACAGCTTCTATGCTTTTCAAGGCATATAAGACTTTTAGATTTTCTAAATCATCTCCATGAAGGGTTGTGAGGATATCAAGCACTGTCCTTTTGCCGTCCACCAGATTTATAATCTTTTTTTCAGAATCATCGAATCTGAATTTTCGAAAAAGTTTATGAGCGTTTGTAGACGTGGTCAGAATAGTAGTAAACGGCAGGGCATTCCTTATCTGTGGAAAGTTATCCATCTCTTTTATCCCTTTATATATAAGTGTCACTGTGTCACTTTCAAGTGTTATAGATTCATCAATATTGAATGGGGTTTCTTCATAGAAGAAATATCCATCTTCCCATTTAAAGATACTAAGAACAATCTCTTCTACCTGCTTTTTTACAGCATCATCGAGGTCTTTCTGTGTAAGATAACCAAGTTCTACAAGGATGGAACCATGCCTTTTGCCTGTTTTTTCGAGCAGGCGTATGGATTCATAATACTGGGTAACTGTAATCTTTCCCTTTGTCAGGAGATTAATGCCAAGGCAGTCTTCTTCTATATTTGAAGTTGCGAACATTATCTTTCCATTTTTTATGTAGATAAGCTTCTCAGCAGGCCAGTTTTTGAGATGAAGGATTCCCGTTTCGCCTGAGTTACTGACGCTCAGAAGGATTTCCGGGAACCTGTAGTCTTTAAGCCGTTTATATCTATCGTCTAATGCCTCTGACATGGTCTTCACCTCTCCTTTATTTGAGATAATAGTACGCCCGCTAATTTTATAGACGCTGTACCACCTTTATGCATCTCAGGGCAGATTATATCATATTTGCCAATTCCTTTTAAGCAAGGGTATAATTCGTTAATGAAAGCAGCACTAACCATAGCAGGCTCTGATCCAACAGGCGGGGCAGGGTTACAGGCAGACCTGAAAGTTTTCAGGTCATTTGGAGTTCATGGGCTTTCAATCGCCTCTGCACTCACAGCACAGAACACCGAGGGTGTTAGCTTAATACTTCCTGTCGATAAGGTCTTTTTTATAAAGCAGATTGAAGTCCTTTTAGGAGATATAATGCCGGATGCTGTCAAGACAGGTATGCTTTACAGCAGAGGGGCAGTAGATATAATTGCTGAAAGGGTAAAAAAATATTCTCTGAAAAACCTTGTGGTTGACCCTGTTACAGTGTCGTCATCAGGGACGAACCTCGTTGAGGATGGAACGCTGGATGCAATAAGGGAGCGACTTTTCCCTCTGGCAGTGGTAATAACCCCGAATATATACGAAGCATCGGTGCTGGCTGGCATGAACATAGAAAATATGGCTGATATGGAAGAGGCTGCTAAAAGATTAAAAGAGATGGGTTCTGAGAATGTGATAATCACAGGGGGGCATTTAGAGAGGTTGGCCCTGGATTTATACTATGATGGTTCAGATTTTCACAGGATAGAATCTGTTAAGAGTGATGGTGAATATCACGGCACAGGATGCGCTTTTTCCGCTGCAATCGCTGCATCATTGGCCCTCGGACATACTGCCCTTGAATCAGCAAGGAGGGCAAAGGAATTTATAAATAGCGCAATAAAGAGAGCGTATCATCTGGGAAAGGGAATGGGGTTGCTGAATCTGTAAGCACAGGGCTTAATAGGCGATTCTTAGGATTGCTGGAGATTGTTGCATCTTACACCAAAAAGTCCTCACTTATCGAACATAATTGAAATGTGGGGGTTGTCCACAGTTTTCTGTTTGTTTTCACCGTGTTCAAATATTTTTTACAGCAGATGCTAAAATATCCATACTACTATGGGAAAGGGAAAAAAGAAGGGGACGTTTTTAAAGGTAACGGTGATATTGCTTGCATTTTTTATCTCGGGGCTTCTTGCGTATTTTTTCTTTAGCTTTCCTTATATTGCAGCACTCAAAAAACAAAACCCTAAGAAAACCTCATTTATGGAGTACAGGGAGCAGGAATGGAAGAAGGAAGGCAAAAATTACAGGATTCAGCAGAAGTGGGTTCCTCTTTCTAAGATATCTCCATATCTCATAAAGGCCGTGCTTATTGCGGAGGACGATAAATTCTGGAGTCACGAGGGTTTTGATTATGAGGCAATACAGAAGGCGGTAGAGAAAGACATTAAGGCAAAGAAATTTAAACTCGGCGGGAGCACTATATCGCAGCAGCTTGCAAAGAATCTTTATCTCTCGCCATCAAAGAATCCCTTAAGGAAAATAAGGGAAGCGTTTATTACATGGAGGATGGAAAGAGTCCTCACGAAGAGGAGAATCCTTGAACTTTACCTCAATGTGGCAGAGTGGGGTGACAGGGAGATATTTGGGATTGGGGCTGCATCAAGGCATTATTATGGAAAACCAGCATCAGAACTTACCCCTGGAGAGGCAGCAAGGCTTGCATCTGTGCTTCCGAATCCGAGAAAGTATAATCCGTTGGGAGACTCAAAATATGTTGTAAATCGCTCAAATTTAATCTATAGCATAATGGTGAAAAGAGGAATCATTGTGCCTGAATATGAGAAGGTTGTGGAGGAAGACAAAAAAGGAGGCGGACTTAATGAATATAAAGGACCGCCAGAGACGGAAAGCCCCCCAACTCAATAGTTTGAATCGAAGATTTTCAAATTATGAGATAGAGAATCTTCCCCTATTTCTTTTTCTTCTTTGCGGTCTTTTTTGTACCGCATGGCGCACCTTTATGGCCGGGTTTACAGGACATATTTGCCTCCTTTCTTAAATTCAATTCTTGGATTCAATATATCATGCGGGCAAACGACTGTCAAACAAAAATCATGATTAATTATATTGCCTCGGAAAAATACCCTCCTTAAATTCCCCCTTTGATAAGGGTGGATACAGAGGGGCGGCAAAATAAATTTACTCAAAGACAGTTCCCTCCTGCATTCAAGATAGGATAAATATATTTTAGATTTGACATGGTCTTTGAATTGGAGTATAAAGTTCTTAGAAGGGGGCAAGAAAGGAGGAAGGATATGGCATCTTATATAATCTTAAGCACCCTCACAGACGAGGGGAGAAAGACGATAAAGGAAAAGCCTAATAGGATTCTTGAGGTTAACAAAGAAATTGAAAAAATGGGTGTGAAGGTCAAGCAGCAATTCGCAGTGCTCGGTCCATATGATTTTGTGAATATAGTAGAGGCTCCTGATAATGAGACTGTGATGAGGATGTCTGTCGAACTCGGGGCAAGAGGCTCTGTTCAGCTTCTTACACTGGCTGCAATCCCTGTTGAGGAATTCATAAAAAAACTTAAATAAATCGTGTGCCCCCTTCCATTTATTGGGTAGTTAGCGCTGGAGTAGTGCTGGCCTATTTCCCAACAGTTGTTAAAGGCAGGATAATGCCGCTCAAGCCAATACTGCCTTATTGCTGAATCTGGTTAAAATTTAGGTAGAAATTTCTGCGCCTAATCTGTTACAATTAACTCAGACTGATTATCTTTATCGAATAAGCAATGTTTAAGTTTTTAATTATCATCTCATTTCTATTAGTGCCTTCATTGGCTTTTGCGTGGGGCCCTCTGACACATGTATATCTTGGCAGCGAGATTTATTATCTCGGTTCGCTCCTTCCCGCAGGGATATACACGCTCATGAGGAAGTACAGAAACGATTTTCTCTACGGTAATCTGATGGCAGATATTATCGTGGGCAAGAAGTACCTGCCGGATGAGAAGAGCTCGCATAGCTGGGATGTTGCCCTTAATCTTTTTGAATCCGCAAAGACACAGCAGCAAAAGGCCTTTGTCTATGGTTATATGAGCCATCTTGCAGCTGATACTGTTGCGCATGAGAGCCTTACAATGGGAAGAAAAAACGTCGGGCATACGTTCCTTGAGCTGAAGGCAGACAGCATTGTTGACAAGAAATACTGGTTCCAGGCAATAGCGATAGATAAAAAAGTTCAGGTGAGGAATGATGTTTTTCTCGAAAGATCACTGGAAAGAGTTATGTTTTCTTTTAAGACGAACAAACGGATTTTAAAGGGCGCAATATTACTTGCAGGTTTGCATCAAGAGAGATTCAGTAATTTTATTGATAGGAATATTATTGTGTCCTCTGCTTATAAAAAGGAAAACATAAAAAGACTTCACGAGGAATCATTGGACAGGATTATTGACCTGTTGCAAAATGGCAGGGGATCAGAAGTCTTAAAGAAAAATCCACTCGGCAGTCCAAAGCGCAGAAAGTTCTTACGCATTTCTTAAAAATAATTTACTAAGAACTAATATAGTTTCGATGACATGCAGGAGGAATAGTATTTTCGCTTATTCTCGCTGCGCTCCGAGGGCTTTTGCCTCTTGATATTTTAATAGTTACTGTCGGAATATCGGCAAAAGAATCCGCTCAAACACTATGTCCTCCTGCTTTATAACAGTATTTGAATTGACTAACCCTTCTGCAAAATGCTATTAAAGACAAATGCGTGATATGCTCGGCAGAGAAGAGATTATTACTGTTGGAAGGGCACTGGAACTTATATTTAAAAATTTACCTCCGGCATTCCCTCCCGAGACATCTCTGAGGATTGAAGATTCTTATAAGAGAATTCTATCGAGAGACATATTCTCCACCGAGGATCTTCCTCAGTTTGCACGTTCAACAGTTGATGGTTTCGCTGTTAATTCTTACGATACCTTTGGCGCTACAGAGGGATTGCCTGCGTATTTAAGAGTTGTTGGTGAAATACTAATGGGGGCAATGCCTGCCTTTGAAATAAATAAAAGCTGTGCAGCAAAGCTGGCAACAGGTGGGGTGCTTCCAGAGGGTGCCGATGCAGTGGTAATGGTTGAACACGTGCAACAGATAGATGAGAAGATGATCGAAGTTATGAAGCCAGTTGCTCCTGGAGAAAATGTGATACAGGCTGGAGAAGATATAAAGAAAGATGAGCTTATATTTAAAAAAGGACACAGGCTCAGACCACAGGATATAGGTGCACTTGCCGGGCTCGGGATAACGAATATATTTATCTATGAAAGACCACGGGTTTCAATAATATCAACAGGGGATGAGATAGTTCCTGCAGACGGGCAGGTTAGACCCGGGCAGATAAGGGATATCAATTCATTTAATCTTGCCGGTCTTATACTTGAGGCAGGCGGAGAACCTGTGAAGCGAGGCATATTCAATGATGAATACAATGTCATAAAAAATATTGTAGAAGAGTCTTTGAAAGACTCTTCCATGGTGCTCATTACAGGCGGAAGCTCTGTTGGGACAAAGGACATGACAGCAAGGGTCATAAATGATATCGGGAGACCAGGTATTTTATTCCACGGCGTATCAATAAAACCAGGTAAACCAATGATTGGCGGTCTAATAAATAATAAACCTGTATTCGGACTCCCGGGTCATCCCGCTGCTATTACTGTCTGCTTTGAACAATTTATAGCGCCTGTTCTCAAGAAACTATCAGGTTTTGCAGGAGATAAATTTGCGGATAGAAAACTTACTGTTATGGCAAAGATGACAAGGAATATTGCATCAAGTTCAGGCAGAGAAGACCACATAAGGGTTAGCCTTGAGGAACGAGATGGTGAGATGTGGGCAAGTCCAATCTTTGGAAAATCGGGCCTTATAACAACTCTAACTAAGGCTGACGGGATTATTGTTATTCCCCTCAGAAAACTTGGAGTAGAGCAGGGGGAGGTTGTTGAGGTGAGATTGTTTTAAATTGTACTATCCTTGACAAGGAAGTGCATTTTTAGTTTTAATTTATATCTCAGGCTCGTAGCTCAGGGGGAGAGCGCTTCCTTGACACGGAAGAGGTCGGCGGTTCGAGACCGCCCGGGCCTACCATTTTTTAAGCATACTTAATCGAGTGGTGTACCATCCCGAAGGTCTTCATAAAACTGTTTGAGGTCAGGCAGTTTCTCCGCTGCCATCACCTTCATCCCGCTTCTTGGGTGCTCATTCAGTATGCCGGTAATCATATAAGGTATGTGGTAACCCCATTCAATCTCTGTTTTAAGAGGAATTAATATTTCCTGTATTACCTCAAAAATCGGCCTGATGTCAAACTTGGGATTCTTTAGGAAAGAAAGAAGAAGCTCTAATGGACAATTGCCTGCTCCCCTGCCCATGCCATAGAGAGTTGCATCTATACGGTTTATACCAGCAATGATTGCCTCTATTGTATTAGCAAAAGCTAACTGCTGGTTGTTATGGGCATGTATGCCAAGTTCCTTCCCGGGCAGTGCCTCGAAATACTTCTTTGCAAGGTAATGGATCTGTTCGGAATACATGGCGCCAAAACTGTCAACAAGATAAACAACTGGCACACTGCTTTTGGAAAGGTCTTCGAGGGCTTCATCAAGGTCTTTTTCCAGAACCTTTGAGACCGCCATCAGGTTTATGGTCGTTTCATAGCCCTTATCCATGCAATGATGCACCAGACTTATACCTTTATCTACCTCGTGTGCATAACATGCTACCCTGATCATGTCAAGCACACTGTCTTTTTTTGGAGGTATGTCTTCAGGGTCGATGCGGCCAATGTCAGCCATTGCTGACAATTTCATCTTGGTATCAAAGCCTCCGACAATCTTTTTAATGTCATCTTCTGTGCAAAATTTCCATGCGCCATTTTCGCTTCGGGGAAAATATTTTTCAGAGGATTTATATCCTATTTCCATATAATCAACGCCAGCCCGTGAAAGTGCAAGAAAAACCTTTCTTACAAAATCATCACTGAATTGCCACTTATTGATTAGACCACCGTCACGGATTGTACAATCCAAAACCTTAATCTGTGGGCGAAACATATATTAATACCTCCCCGAAAAGATTAGTTCCTGCATGTAACACGACATGAAAGGGAATCTGGAATTATACACAATTTGTGCATTTTTATGCAGTCTTTCGGCTTTCTTTAGAAAACTCTTCCTCTATTTTCTGAACGAACCTTCGCGAAAGCTCGGTGATAGACGGCCAGTCTTCGGCCATTACAAGCTCGCGTTTAATCACAGCAGAGCCAACGAGTATACATGCGGCACGGGCTGCAAGGTATTTGGAGATATTATCCAGAGTCACTCCCCCGGCCAGCATGTATTTTATGAAGGGCAGCGGACCTCTTATTTCCTTGAGGAAACCTAGCCCGCCGATTTCGACAAAGGGGAAAAGCTTTATGATATCGCCCCCTGCTTTGGATGCCTTGTATATCTCGGTAGGTGTGCATGCCCCCGGGATGGATACAGCACCCTCTTTTTTGGTGAATTTCACTATATCTTTATCAAAATTTGGGCTGACAATATATGCTGCGCCTGCCTTAAGTGCCTTTTTTGCATCCGAAATACTGAGGACAGTGCCTGCACCCACTGTAACCCTGTCGTCTTCACTTAATTTCTCTATTGCCTCCTCAGCCCCGGGTACGGAGAAGGTAATCTCTATAAACTTGACCCCTCCTTTTATGCATGCCTCGGCTGCCTTGTAAGCCTGCTCAGGGGTATCGGTGCGTACCGCAATCATCAATTGATATTTCTCAATCCTGTCAATTAGTGTCATCCCTTCCTCCATTGTTGTCCGTTGTTTTAGCTAAGCGTATATTTATTGTTCTGAGGACGCTATATCGCCTTCATTTCCTCCGGTTCTTATGATATCATTTTTAAATAAAATGGGACTTGACACAAATATGGATAAAGTGGCATTATAAGTCAAGTAGTTTATAGATATTGCAACAATGCAACAAATAATCAGGAATAAAGATACAAAAGAAGTCAGGTTGACAGAAATAAGGAGGTTATTATGATAAAGAATAATTTCTGGTCACCGTATATTGCCGGAATCGGTCTCGGTTTGACCCTTCTGGCAACTTTCTACATTGCTGGATGGGGGCTGGGAGCCTCAAGCGCATTTTCATTATTGGCAGGTGTAGGCGTCAAGGAGATTAGTCCCGAATATGCAAACACCCTCAAATATTTTTCTCAATACCTGAATGTTGAGTCACCATTAATGAACTGGGTCCTTTTTGAGGTCGCAGGGCTTTTTCTCGGCGCTTTGGCAGGTGCCCTATTAAGCGGGAATTTCAAGTTCAGGTTTGATAAGCCTGAAAAAATGAGAAGCCAAACAAGGCTGCTGACATCATTTGCAGGCGGCACGCTGATAGGTTTCTCAAGCAGGCTGGCGAGGGGTTGCACCAGCGGGGTTGCCTTATCAGGCGGTGCACAACTGGCAATATCAGGCTGGATATTTGTCATAGCAATGTTTATAAGCGGCTTTATTGTCGCAGCTCTTTTCAGGAGGTTATGGTCATGATAGCGCCTTTGATTTTTAGTCAGAGCATAAGCCTTTTGTTGGCTGTAATTTTAGGAATTTTCTTCGGTCTGTTTCTTGAAAGAGGGGGACTTGGCAACCCTCACAAGCTGACCGGGGTTTTTTATCTGACTGATTTTACTGTTCCAAAAGTTATGTTTACTGCAATACTTGTTGCTGCCTCCGGGTTATATCTTTTATCAGACCTGAAGCTTCTGGACATGAGCAGGGTCTGGATTGTCCCGACTTTTTTCTGGCCTCAGATAGCAGGGGGGGCATTATTCGGTATAGGCTTTGTGTTCAGCGGATACTGTCCCGGAACTGCTGTGGCAGGGTTTGCATCAGGAAGACTGGATGCATTGGTTACTATGGTAGGCATAGGTGCCGGTTCTCTGGTATTTGCAATTCTCTATCCCCATATTGAGGGGTTTTACCTGTCTTCGGCGATGGAGGGGATAACGCTGCCAAGATTATTAAACGTAAACCACTGGTTTGTGATAGTCTTTTTAATTGTTTTTGCAGCTGCCATGTTTTATGTGATGGAACGCTATGAGAAGAGGAGTTAGAAGGCTGTAATAATTATTCTTTGCCTTTTCAAATAATATGTGGTAGTTTGGTTTTATAAGAAAGACCGGGGGTGAGTTTAAATGAAAATATTGCTTGCAACCGATGGCTCTGAACACTCAGAAGGCGCAGCCCAATTTTTAACATGCCTGAATTTATCCTCAGACGACGAAATCACTGTCTTCCATGCTGTATATTGGATCCCGTTTTTATATGATAAGGAATCTTATTACAACAGTCTCAAACAAATAAAAAAAGAAATCGCACCCAGAATTCTTGATTCTGCCCTGAATATTCTAAAGTCTGTTAATGCAAAGATCAGCACTGCGATTATAGATGGTTCTCCTGAATATTATATCCCTCAGGTAGCTAAAGACTCGGACATGGATATGATTGTTATGGGAGCACGAGGGATTAAAGGCATTAAATCATTCTTTATCGGGAGTGTGACAAGGTCAGTTGCTATCAATTCACCAAAACCTGTTTTCGTTGCAAAGCTGCCTGTGTGTAAAAAATCAGATACAATTAAAATACTCTTTACCACTGACGGCTCTGATTATTCAGCAGCAACGGGGGAGTTTTTATCTTCAATGCCATTCCCTGATAATACAGAAGTGACGATACTGAATGTAATATGGTCTGATTTTTCGGATATACCTGAAAGGTTTGTCATGGAAGTAAATGAACGGATTAAAGAGGTTGCAGCGAAGACCAGGACAATGGAATTTACAGAATCTGAAAGGATTATTGAGCAGGCCCGGAAAAATCTGAGCAAGAGATTTAAGAATATAAATGTGCTATCAAAGGTTGGCGACCCTTCAACAGAAATACTGAAAACATCAGAGACATTAAAAGCAGACATAATAGCAGTTGGCTGCAGGGGTTTAAGGGGAATTAAAGGGATGATGGGGAGTGCATCGAGAAACATCCTTACATATTCAAAATGTTCTGTTTTAATCGGCAAGACATGTAAAGAGAAGGGATGAACAGAGCATGAAAAGGGCTTTAGTTTTAGCTGGAGGCGGTGCAAGAGGCGCATATCAGGTAGGAATGCTTCAGGAATTGGTGGTCAACCAGGGACTGGATTTCAAAATAATACGGGGTGTCAGCGTGGGCGCTTTAAATGCCTCGTTCCTTGCCCAGGCACCTGCACGGAGTGGTTCCGGAGGGCTAAAGGAAATGGTCAAGGCACTTCACAAACTCTGGCTGGAAATAAAGGGGGATCACAGTATCTACGCAGAGAGACAGGGCTTTGCAGGAGTGGTGGCAGGAGCTGACAGTCTCTATTCTCTCGAGCCTCTGAGGGATCTAATAAACAGGAATATTTCGCTTAAATCCCTCCAGAATTCAGGCCGGGACTTTGCAGTCGGCACAGTATCTTTGGTATCAGGACAGTATAAAGAATGGACACCAAAGCATGAGAATTTTATTGATAAGCTCGTAGCCTCTGCCTCTATCCCTGTTGTTTTTCCCTATGTTGATATGAAATCCAAAAAAGAAGTTCTGGTAGATGGAGGAGTGAGAAACATTACACCTCTGTCAAGCGCCTTCTCTGCAAAGCCTGACGAAATCTATATACTCCTGACAAGCCGGTTAATCCGGACAGGCACTGAACTGCCTGATTCAGGAGTGCGAGTACAGAAATATGGTCAGTGGGACGACAACTTGCTGGGAACAAAAGTCAGCGGCATCGATGTCCTCAAAAGAACCATAGATATCCTCACTGACGAGGTCTATCTGGATGATATTCGAGGGGCATTGAGTTGGAATGAAGTCGCTGAGAGCATTATTGAACTTGAGCAGGCGTCTGAAGGCAAGCGGTTGCCATCAGATGTTATGAAAAAAATAAAGAAGGTATCTCAAAGTCTGAAGAACGTCAAAAAGCGTCCTGTACCGATATTTGTAATTGCACCGCGGGAGTGGTTTGGAAAAGAGAATAAATCCACAGAGTTTTCCCCGGATCTGATACAGCAGGCCGTAAAGCATGGTCAAGAGGTGGCGGCTAATAGAAAATTATGGATATGGCCCCCTCATAGGCTGTAGGTGCAAAGGTTGTTTACAGCTTATATACACTTTGGAAAAGTGGATGGGTTATTTGGGAAGAATAAAATAAAAATTATTTCCATATTTTGTAGCCTCATAGCCTGCAACTCCGCCATGTATCTCAACAGCATTTTTTATAAAAGCAAGACCGTGTCCTGTCCCGGGCTTGCCCAGGACATTGGTACCTCGGTATTCTTCTTCAAAGATTTTCTCCCGCTCTTCAGGTGGAATATGCAGGCCTGAACTGAAGACATTATATTTAACGCCATCCTTACCAGGTCCAAAGAAATCTTTAATGATCTCATAACCGTATGCTATATACTTCTTTTTTTCACCTGTTTCGGTAAATATTTCCTGAGTGTATTTAAAGGCGTTTGAGAAAAGATTGGCATATACCTGGGCCATCAAACCCACATCCACAACATTTATGATTTCTTCATCAGGGATACTGCTTAACCGGTCATCAATTGAGATTCCCGCCTCTTTAAATTGTTCGATGTACCGTTCCAGTTGAGGTTGAACAACGTCTTTTTTCATATTGCATGGCTTGGTGCGGAGTGTCAGCCTGCCCTGGTCAAAATGGCTCTTCCGGAACAGTGTTTCGATGAACAGGCTCATATTCTTGTAATGCTTTTCTATATTTTCCAGTTCTCCTGTTAATCCGGCATTAACGTCTGCCAATTCTTTTAAAAGTGTTTCCAGATTTGCCTTATCACACTGACCTTTGGCTGAATACTCAGATAGAAGTTTTTCTATCTCTATATTCTTCATTACCTTTGCCCTGAGACGCCTGAGAAAGAGCTTATATACCATATTAGGCACTATTACATTATGTTCAATATCAGCAACAAGAGAGCGGATAAACCTCAGGTGTTCAATATTTTTTTCAACAAGGAATTTGTTATGCAACCTGAAGCCGATACGGTTTGCGTATTTCTCAAAGAAGAGTTCCTTGTGTGCATCGATCTCATCAACCGGATATACCTCTAAAAATCCAAGTACGTTATCTTCTATATGAAAGGGGAGCTGGTCAATCAAATACTTTTTCCCGCGTATTGTCAATACCAGGTGTTTGTTATCAGTATAATAAGGACGTTCATTCGGTTTTACGTCATCCGGAGGAGGCGTGTGCAACTCATATCCCTGCTCTTCGGTTGTTGCAAAGAGCGTCAGGGCATTAAGTTTAGGGTCTATGAGGTAAAGACGGGCATTTAGGTTAAAGAAACTCTTGGGGATCGCTACACATAAATTATAGAAATCTTCAATACCTCCGAACTCTTGGGCAAGATCAAAAAAGATTGCAAGGGCGTTTTTTTCTATTTGTGTGAAATTATAGCGCAGGTAATCAATCTTTTTATTCTCGATACGCTCTGAGATATGTTTTAATATAGCCATACAGGATTGAAATCCTCATTAATCTCGATAGATAGTTTAATTTTATCACAAGCTGAGCGCATTTTAAAAAACTCATTACCGAAGACACCTTGAACTTCGACTAAATTATGATATGATTTATCAAGATGCTGTCTTTATCAAAAAGGAGGGATATTATGAAGGTTGTTAAAACTGTCTTGCTTGTCTTTGTATTTGCTATGGTTTTTTTGATGACGGGTGTGGCTGCTGCAGAAGATAAATGTCCGCTTTGCGGCATGACAATTACTGGTAATGAAAATACTGCCTTTATTGTAACAATGAAGACAGGGGGGGATGTGACATACTGCTGCGCACATTGCGGTCTGTGGGTTATGGCAACTGAGAAGGATAAGGTGAAATCTGCAAAGACAAGGGATTTTATCAGTGGAGAATGGATGGATGCTTCGAAGGCTGTATATCTTTATAACAGTAAAGCTGTTCCTGCCTGTTCTCCGAGCTGGATTGCATTCGGTTCAAAGAAAGAGGCTGAGATGTTCAAAAAGGGTTTTGGAGGAAGGATTTACGGTTATGAAGAGGCATTAAAGGTAAGGGCAACACATCCAAAGGGCATGGAGATGCCCATGAAGCATGAGATGAAAATGGAGCATAAAGGTAAATAGCATTGCTGAGCAAAAACAACTTGATAAAGACAGCATCCATAGTGACAGTATTAATTATTTTTGCAGGTGTGTATTATGATGCCCGTGCCACCGAAAGGGAAGGGTGTGTTGTATGCGGCATGTACCTTGACCTCTATGAAAAGACCAAGTACATTGTTTATTTTAATAATAACACATCAAAATCCATATGCAGTCTTGCATGTGCAGCAGTGGTAATTGATGAAAATAAAGGCAGTATAAAAAATATTATGGCAGCTGATTTTCTGACAGGGGAATTAATAGACGCAAGAAAGGCATACTACGTCGAGGGAAGCGATATTCCGGGTGTGATGAGCTATGTCAGCAGGCTTGCATTCTTGTCTAAAAAACAGGCTGCGGCATTTAGGAAGAAACACGGCGGCAGGATAATATCTTTTGAAGGGGCATTAAAAAATCAGTTAAAGGATAAAAAATAATGCCCTTAATTTGTTAGAATATACTAAACATAGGACAAAGAGCTTGTCATGACTGAAATTCTGCAACGATTGTATCTAACCGAACAGAAAGTCCGGTAAGATGAAGAGGTAATTTATGGCATGGAAGTGTCCTGAATGCGGTATTAAAAATGACAGTGCTGCAGAGTGTTCATGTGGCTATGCATTTTACAAAATACTCGGGGTTAAGCCCGATGCGTCTGAAAAATCGGTAAAACAGACCTATCAATATCTGCTGAATGTTTGGAAGACGGACAGCCTTTCCAGTGACCCCCTTTCGCAAAAGAAGGCAGACGAAAGGTTGAAAAAAATAAACGAGGCGTATAAGACCTTTAAAGATTATGCATCTTCCCGCTCTGGTACCAAGAAAAAAACTAATACCGTTAAGGTAGCATCATTCGCAGTTCTAATTGTTTTATTTTTTGCATTTTTACTTGTATTTTTGAATACATCTAAAGAAGATAAACCCCGGGAACAGACAACTACGCAACAAGCTGAAAAAGCTAAAACCCAACCCCTCTCTGTAGATCAGGTTAACATGCAAGATAAACCTGAAGAACCCAGATCCCGGTCCCCTGAAAATCTGTCACAGTTCAAAGACACAGTGCAGCAACCGTTACCGTCTGCGCCAACAGCCAATCTTCCTGCGGGCATCAGTCTTGAGAAGACAGAAGAAAATGCGATAGGACTGGTAAAGAAATCGCATGTGCTTGACCGTTTTTCCGATGTAGAGACAATAATGAATAAATGGACTGATGAGAATTCAGGTAAATTTCAGATTATAGGCTGGAAGGTTAAAAAGATGGATGAGCAGATATATCTGGTTAGTTACACTGCTTCAGACGGTCTTGTTACTAAGGGCTTTTATTTTGATATTGACTTCAGCACAGGCGCTGTCCGGCACATAGCGAATCATCCCGAACTTCAAAAGAAATACGGTATTCAATATAACCAATAAAATTGTCTACCACCTGTTTCAGACTGTTTATTTTTTCTATGATATGAGGCACCTGAATCCACCTGAGTATTTTTCAAGAGCCTTTTCAGTTTAAAGAGCGTCATAAAATGCATGTTATAATAAAGAAAACAAAAGAGAGAAGGTTTTATAGATATGAGAGAAGAACTGATTAAGGAAGAAGAAAAGAACATGAGGCGATTGAGGTTTATAGTTGATCTTGCACAGGCAGTGCTTATGCAGTCTGACCTGACCATGCAGGAGTCATTGGATTTGATAGAAAACACAAAGAAGGCTGCACTTGGCCTTTTCCCTGATAAGGAATTTGTCTACGACCTCGTTTATACTCCGAGATTCCACAGGATTATAGCCGAGCGGTTTACAATCCCAGGCACTTACTCAAGCAGGAACTGAGTACAACCTTGGGGGCAGGGATTTTTAAGCAATATTGAATCAAAGGAGGAAGTGGAAAATGAAAAGAGTTTTCAGTTTATTATTTACGTTCTGGTTTTTTGTTTTTTTACTTGGACAGTCATTTGCAGTTGAAAAGACTGCTGGCAGCCCAGAACTACTCAACAAATACGCTTACTATACCTGTATGTCAGATAAGGATGATAAGGATACATGCAAAAAAGATACGGAATCTATCGCTGGTTTCATCAACGAACACCAGAAGCTTTTTTCAGAGGCATATGCATCCAACAACTGCTCTGACGACAAGAAGAAACTAAAAGAAGGGTTCTTTAAAGAATGTATGAAAAAGTCTCTCCAGGATGCAGAAGGGACTTTAAGCAAGAAAGAGACAAAAACATCATAGCAAAGACAGCGCTCAGGTCATGGGAATAGGCGGTGAAGCGAATGCGGGTTGACACATCGATGATGTTCCACTCATAGAGGGGCAGCTGATGGTGTTTGATATGGGCATAGACCTCAGCCGGCAATGCGTTCTTGTCCAGGATATGTTTAGTGTCCAGTTGCATTTCCTGAAAAGGCATGAGGGCTTCATAGTCATACAGAGGCCGCCTTTGGCCATTGGCGGTTCTTCTGGTCTTTTTCTTTATGCCATTGCGTCTGAGGACCGCCTTGACCGTATCCTCAGGGAAACAGTGACTGAACTTTTTCTGAAGATACCCGGTCAGTCTTCGGTACCGAAACCCCGTCCTTTTGGCCTCACGCACAATCAGCTCCTCAAAACAGCTTGCTGTCTTTGTGGGTGAATGCAGCGGCCTTCTGCTCTGGTCTTGCAGCGATCCATCCCGTGCCCGACGAACTGTCGGACGAGAGATATTCATAATCCGTGCTGTCTTGCTCACATCACCGCCCTGTTTTGCCAATACTTTCCGTATAAGCTCCCTTGCTTTCTCTGGTGAAATTTCTCTCAATTAAGGATATGGTTGTAGCGCTTTCAAAGGTATTGGTTACATTAGCGCTTCTAGGGGTGTTTGCTTTTCTATTTTATTTAGGATTTAAAGGAGATATAACAAGGCATCTTTCTTTAGATTTTTTGACATGGGCAACAACAGCGACAGCCGGAGCAATAACCTTTTCAGTCATCTACGCAATCTACAGGAAAATATCACTGTGGCACTGGAAAAAGAAGCAGGTCAGGGGACTGAGAGACATTTTAGAATCTCCCCCTGACACCTTCTGAGTTTTAAGAATGGAAAAGGGAAAGTAATATCTTAAAAACAGTTAAAGGAGGCAACTGTGGGTAGAAAGATCTTAATTTTTTTCTTCGCAGTATGGTTTTTTGTCTTTATGGTTGGACAGTCAATTGCAGTTGAAAAGCCAGCTGCCAGCCCGGAACTACTCAGCAAATACGCTTATTATGCCTGTATGTCAGATAAGGACGACAAGGACGCATGTAAAAAGGACGCGGAATCTATTGCGGGGTTTATCAACGAACACCAGAAGCTTTTCTTAGAGGCTTATGCATCCAACAACTGCTCTGACGACAAGAAGAAACTAAAAGAAGGGTTCTTTAAAGAATGTATGAAGAAATCCCTTCAGGATACAGAGGCGACGTTAAGCAAAAAATACAGCGACTACGACAAAAAGAAAACTGATATGAGGGTAGTAAGCTGTATTAATCAGCAGAACATACCTGTTGATGCACAGCCAGACACCTACGATGATAAGGCAGACGACTGCAGGAAGGCAGTGGAATCCGAAGGAAAGGAAGGCAGCGGTTTTATAGGCGGCCTCATAAGTGTGGTCGGTCTTCTGGCCTTTATAGCAGCGCCTGTTATTCCTGTAGCAGTGCTCGGTAGCCCAGCGATAACAGCAACGGGAGGTTCTGTTGTTGCTGCAGGCATTACTGAGGGAGGAATAATCCTTGGCGCCCAGTTTGCAGGCAGCACACTTGCAGGCGCTGGCTCTTACATCATGAGCGATTCCTCTGATATTAAGGAGTTCCCAGAAGATGCAGATAAAGTGAGGTGGAGCTTTTTCTTGAGGTGCATATCTGAAGGTGGAGATACAGGGAAATGCAATGACCAGGTAAAAAACCTTTCCCGACTGCTGACCCTTCAGTTAAATAGGCCTGTATACAATGATTGCATCAAAGAGAACAAAGACAAAATTAACGAGACGGCTAAAGCAGGCAATAAGACTGAGAATATAAAGATAGCCCAGGGATGTGAAGATATTGCCTTGAAAAAAGACATCACTCTTGACAGGAAAACTGTCGCTGAGAACGTAAGATACCTGGCTTATGTAAACAGAAATATGGATAAGCTCAGGGCTTCAGCCAACGACGAGGAATTGCTCAAAACAGTAAAGGAGTTAAAGGAGCAGTCAGCTGCAGATGCAAATTTCACAACCCGAAAGCCTACAGCCGAAGAAATAGACCTGTCTAAAAAAATCTCCTCCAGGAAATTTAAAGGCATATCCACAATTTCCCAGAGAGCGTGTAAGGAAGGAAGCATGGCTATCGGTGAAACCAGGGAATATATTATTTCGACAAATATCGCCGACAGACTGGTTGAGTGGACATGCACTGAAACAGAGAAAAAACACTTCCTCGGAGCTGTCTCCACCAAGGAAAAGAGTTTTTCTGTTAGTTTTCATAATTTTCCTTTTTTAAAATAAGATAGTTTGACATATCACAAGAAAGGGACCCAAGAGGGACTGGTTTTAAGAGCCAGCCCCTCTTTTGTTTTTTGGCGTGGTCGGTTAAGTCCTGATAAGTGCGCATTTGCCTGCTGTTTTCTGCTGTTGTGGACTTGACTTTTCCGCTCCAAAACCTTATAAATAAGGTAAAGGATAAAAGATGAGCAAAGCTATAATAGAAATATATGAGGCTTTAAAAACAGCTGGCGTTCCTAAAGACAAAGCAACAGCAGATGCAAAAGCAGTGGCAGATGTCGGTCAGGAAGACCGCCTGTCAAAGATAGAGGGTGAATTAAAGGTTATCAAATGGATGGTGTCCTTATTACTATGAATGTAGGGATCATTTTGATGCTTATTAAGGCACTTTCGGTGCTGCCGAGGTAATAATGAAAGAACCTACAAGATATATAAACAACGCAAAAGAGCTTCTAAAAAAGTCTCCCATTGAGAACAATATCTATACAGATGTTAAATATGTGAAGTCAGCTCTCGGAGTTGCATATTTAGGAGTCCTCGATGCTATAAATGAGGCGCTCTTAAAGAAAGGACTTACGAGGAAAGAACTTCCCAAAAAGGTTGAGGAATATGAAAAAGCACTGAAAAAACATTTTGGTGTATATAATGGAAAACTCTTGAGGGAGTTTTCAACCTTATATGATGAATTACATATAGCTGGTTATTATAGAGGGCTACTCCATCGTACGAATATAGTCAAAGATGCGTTAAAAGGGGCAGAGGAATTTATAGAGAAAATAAGGAGGTGAATTAAATGGATATATTTATAGGTTTGCTGGTGTTAATAATAGTTATAGGAGCTGTAATTCAGACTATAGTAAAAGTAAAAAGGGAAGGTATCAAGGCTGCATTAAAAGAAAAACCTTCCGCCTTAGATAACGAAGATTACTCCAATCCAAGTTCCATATGGTGGTCGGATAGTTTAGATGGCAAAGACTAATTGAGCATCTCACTTTTGTCTGGGATATCAGGTGCTTTAAGCTCAGATTTTTTTCCTGAAACCTTAATCCCTCCTGCTGGTGCTTCCTTAGACAACCTTTGTAAATAATCATTCCGTAAATCCATTAGTTTGTTTTCGGTTGCTTTGTAATCAATTTCACCGCCTTTTTTGAATACTAAACTTTGACTAGCCTCGTGATATATCTTGTTGTAGATTGCTTCGTCACGCGACCTTGCCCCACCAGCACCAGACGCTCCTGAACCACCATAAGAGAAACCGAGTCTTGCCTCTACCGCTTTCCAATCCTCATTTCTCACCTGTGTCTTCACAATCTCACTCACATCTTTTGAATAACCAACAAGGAATTCCCTTCTTGCAGACTCGTCCGACAGATTGATCAAACCACGACTCAGATATCCTCCCTCTGTAATATTCAACGCACCTTGTACATGTGGCCCTACATCAATATCAAGTCCTCTCTTTACCTTGTCCTGTGTATCGCTAATGGTATATTTTTCCTCATGATGGACATCCACAATTCCCGTATCTTTTCTCAGTCCCTTCTGCACCTCAACCAGATTCACATCCTTCTGCCGTATATCATGCCCGCCTTTCCCCTCAGTCCACACCGCCTTTCCACTCTCATCCCAAGAAAGACTATAACTACCAGCCTTACCACCAGCCTCCAACTTCTTAGCCATCTCAGCAGACAATGAAAACTGACCCTGTCTATTCATCGAAGAAACCAGCCCTTCAAAACTCACACCCTTTTCACTTGCAAACTCCCTCAGGTTCTGCCATTTCGTAGCCTCATTAATCATCGAATCCCTTGCAGTATCAAGATACGCGCCCTCTCCCACAGCATTAACCTGAGCAGAGGTCTTCAACGTATTAAGAGTATCGAGACCACCCTGCATCTCACCAAACGCCTTCTCATTAAACCCATGCTCTCTCATCTTCTCTATAGCACCAACAGTCTTCGATGCATTCAGTGTTGCAACAGCATTATAACCATCTGCTTTTGTCATCCCAAACTTCTCAGACAGTTGTGTCATTGCGTTATCGTATTGTACAGCATCGCTATATGACTGCAATCCCCTAACCTCCGATACAAACTGCTTGTATTGTCCAATATCAAGCCCAAATGTATTAGCTGCCTTCTCCTCTCCTTTTACCTCTCCAAAAGACCGTTGAGTCTCAAGCTTTTTCATCTCGGTGTATTTTCCCGCATCTCCTCCAACCCCTTTCATAGTGCCTTCAGTCCCCGCCATATCCAGATCCAACTTATCTTTCTGATAACCAGTCATAGCAGATATCCCCTTGCCCTCTGCTGCGATCCCTGATGCAGTAGAAGAGGTAATTCCACCCTTAAAACCTGTCTTAAGAGTATCCATCCCCAACTCACCAACCTTCTCAGACTGCCCCATCTCGCCCGCCAGCCTAAACTCCGCACCCCCCACCTTGGCTCCATACAACGTATCAATCCCATGTTCCTGCACCTGATACGCCTTTCTCGACATATCCATAGCCATAAACTGCTGTTCTGCAGACATCTGCTTGCCCATCGACATGCCAGTTCTTTGCTCCATAGATAGCTTGCTTGCATCAGACATAGCCTCCATATGCGGAGGAGAAGACATAACAGGTTGTGCCATCATGGATGCTATGTTTGCCATAGTAATCTCACCGCCCTTTAGAAGCATAAGAGCAATGCCAGGAGCGCTTATAGCAAGATAACCAGCTACAGCAGGGATATAATCAAGGGTTTCAAGCATAGATAGAGTTGTATTAATCGTCAGGGCATTTGTAGCCACCCCGGCTGCAGCAAGTCCTTCAAGCTGAGTCTGCACCCTTGAGATGGCTGAGATATTAACAATGCCATTCAGGATAGCAAGAATAGGATCCCACATATATATCCAGGCCAGACTTGTTACATAACCTTTAAGCATCCTGCCATTGCCTGGAATGAATATCATTAGAGCTACTAAAGGAGCTACGGCAAGCAACAAAGCCTCAAAAGTAATCCTGAGATAAGGTATAATCTCCTTTGCATACAAACCCAGAGCCTTACCCATCTGCCTTGCCTCTTCCTTATTCCTGCCTGTCTCATACATCAGGGCAACCTCAGAGCTGTCAGGGCTCATCCCGGCAGCATATCTATTGCCAGCCTGAAAAAAGGCATGCATAATTCCGGCCTTTGTAATCATATTTGTCAAATCCGCTGACCCTTTAAGCACCTCATTGACCACATTAGGCATTGCCTCAACATCCTTCTGCTTGAGCCCAAGTAAGGCATAAATGCTGTAGCTTTCATCGGTGCCAGGTTCTATTTTTGCTTTAATCTCCTCAAATTTTGTCATTAGATTAGTATAGAAATCCACGCATGTAGTCAGCCCTTCCCCTGTGTAAGTCATGAATATGTGATATAAATCATACAAATCGGATTTATGAAGGATTAGAATGAACTATAGTAATAGTGCAGGTAATGATATGCTGAAATGTCCTTTATGTGATAAAACATTGCTAACTCAGACCTCTGAAGGCTGGCAATGTGAATGTGGAGAGTTGATTCCTTTTGGTTTGGAGATTGACTCGGGTGAGAGTTGTGAGTCTTGCCCTGTCATATACTGCCCGAAAAGAAAACGTCCAGCGGCAGCAGAATTAAATGAAATGAAAGTATAGTTTCATATTTTTCAATTTCAACTTTTTCCAGATGCACATCTCTGATTCACTTTTTTAAAAACCAATCCGACAACTTTTCATCAAAAAATAAAGTATATATGTACCCATCACTCCCTCTAACTGTGAAGAATCTTTTTCTATTCCTGCTTTCATATCCTTCCTCGACCCACATTCTCAAAATCTTGATAACCTCTATCTTTTCTTCGTCAATAACAAAATACCGTGGGCTTTCTTCTTCCCTGTAGCCTGAATAGGCGATTACCTCTATTTTTTTGTCCGGCATTTTTAAAGTATATCATCTGTTGACCTGAAGAAGTATTAAATATATATTGCCGCTAACCTCACATTTTGTTTTTTAATGCCTTGAGAGTGGAAAAAATTTCATCGAGGCTTTGATATCTTTTGTCTCTCTCTTTATCAGTGCACTTTATTGACAGTTCTTCAAGCCATGCCGGTATATCTGCAATTACCTCGCTGGGTTTTTTTATTCCAAGGGAATCAAGGCTGCCTGTAAGCATCTCATATAATATTACCCCCATAGAGTAAATAGCTGAAATTTGATCAGGGGTTTTTCCGGAGATCACCTCAGGTGCAATATATGCAAAGTTCCTGGATGCTGTCTCCGAAAACATTACATTATTCACTGCATCAATAGAGATACTTTCAGGAGAGAGATTGGACAGGGATCTCCCCTGTCTGTGATTTTCAGCCAGCGCTTTCAGTATCTGCACCCAGAGCCTTAAACTATGCCTCGGCTCCATCCGTCCTGACTGAATCAGATTCCTCAAGGTTGTTTCTTTTTTTGCAGACACTTCAGTTACCTGCAGATTAGTTTCTTCTGCCCGGTTTTCGGGTTCTTTTGATACCCCATGAATACCCATAGCCTTAAGTCTTTCCTGAACATCCATGTAATCAGGTTCTATAGCGATAATTTCTTTGAAAAGAGCGGATGCCTTATCCAATTCACCTGCTGTTTCAAGGAGAGTAGCATATCTATAGAATTTATCGATGTTGAATACCTGTAAATCTTCGTCTGTAAGTGAAATTCCGTACATCTCTGCCGCCTCTTTATGCAAGCCTTCTTCTTTAAGAAGCAGCGATGCCTTAATGTAATCCTTTGCTTCCCTGTACGCCCTTACCGCGGCAAGTCTGTTCCCGGACATCTCAAGCGCCTTTGCTGTCCTGAGAGTATCACCCTGTTGACTGTAAATCCTTGCTGCTTCGATATAATCGCCTGTTGCCATGCAGGTCTCTGCGGCCTTATTAAGATCCCCGGCCTTTTCATACATTTCTTTAACCTTTTTCATCTTACCGAGGGACTCATAGATATAGGCAGCCCTTATAAAATCCCTGCCCCTTTCATAAAGACCTGCAGCCTTATCAAAAATTCTCAGCTTTTCATATATAAGCGCTGCGGATACTAATTCCCCTGCCTTTTCATTCTTTTGAGCCTCTTGCAGCCTTTCCTCGATTATGCTTTTTTCTTTGCGAAGGTGGATATGTTTTATTATTCTCGGGATGACAAATATTGCAATAAGTACAGCAGAGATAAAAAGCAGTACCCAGAAAAAAAGTGAAAGCTTTTCAGCTACCTCAATCCCTATCCCTGTATCGGGTCGATTAAGGGTCTCTTCAGCAAGAATTGCCAGTGTCCCCGACTGCCTGTCAGAAAGCAATGCCAGAATAGTTAAAGCCTGGTTTTCCATTATTAAGGTTTAATTATAATCTAAACCGAGCATTTTTTGATAAGGCATTTGCATGGAAGAAGGTTTTAGCAGCGGATGAAACATTCAAATATTCAATTTATTGACTGTATTGCACGGTTTTTGTATAGTATCAATTACTTTTCATTTTGAATTTGAGTGGAGGATTGAAGATTAAGCTAAGATTTGCAGATAACAGAGAAAAAGAAATTTCTGATTTGTCAGAGCTGAAAAAACAGCTTAAAAAAAATGGTGCAATAGCAGTCAGACTTGATTCAGGGTTAAAGGATTTAGATTCAATAAAAGAAATAACCCTTCAGGCATCAGTCGAGGCTATTACCTTTGATTCAATTGACGGCAGGGAGATTTACAGGCACAGCACATCTCACGTTATGGCACATGCTGTTAAAGAACTGTTCCCCGCTGCAAAGCTTGCAATAGGTCCTGCAACAGAGGAAGGCTTTTATTACGACTTTGATATAGACAGGCCATTTACATTAGAAGACCTTAATACAATAGAAAAGAAGATGACCGAGATAATAAAAAAGGATAACCAGTTCATCAGAAAGACTATCCCGAAAAAGGATGCAATAGATCTGTTCAAAAAAATGGGGGAAGATTATAAGGTAGAACTTCTTGCAGAAATTGCAGATGAAGATGTTTCTATTTATGAAGAGGGTGGTTTTGTTGATTTGTGCAGAGGGCCTCATGTCCCGTCAACAGGAGCGATTAAGGCATTTAAGCTTCTGAGCATTGCGGGTGCATACTGGCGCGGGGACGAGAAAAAAAAGATGCTCCAGAGAATCTACGGGACATCGTTTTCTAATGAAAAAGATTTAAAAAAATATCTCGATTTCCTTGAAGAGGTCAAGAAAAGAGACCACAGAAAACTCGGCAAAGAGCTTGACCTGTTCAGTATAAGTGAAGACATAGGGCCGGGATTAATCCTCTGGCACCCCAACGGTGCGATTATAAGAAAGACCATCGAAGACTTCTGGATGGATGAACACTTAAAGGCAGACTACAAAATTCTTTATTCACCGCATATAGCAAAACTTAACCTGTGGCAGAAGAGTGGACATCTTGATTTTTACAGGGAGAACATGTATTCACCGATGGAGATAGAAGGCATAGAGTATGAATTAAAGCCAATGAACTGTCCTTTTCATATTAGTGTTTATAAGAATTCTCTCAGGAGTTATAGAGAATTTCCAATACGTTATGCAGAGCTTGGAACTGTTTATAGATATGAACGCTCAGGAGTATTGCATGGACTGCTTCGTGTCAGGGGTTTTACACAGGACGATGCTCACATCTTTTGCAGGGAAGACCAGATAGAAGACGAGATACTGAATATACTCGATTTTACACTTTTCATCCTGAAGACATTTGGGTTTGATTCATATGATATTTATCTCTCAACCCGACCTGAGAAATATGTAGGGACACTGGAAAATTGGGAGAGGGCAACCAGTGCACTCAAACAAGCACTTGAGAAAAAGGGATTGTCATATGAGATAGACCCGGGCGAAGGCGTATTCTACGGGCCCAAGATAGATATAAAGATAAGGGATTCTTTGAACAGGGCATGGCAGTGCAGCACAATTCAGGTTGACTTTAATAATCCGGAAAGATTTGACATTACCTATAGAGGAAGCGACGGAAAAGGACACAGACCCATAATGATCCACAGGGCATTGATGGGCTCGCTTGAGAGATTTTTCGGGGTGCTTATAGAGCATTATGCCGGCATATTTCCCCTCTGGCTTGCACCTGTACAGATTAGAATACTTACAATAGCAGAAAGGCATTCTGATTATGCATCAGAGATTGCAAAGGTACTTAAGGGTGAAGGCTTCAGGGTCGAGACAGATCTCGAAAATGAAAAGATAGGACATAAAATCAGGGAAACTACTATCAGAAAAGTACCTTATTTGGTTATAATAGGTGATAAAGAGATAGCTGAAGGGAAACTGGCTGTAAGGAAACGAAGCGGTGAAAACATAGGGCCGTTTACAACAAATGAGTTTATCGGGATAATAAAAAGTGAAGTAGACAGTAAGCAGTAGGCGGTAAACATATTTTTTTTGTATGCTGTTTACTGTATACTGTTTACTTAGAAAAAAGATGGAGGTGAAAGTATAAGTAAGAACATAAGGGTAAACGAACAGATAAGGGCAAGGGAAGTCAGGCTTATTGATGCGGATGGAAAACAGGTGGGCATTGTTTCTATTAGCGAGGCATTAAGATTGGCCGAAGACAGAGAACTTGACCTGGTAGAGGTATCGCCAGATGCAAGTCCTCCTGTTTGCAAGCTGCTGGATTTTGGTAAATACAAATACCAGTTAAGTAAAAAGCAAACTGTCGGAAAGAAAATTGACGTAAAAGAAATAAAAATAAGGCCGCAGATAGACGCACATGATTTGGAGTTAAAAGTAAAGAACATAAGGCGTTTTCTGGATGAAGGTAATAAGGCAAAGGTCATGATGTTCTTCAGGGGACGGGAGATGGCAAGACCTGAACTCGGGATGAAGGTTTTTGAGAAAATGCAACAGATGCTCACAGGGAAGTTTAATATAGAGGTGATGCCGAAACTTGAAGGCAATCATATCACAATGGTGATAGCACCGGGCGGTAAATAGGGTTGGGGGTTAAGAGTTTTAAGCTTTTCACTTTTCACTTCTAACTTTTCACTTTTATTTAGGAGGATATATGCCGAAGATTAAAACACATAGAGGGGCAGCAAAGAGATTCAAGATTACTGGCACAGGAAAGATAAAGAGGAGTAAAGCTTATAAGAGTCATATTCTTACAGGCAAGCCTTCAAAGAGGACCAGGAACCTTAGGACTGCGGGTCTTGTAGACAAGACAGAACAGAAGAATATAAAAAGACTTTTACCGTACAGGTAAAATAAAGTTTAGAGTTGCAAGTTAAAAGTTATAAGTTAAAGATGTCTTTAAAACTTTTAACTCTCAACTTTTAACTTCTAACTTTAGAGGAGGAATTAGATGCCAAGGGCTAAAGGTGGGTTTAAAACAAGAAGAAGAAGGAAAAAAGTACTTGAGAAGGCGAAAGGATATTATAGTGCAAAGAGCCGCCTTTTCAGGGTAGCGACAGAAGCGGTTGACAAGGCTTTACAATATGCATACAGGGACCGTAAGGCAAAGAAACGAGAATTCAGGTCTCTCTGGATTATACGTATTAATGCTGCGGTGCGGGCAGCAGGGTTAACTTACAGTCAGTTCATAACCGGGCTTAAAAAGGCGCAGGTAGCATTGAACAGAAAGACACTTGCGGATATGGCTTATAATGATCCTAAAGCATTCAATGAGCTTGCAGAGACTGTGAAGAAAAAGCTTGCCGCGTAAGAATAAATCTTATTGTCATTCCTGCAGAAGAAGGAACCCGGTATCTTGTTTCTTTCCGGATTCTCACTTTTGTGGGAATGACATGGGAAAACTCCTGTAGCGAACTAATGGGAATTACAAGTTAAAATATATAACCAAAGGTTAACTATGCTCGATAGCGATTCCCTTAAAAAAACATTTATTGCTGAAATAAATGCAACTGCATCACTGGCAGAACTTCAACAGCTGAGGGTAAAGTATCTCGGTAAAAAAGGACTTCTCACATCGCAGCTTAAGAGTCTCCCTACATTACCTGCTGAAGAAAGACGGTTGTTCGGGAAGGCAGTAAATGAACTTAAAGAGTTCATCGAGGCTGAAATTGCTTCGAGAGAGTCTGTTTTAATCGAAGAAGATCGCAGGAAGAGGCTGGCCGCTGAGGCTATAGATGTAACACTTCCTGGTAAATATACCCTATTTGGCAGAGAACATCCAATAAATAAAGTCTTAAGAGAGATTATAGATGTATTTGTCACAATGGGGTTTGGCGTTGAAGAGGGACCCGAGGTGGAGCTTGATTATTATAATTTCGAGGCGCTAAATATGCCTAAGGATCACCCTGCAAGAGATATGCAGGATACGTTTTATATTACAGAGGATGTAATGCTGAGGACTCATACATCCCCGGTTCAGATAAGGGTTATGGAGAAAAAGAAACCACCTCTCAGGTTCATAGCGCCGGGAAAGGTTTATAGATGTGACGCTGATATTTCGCATACCCCCATGTTTCATCAGGTCGAAGGCTTGATGGTTGATACTGATGTATCATTCAGTGACCTGAAAGGTGTGCTCGAGACATTCATTCACAGGATATTCTCTCCTGAGACCCCGGTGAGATTCAGGCCGAGTTTTTTCCCTTTCACAGAGCCTTCAGCAGAGGTTGACATTGGCTGCATATTCTGTAAGGGCAGGGGATGCCAGATATGCAAAACTTCAGGCTGGCTTGAGATACTTGGCGCTGGCATGGTCAATCCACACGTCTTTGAGATGGTCGGGTATGATCCTGAAGTTTATACCGGATTTGCATTTGGAATGGGTGTGGAGAGAATCACAATGCTAAAGTATTCCATAGATGATATCAGGCTCTTCTACGAAAACGATTTAAGGTTTTTAAGGCAGTTCTAAAAAGCTCTCAATCTTTCCATATCGAAGTGCTTTAAGGGATACGCCGCTCCTGGCAAGTTTTGACCGGGGGATATCGGTAACGCTTTGGGGCATTAGGAAAAGGGGATGGTTGTTAAAGCTCAGCAATTACGTCCTGTATTCTGCATTGACCCTGACGTATTCTTCTGTCAGGTCGCAGGTTAAAACCTTTGCAGATGCCTTCCCCTTGTTAAGGTTTATCAGGATATTAACTTCCCTGTTGTTCTTTAGATATTTGTTTGCATCGAGATCCTTACCTGTTCCTATTCCTCCGCTTACCACCTTAATATTTCCCAGATAAATATCCGATTTCTCTTCTTTAAAATCTATGCCTGAATATCCGAGTGCTGCCATAATCCGGCCCCAGTTAGCATCATTTCCATAGATTGCTGTTTTTACGAGATTGGAGTTTGCAACAGCAAATGCAGCTTTTTCTGCTATTTTCTCATTAACGGAGCCTTTAACCTCTATCTCGATAAATTTTGTAGCTCCCTCGCCATCTTTAACTATGAGTTTTGACAATTCATAAGTAATCTCATCAAGAGATTTCTTGAAGGCTTTATACGATGCTGATTTTTCTGTCAGTTCAGGATTGCCAAGCATTCCATTCGCCATGATTAATGTCGTGTCATTAGTAGACATGTCTCCGTCTATTGTTATCCTGTTAAATGATTTTTTAACAGAATCCTTAATTGTTTTGCTGAGAGTTTTTTTCGCTATTGCCATGTCTGTTATTATGAAGCAGAGCATTGTTGCCATATTAGGGCATATCATGCCTGCTCCTTTGCATATGCCTGCTACCGTTCCAGTCCTGTTATTGATTTTTACTTTTTTCTTTATAACCTTTGGAAAAGTATCTGTTGTCATTATAGCGGCAGCAACATGCTCAAGATTTGATTTGCCCGCGTTTGCTGCGAGTTCAGGAATTATTGGCCTTATCCTCTCCATAGGCATCGGTGTTCCGATAACGCCTGTTGAGCAGACATATACAAGTGATGGTTTAATCTTCAGTGCCTTTGCAGTAAGGGATGCCGTTTCAACAGCATCCTGCAACCCCTTTTTGCCTGTACACGCATTGGCATTTCCGCTGTTTATGATTATTGCCTGCCCTTTGCCTGATTTGATGTTTTTAAGATTGAGTTTTACAGGCGCTGCCTTTACACTGTTTGTTGTGAAAGCACCTGCAATATTTGCCTCGGTCTCAGAACATATCAGGGCAATGTCTTTTCTGCCGGGCTTTTTGATTGCAGCCTCCCCGGTAGAAAAGATATAGCCTTTCGGGACGCCTATCTCAGATTTCTTTTTTATCATTAAGCTTATTTTATACTTTTCTTTCATTGATTTTGCAAGGAATTTTATTTAAAACAAAATATGTAACTTAATTGTTATCTATTCTTTACTGGCTTGTTTTAGGTTTTAAAATGGTATAAACTTTTGAGATAAAATGTTTTCTGTTATTAGAGATAAAATCAGTATAGCCTTTCTTGTATTCTGGCAATCCATAAAGTCGTTTATAAAAAATAACAATTCTTCTGTGGCTGCATCACTTGCTTATTATTCGCTCTTTGCATTAATCCCTTTACTGCTTTTATTATTTTTTACACTGAGTCTTTTTATAACCTCTTCCAGGGCTGTTATGCATAGGATCACCCTTATCATCGGTCAGTTCATCCCCTATTACAGCGATACTATCTTGAAAGAGGTCTATGCATTAGCACGGCACAAGGGCGTATGGGGATTGCTGAGTATGGGAGCGCTTCTCTGGGCATCAATGCCGTTAATGGGGACTTTGCGAACTGCCTTCTTTGATATCTTCAAAGTAGAAGAGAGGCCGCCTTACTTAAAAACAAAGCTTTTAGATATAAGTGTGACACTTTTAACATTGTTGATTCTTGTTGTCGTCAGTTTTTCAAGCGTGGTATTTAGAAAATTTCTCATTCTGCAAGGCAATACAATTCTTTATACTATTGCATCATATTGTCTTACAGTAATCATAATGTCTGTATTCTATCTTGTCTTTACGCCTGCAAGGGTTTCGTTCTGCTATATTTTTGTCGGCTCAGTCCTTACAACTTTTTTATGGGGAATAATCAGGCCTGTGTTCGGTCTTTTTCTCTCATATAATCCTCAGTACGGCATTACCTTCGGCTCTCTGAAAGCGCTTTTTATAATCGTCATATGGATATATTACTCATTCATCGTGCTTCTCTTTGGCACAGAGATAATTGCTAACTTAAGGAGAAAAGACGTTCTTTTACTCCACGGATTGTTCTATGAACCCCGCGCTGATAAAGCCTCTAACAAACTTATAAGAAGGTTTGGGAGAAATTATAGTACTGGTGAAGTTATATTCAAAGAAGGGGAAAAAGGCAAGACCCGCGGCAGAGCAACGCG
>JAKALU010000122.1 GCA_021824065.1 Nitrospirota bacterium
CTTTTTATGAAAAGAGAATTTGCTGACTTAAAAATTGAAAAGGGGTTTTTAGACAAGCTCTGTGTCCCTGATTAGAAAAATCAGAAAAATAAGCAAGAGAAGAGATCCTATGAATTCCATGTCTAAATTATCCTCCTTTCCTCCTCTGTCACCCCATACAACCCATAAACAATCTCATCTATCTTTTCATCCGTTATTGTTATTTCCCGCTCGATTTTTTCACGCTCCGCCGACGGAGGAAGTGCGGCCTTCTTTTTGTGAAGTTCGAGCATACGGTCAACAAGCGACACGAGTTTGTCATGGATGGCTTTTTCTTGTGGGTTGTTGAAGTTGATGGTGCGGATTGGGAGTTTTTCAAGGTATTGTTGAATAAAGCGTAAATAGCCACCACGGTAAGTTGACGACATGCCCTTGTATATAAAATTAATCAATTGAGAGTTCAAAATTCCAAGCAAGTATTTATCAGCATTACCAATAATATAAGCAGTGTTCACGCAATAGTAACCTTCAGTATCAAAGGTAAAATTTCCTCTAAGTGAAATATCAGGTAGCATTACTTTAGGTTTTTCAAACTCCAGATAATAATCAGTCGTATCTTGAATTTCATACCACTTATAAGAGCCGGGCTTTCGCCCTTTCCATATTTTTCCTTCATAATTCCAAGGCTTTGGCATCAAACTATCTTTGAAAGACAGAAGATATTTTTCTATTGCAGGATAGTTTTTAATATTAATGCCTCGACGAGTAAAAATTAAATGCTTGTTACTTTTAGGTGTTTCGTATCTTTTGATATCTTTTCCAAAAAGAAATGGTTTTAGTAGTTCTTTACTTTTTGAATCCTCTGATATGAGTTGCTTCCTTGTTTTATCGTCTATCACAAACGCTTCATTAAGACCAGTTGTTACACCTCTGTAGATTTTCCCTTTCACATGCTCGCCCAATGGCATTCCGACTTTGCGCAGTTTATCGAGTAACGTCTGCGATTGTTTATTAACCAAAGACCATCCTTTATCGCCGAGAGATGTCTTATTTACAGTAAAAGAATTCTCTTTGACGTAATCCGTGAGATTATTGAAAGCAAGAGTCTTTATCTGAGCAGCCGAAAACTGATTGGCTGGCGAGCCTTTTCGTATTCTTAGAATGCACGGATAAGTGGTTGCAGTCTCAAAAACAGGCAGATCGCCAAAGTCTGTTATCTCTTCAATCCTTTGTTTCTTCAACCACCGCCTTAGAGGTTCGCCGTAATTAGCTCGCATCCATTTGTTCGCAACGATATAGCTAAAGATTCCGTTTTTATTCAGAAGTGAAACTCCCTTTTCAATGAAGTAGGCGTAAAGATCGGCTGTCCCCTGAAAAACTTCATAGTGATTTTTGAAATAATCTTTAAACTCTCCAATCATCTCCTGTCTCACATACGGCGGGTTGCCGATAACGCAATCGAAGCCGCCATTAGCCATTATCTCCCCAAACCCCACGCTCTTTGAATTCCAGTCGAAAGGATTAATACGGGATTTTGTATCGTCCGAGATTGCCACGCCTTCGGCTCGCAATGACACCCCTCTCTCTCCCCCCTTGGCAAGGGGGGACTTAAGGGGGGTAAAAAGATTGTCCAGAATGTCATAGCCAATCAAACTATTTCCACATTTGATGTTATTCGAGAGTGGCGGAAGAAGGTGCTGTTTCTTTGGCAGCATTCCGCGCTCGCCTTCAAGAGCTTTTAAATAAAGGCTCATCATGGTTATTTCAACCGCCTGAGGGTCTATGTCAACTCCGAAGAGGTTGTTTCTCAGAATCATTGCCTTTGTGCGTAAGGGCAGAGCCATATCCTCCGGCCCTACTTTATGGTAAAAGTCAAAGAATTGTGTCTGCGCTTCTTTAGTATGCTTGCGATAATATTCAAGATGATAATCCAACAGGTATTGATATGCGCCAAGAAGGAAAGAGCCTGAGCCGCAGGCAGGATCGAGAATCTTTATCTTTTCGATCTGCTTTGGTGTCTTCCCTTCAATAAGTTTGCCGACTGTGTTTTTGACAATGTAATCAACAATATATTTCGGCGTGTAATAAACCCCTCCTGCCTTTCTAACCTCAGGCTTCTCTTCAACTTTTGCAAGTTTTGGAGTAACCCTTATGGTGCTTCCCAAATAACGCTCATAAATACTTCCCAGAAGTTCAACGCCGATTGCGTCAAACCTGTATCTTGATTTTGGGAAATAAAGGTTTTCGATAATCTCTGCAATGAGGTTTGAATCAACATCTGCCCTTTCGCATGCATGGGGCTTGAAGATATCTCCGTTTAAATCGTCATTAACTTCTTTGAAAAGGTCCAGAAGATGTGTCATGATGGGTTTTCTCTTGCCTTCTTCTTTCCAGAGGGCAACAATCTCAAGTAATTCCTTATCAGGCCTGATTCTCCTGTCCTCAGCTATTCGGATAAAGATAATCCTGTCGAGGAGTTTCTGGACAACGTCATTTAATAACTTCACATCGAATTCAGGATTTCTCTTGTGGATGTCCTTTGCAAGCTCTGTTCTCCAACCTGTCAGGTCTTCAAGGAATGATTTGTCAGGCGGGATTCTTAGCCTCTTGCTCTTTGTGTCTTTCGGAAGCAATGCTTCGAGTGATCCCTGTTCAACACGCTCTTTTGAAAGCTCATAGAGTTTGTCAATGTTATTGAGGTAATCAGCATATTTGAGGTCGAGGATTAATCCTTCATCAGGGAATTTCGGATTTGGTTTTAAGGAGGCGTCATAAAGTTTAAACTCCTCGAAATCAATGAGGATTACGAAATATACTTCTTTCGTTGACCACGCATAGGTCTTTGCCTGAAGGATATGGTTTATATCATCGAGGGCAACTGAGGGCGCTTTTGCCTCGACAAAAAATTTTGTTACCCCATTGATTCTAAAATTATAATCAGGTCTGCCTGTTGTTTCAGGAGAGAGTTCGACAATTACATCCCTTTCATGCGGAGGTTTCTGCGCCTTGTTTTCTATATCCCATCCGAGGGCTTTGAAAAATGGATTAAGAAAATCCAGCCTTACCTGTGCTTCTGGATAGCCTTTTGAAAGATAGTGGGGCCTGTCCTTTTCGAACTTTGATATTAAGCTTTCGAGCCTCTCTCTGAATGAATTGATATCATGCAATAGATGCGGCCTCCTCCAGTTTTTTTATTCATCAGCCACTGACCATACTATAATGAACTATGCGCTTTTAAATCAATATTTCTCTCTTGATTTTTCCGGTCATTTGATTGAAAATATAGCTACAAAAAAAACTACATCGCTTCCAAAAGTTGTTATGAAATTCGATTCCACTAAAAAGGAGACCTGCAAATGAAAGTAATCCTCAAAGAAGATGTGAAGAATCTCGGTAAAATGGGTGATATCGTTAATGTTGCTGAAGGTTATGCAAGAAATTTTCTTGTACCGAAAAAGCTCGCTGTTGAGGCGTTAACAGAAAATATAAAGGCACTCGAACATCAAAAAAAGATAATTCAGGAGAAGGC
The DNA here is from genome assembly GCA_021824065.1 of Nitrospirota bacterium. GTDB lineage: Bacteria > Nitrospirota > Thermodesulfovibrionia > Thermodesulfovibrionales > UBA1546 > JAKALU01. The sequence continues at coordinate 3,509 of JAKALU010000122.1, forward strand.
AAAGAAAGTTAAAAATGCATCTAAAGACTTATCTGATAGAATTTCGTCGTTAACACTCACTATAAAGGCAAAGGCAGGCGAGGAGGATAAGCTCTTTGGTTCCATAACCTCCATGGATATCGCAAACGCCCTTAAAAATGAAGGCATTGAGATAGACAGAAAAAAAATATCACTTGAAGAACCTATTAAAAGACTCGGCTCTTATACAGTCAGCATCAAACTTCACCCTGAGGTAACAACACAATTAAACATTACAGTAATCCCGGAATGAAAAAGATAGACCCAGCAATAGACAAGCTGCCGCCTCAGAATATCGAGGCAGAACAGTCCGTACTCGGTGCAATCATGATCGAAAACGATGCATTTCCAAAGGTCATCGAGATTATATCACGCGAAGATTTTTATAAAGAATCACACAAAAAAATATACGATGCAATGGTAGAGCTCTTTGAAAAAAGCGAGCCAATTGACCTTATAACAATATCAGAAGAATTGCGGAAGAGAAATGAGATAGATGCAATAGGCGGCGAATCATATCTCTCCGCCCTTGCGAGTCAGGTCCCCACTGCCGCAAACATAAGGTACCATTCAAAGATAATCCGTGAAAAAGCGCTCCTGAGGTCCCTTATAAAATCCGCCTCAGAGATTGCAGGCAAGGTTTATGAGGAAAATCTTGATGCTGATGAACTTGTTGACCAGGCAGAAAGAATAATCTTTAATATATCAGACAAACGGATAAAGACATCCTTTGTCGGTCTCAAGGACCTGATAAAAGGCAGCTTTGAGACTATAGAACACTTATACGATAAAAAGAGCGCCATAACAGGCGTAGCTTCAGGTTTCAATGACCTTGATGAGAGGACATCAGGGTTCCAGCGCGGTGACTTGATTGTAATAGGTGGAAGACCATCCATGGGTAAAACAGCTCTAAGCCTGAACATAGCACGGCATGTTGGTGTTGAGATGAAAGAGCCCGTTGCAATATTCAGCCTTGAAATGTCAAAAGAACAGCTCGCAATGAGAATGTTATGTGCAGAAGCAATGGTCGACTCCAATAGTGTAAGAAAAGGATTTATAAGGAAGGAAGACTGGAGTAAACTCACAAATGCTGCCGGTAAACTCACAGAGACGCCTATCTTTATAGATGATTCTTCAAACATAACCGTCCTTGAGATGAGGGCAAAGGCAAGGCGTCTTAAATTGGAACACAAGGGGCTGAGCCTTATAATTGTTGACTATCTTCAGCTTATGAGGGGCAGAGGAAATTTCGAAAGAAGGGAACAGGAGATATCAGAAATATCACGTTCTCTAAAAGCCCTTGCAAAAGAGTTAGAAGTTCCTGTGATAGCGCTCAGCCAGCTGAACAGGGGCGTAGAACAGAGGCATGAGAAAAAGCCAACCCTTGCTGATTTAAGAGAATCAGGGGCCATAGAGCAGGATGCAGACGTTATAATCTTTCTTTATAGAGATGAGGTCTATAACAAAAATACTCATGAGAAGGGCAAGGCAGAAGTTAACATTGCAAAACAAAGAAACGGCCCAACTGATACAATCAACCTTACATTTTTCCCTAACTACACGAGATTCACGGATTATACTGACAGGAGCTATCAGGAATCAGAAGAAGTTTTTTAAATCTTTAAATTCCCTCTATACGACCTCTTTTAAAAGGCGTACAATATTATAAAGATACATCCAAGAGTATGACGGAGGGGAAGGCATGAGAAGGACACCATCTGTCGCAGGCCAATTCTATCATGGCACAGCAACAAAGCTTAGCCAACAGGTAGAACAGTGCATAAACAGAAACCTTGTAAAAGAGCATGCAATCGGTATTCTGTCACCACATGCCGGGTTTATATATTCAGGCCCCGTTGCAGGTGAGGTATATTCCACTATAGAGTTTCCAAAAACATTCGTGCTTATCGGTCCCAATCATACAGGTCTCGGCGCAAAAATTTCTATGATGGCATCAGGAGAATGGGAGATACCGACAGGTGTCTTTTCTATTGACGAGAAACTCTCCCGCAAAATAGCTGCAAATGTCCCGATAGTCTCAAAAGATACGCAGGCCCATATATTTGAGCACTCCCTTGAGGTGCAGTTGCCATTTATAGCGCATTTTTCTAAAGAGCCAAAGATTGTGCCGATTGTCATCATGTCCGCATCCCTCGAAGAATGCCGTCTGCTCGGAGATGGTATTGCAAAGTCAATAAAAGAGGTCAATTATGAGACTGTTATAGTTGCAAGCTCTGATATGAGCCATTATGTGCCTGACGATGTTGCAAGGCATAGAGATAAAAAGGCAATAGATATGATTAAGTCCCTCAATCCAGAAGGGCTTTATGAAGTTGTGACAAGGGAGAGAATCTCTATGTGCGGTTATCTACCGGCAACAGTAATGCTTTTTGCAGCAAAGGCCCTCGGTGCTATTGAAGCAAGGCTTATTAAATATTCTACATCCGGGGAAGTCAGCGGTGACTATGACCATGTTGTTGGTTATGCAGGCATGATTGTTAAATAACCCTAAGACAGATTATTTTCTTTCTATGTTCTACTGAAGATACCCCTTACTGCCAATCGTGATCTGCCGGAAAAGATGTGGTATTCCAGAAAGCAAAAAGGGGTGAAATACTTCTAAACCTTGACAACCTGTAATAGCAATACTACCATTTCATTATGGCACTTCTTCAGGTAGCTCTCGATTTTCTTAGTCTCGAAAAGGCGCTTGATGTAGCTGCTTTGACCAAGACCTATGTTGACATCATTGAAGCAGGCACACCCCTTATTAAATCTGAGGGGATCAAGGTAGTTGATACATTCAGAAAAAAATTTCATGATAAGCAGATATTTGCAGACCTGAAGATAATGGATACAGGTGCGCTTGAGGCAAGGATGGCCTTTGATTCTGGTGCTGATATGGTTAGTGTATGCGGCCAGGCATCAATAGAGACCATTGAAGAGGCAATAAAAGAGACCAGAAAATGGAATAAAAAAGTGGTTGTAGACCTCATAGGCTCAAAATACTGCACCTTAAGATCAAAGGAATTAAGGCATCTCTCTCCTGACTATTTCTGTATCCACACAAGCATAGATGAACAGGTCAAGGGCAAAAAATCATTTAAAGGGCTTGAAGAATTTTCCAGGGAAAATCTGCCTTTTTGCATTGCAGGCGGAATAAGTCCTGAAGATATCCCTTTGATAATGCCATTCAAGCCCTCAATTGTCATAGTAGGAGGTTATATCACAAAGGCAGAAAACCCCGGGGAAGCTGGGAGGATAATTAAGGAGGCTATAGATAGGAGGGGGACATGAGTTATTACCCTTTTATATTAGGAAAGATTAAAGAGGTTACAGACAGGATATCTCTTAAAGATTTTGGCAGGTTCATTAATCTCATTGTCAAAGCGCCACGGATATATATAATCGGCGCAGGCCGTTCTGGTTTGGTTGCAAAGGCATTTGGCATGAGACTTGTACATCTGAAAAAGAAAGTTTTTATAGTCGGTGAGACCATCACGCCTGCCATGAGAAAGGGTGATGTGCTGATTGCTGTTTCCGGCTCTGGAAAGACCACATGGGTTGTTGAGACAGCAAAGGCATCAAAGGCTCTTAATGGAAAAGTTGCTGCAGTTACATGGGATTCTCAATCAGAACTTGCAAAGCTTGCAGATACAACAATCCTTATACCCTCAGAGGCTATCCCCAGAGAAGTTACAGGTTATACAACCAGAGAGCTTATGGGAGTTCCATTGCCACCTTTAGGCTCACTTTTTGAGATATCAACCCTCATCTTT
>JAKALU010000123.1 GCA_021824065.1 Nitrospirota bacterium
ATAAAGACCAGATGGTAAGTAAAAGCCAATACGGAGAAAGAGAAATCAAAGCCTGTAAGTCTGTCCTTCTGGAACTTGTTCATCTCCTCGGTGAGATAAAAGATGAAATGGTAATAATTGGCGGATGGACTCCGGTATTCCTCTTCCCACAGTCTGATGATCCCCATGTCGGCAGCCTTGATATTGATGTTGCCCTGAACTTTTCAAAAATCCCTGATGATACTTACCAGACAATCTTAAAAGCATTTATTAACCGTGGTTATATGCAGGACAAAGAACAACCTTTCAGGTTTTTTAGAAAAGTAAAGATTGAAGGAGCAGAGCCGATAAGTGTTGAAGTTGACCTTATGGCAGGAGGATATGGAGGCACAGGCAAAGGTCGTAGAACACAGAAAGTTCAGGATATCCGGGCACGAAAAGTTAGAGGCTGTGACCTTGCCTTTGATTCTTCAATCACTGTTACACTCGAAGGGGAACTTCCTGAAGGAGGAAAAGATAAGGTAAGCTTTAAGGTTGCAGGGATTGTCCCATTTCTTGTGATGAAAGGAATGGCAATGTTTGAGAGGATGAAAGAAAAAGACGCTTATGACATTTATTATTGTATTGAACATTATCCCGAAGGTATAGAAGGGCTTGCTTCTGAATTCATGCCTCATTTGAAAAACAAACTCATCATCGAAGGGCTTGAGAAGATAAAAAGCAAGTTCGCCTCCGTGGAGCATATAGGTCCGAAATGGGTTGCTGACTTTCTTGAGGTGATAGAAAAAGAAGACAGGGATATAATAATGCGTAGAGCGTATGAGAAGATTTCTGAACTCCTCGATAGCCTGAAGATTTCTTCGTGGGAGGGAAAGGCTTGATGAAAAGGATAATAACGTGTCCAGATTTTGTTCGCCTCGGCGAATCTCCGATGGTTTTTGGGAGATATTCTGTCAATGATGCGAACATGTACATTTAAAAGGAGTTATAATGCCAGAGAAAGGAGGCAGCAGCACTGTAGCAGGTGTTGAGTATCAGGCATGGGTTGCAGCCGAAATCATGGCTGATGCTATTCTTGATAAAACAATATCCCTCCAGCTTGAAGGCAAATCCGACAAAGACGGCAGTTCGATCAGCATAGACGATATCATAAGGATTCAGGGGCATTCAAAAGAGTATCGCAATTGCAAACACCAGGCTCCCGGCGCGACTAACTGGACGCTCTCTCAATTAAAGCAGCAGAAAGTATTTGATCAGCTCAAAGAACAGTACCTTCAGGAACCTAACCAAGCTTTCTTTTTTGTCACCGAAAGTCCCTGCCCTTTTATTCAGAAGGCTTTCGCCAGAAGTGCGGCATCACTGACCAGCGCAGAGGCTAAGGCGCGCTTAAAAGGAGAGAAGACTGAAGGTTATTTAAAAGAATGGGAAGAGGTTAGGAACTATCTGAACTTTTCAGATGCAGATATGCTCCGATTCTCTAAGCATGTCAATTATGAGAGAAAAGTAGTTGAGGACATAAATAGAAATATTTCTGCCAGGTTAGGGCGAGAGTTTTCAAGCGCTAAGAGTGTGCCGGTACTACTCAAGTCATTTGCCTTGGAAGTTGCAGTCCGCGGTGAAACCGTTGCCAAAGCTCAGATTCTCGAATACCTTCAGTCCCATGGGTGTTATCCCAAATCACTTCAGCCGGCCGATAAAATATTAGAAGCTTTTTCGGCGGCCTCTGCTAATCTTGTAAATGCCGTTTCAACAATCGGACAGTCAATTCATATTGAAAAAAATGAAGTCAAGTTTCTTTTAGAGTGGATCGAGAATTCTCGGCAGGAAAGAAAGGCAGCAAGCTTGGTAGGGATTATGGGAGTTGGTAAGACTGTTGTAATGAAGGATCTCTACCTCGAATTACAACGAAAGGCCGTACCCTGTATCGCAATTAAGTCCGATTGCTATACACATATAAAGAGCAGAAGGCATCTGTCCGAAGAACTTGGGCTGCAGGATGATATATTGCGGAGCATTGCATCAGTGGCTGAGGAAAAGGGGATTTGTATCGTGCTCTTTGATCAGCTGGATGCTTTATCCGATAGCATTGCACGAGATCGTACAGCCATAAATGTATGCTCCAATATTATTCATGGCTTGCTACCAATGCCAGCCGTCAAAGTTATTGCATCCGTGAGGAAGTTTGATCTTGAGCACGATCCTACCCTATCTGTTATTCCATTTGAACCGAAGATTGAAGCTGGCCTAATCTCGCTCGATCAGGCAAAAGAAACATTGGAAAACATAGGTTTACCAGTGACCAGTTTTACTGGAACTCAGCTTGAATTATTCCGTATCCCGTTGCATTTGAGAATTCTTGGTGAAATATACGATCCATCGGTTCAAGTTGAATCGATTCAAACTATTCAAGATCTCTATAGCAGACTCTGGGAGAGGAAGATAGCATCCGGAGAACATGCATTCTCAAAAATAGCTGCTGTAAACATGATGGTTAGTATTATGGATGAACAAAAGGAGCTCACAGTTCCATCTGTAATGATGGACAAGTATCCAGATGCCAGGAGAGAACTTCAGAGCAATGGAATTATCACTTCTGCCGGAAAAACGGCCGTAGGTTTTTTTCATCAGTCCTTCTTTGATTACTGCTTTGCTCGTAGTTTTGTATCTGAAAATGCATCATTGGCTGCAAAGGTCATTGCTGAACGTCAGGGGTTATTTGTACGCTCTCAGATAAAACAAACAATTCTATATCTTAGAGGAGCGGATGCCCAAAGGTACGTTCGAGAACTGAGAGATTTGCTGGAATCCGATTCGGTAAGGTTTCACATTAAGGACTTGCTGGTGTCACTTATCGGCAGCCAAAATGAACCCATTGAAGAAGAGGTTAGTTACGTCAGGGACATGTTCAATAAAAACACGGAGCTCAGGGACTATTTCCTGAAAAGCGCATATGTGCCCATTTGGTTCGATGACTTAGCTAAAGAATATCTTGTCCCGCTACTCAATACTGCGGAGACATCAACGTTGGTCGAATATTACTTGTTAAAAATCGCGAACCATCGAACAGATGAAATAATAGCCTTAATTGACAACCTACCGCCGACAGATAGAAAGATTAAAATCATTTCAAATATTTTGTGGGAATTGGCAAATTGGACAGATGCTGCTCTTTCGCTCTTTGCAAAGTATAGAGATCATCTGGACCTTTCTGAGGGGAATTTGCATCACGTGATTGGACAGATATACAAAACAAGAAAGGTCGATGCCATTAAGCTTCTATTTTCAGAATTGGACAGGGCGATTGAGAAGTTTTCTATGGAAACAGATGATAGCGCAAAAGATATCATAGGATGGGACTTTCAGGATTTCTTTGAAAAAGTAATAAAGACCTACCCTGATATGGTCATAGAAGAGTTCACCAAAAGACTTAAAGAGATTGTTAACTTGTCAAAATATGAAAAGGAAGACGGCTTTTATAGAGATAAAGCTTTCTTGCTGTACGAACGCGGGGAGACTTTATACGGCATCTGGAAAGTGATGACAGCCTATGCAAGAGAACTGTGCGATCAACTTCAGAAAGGTAACATTGACCTTGCCGATAGAGTTGTTTCTATTTTGTATCCGACGCAGTATAGTACACTGACCAGGGTATTAGTATGGATATATTATGAGCTGCCAGACCGTTATACCGAAAAAGCTTATGAATTATTGAGGAACCCGGCGGCATTGGGCTCTATAGGCGGACGCACATCTGGATACGATACCAGGCTTCTAATGAGGAGAGTTTATTCGTACTTCAATGGTGATCAGAAGCGGGATATCGAAACGAATATCCTTAACTATGAACCTGAATGGGAGAAACGTAAAGACGCCATAAAATATCGGGGTCATAGTCAGCACTTTGCACTCTCAGCAATTCCTGACCAGATGCTTTCGCAGGAAGGCAAGAAAAGACTCCAAGAACTGGAGAGAAAATTTGGGAAGCATGAAGATACGCCGCCAGAACCAATGGAGGCTATTTGTGTTGGTCCGCCATTGCCGGACAACGCATATGAGAGTATGACTTTAGATCAGTGGTTAAGCTCGTTTTATGAATACGATGATAGCACATCTTGGGACGCACCGAGAAAAAGTTTCTTGAAAGGCGGCGTTGTTGAACATTCCCGTGCCTTTAAGGCAACAATACAGAAGAAACCCGATTTCTTCTATGACTTTGTTGTCGGTCTTAAAGATAAGAACGTCTCATCCAATTATATTTATAACGCAATCGAAGGTTTTATTGAGGCTGGATATGAATACGACAAGATCAGAATATTGATCTTGCATTATGCTGATATGTCTGAAAACGATGTGCGCAGGGCCATTATTCGAGCCATTGAAAGCCTTGATAAACGCGAACCCATCAATGGCGGCTTGCTTGAAATATTGACTCAATATGCACTGAATGATCCAGACCCGGAGCGCGAGTTGCACACTATCAAGACAGATGGTGGCCCTTACTACTACGGCGGTGAGGCGCTGAGCTATGGAATTAATACTGTCCGCGGCAGTGCTACAATGGCAATCACACATCACGGATTTAGAACATCTGATCCAGACAGAGTTTTCGAAATACTTGAGGGAATAGCCAGAGATTCTTTCATTTCTGTAAGAGCTTGCCTATTAGTAGACTTGCACGGAATGCTCAGATATAGCAGACATCGAGCTTTTGCTATTTTTCGAGAAGGCCTTCGCGATATGAGTCCAGAATTGCTTAAATATGCCGGCAATTTTCTATGGTATTTCATGCATAAAGGAGACTGCTGCACGGAACCACGCGATATTATTCGAAATGCATTACGGAAACTCTTGAAGTGGCTTCGAACGAAAAACTTCAAACTCTTCGAAAAATCCACCTACTGCACATTGATCCCTGATAGCTTCAGAGCTATTACCCCATATTTGGAGAAAATGGCACTAATTGATGACCATGACGCTTCAAAGTCAGCTGGTCGAATAGCGATGATAGCTTATATCGACAGTTTTGAAGGATCGTCATCTTTCCTAAAGAAAATTATCAGACAGGGCAAGAATGTGCGGATTGGTATCGCCGACGTTTGTATGGCAAATATGACTACCAAAAAATTTAAGGAGAAATGCGCACAAGTATTGACACAGCTACTTGCTGGTTATTTGAGTGACGTAGATGAATCTGTTGCATGGCATTTCCACCAAACTGATTCTCAGGATTTCATGGTTTATTATCCGTTCCTTCTGCAAATAAGTGCTCATATAAACGAAAGACGAGATCTACATTTTGTTATGGAATATCTGTCAAAGAGCGTCTCTGAGCATCCCAAAGAGTGCATAGAGATTATGAAAAATATTGTCCAGCTTCAGACTGAGAATCTTGCTTATAACCTCACTACTGATGAGGCTGTGACGGTTATCAGTGCGGCTTATATGAAAGCGTCCGCTCTGGAGGATAAAGAGGAAGCCATGAACGTAATCGACAAGATGTATCAGAAAGGATATTACAAAGTAAAACAGCTGATTTCGGCGCTTGATAGGTAGGGGATTGGCCGAGCGTTGCTGAAGCTTTCATTCCCTGCAAGGCGAAGGACAAGCATCGGAGGAGCGAAGGTATTTTAAAATCACAGCAACTGGGGACAGTCTGGGGACATGCTTTTTAACTGTCACCCCAAATTTAACTTATTGAAACTAAAAGAAAATTCTGGCGGGAGCGTGTGGGAATCGAACCCACCCTTCCAACTTTTGGCCGGAAACACTGGATTTGAAGTCCAGGAGGGACACCAGAACCCTATGCGCTCCCAATAAATTTTATTATTTTAACAGAACATAGGGGTAATTGGTAGGCTTTTGATATACGCTTGAATTTAACAGTTAAGACATTTACAGGGCAGTTCAGCGGAAACTATGATTTAGTTCTTGCTTCCTGTCATTAATTTTGAAAATGTTGAACATTGTTTTTTATACCGCTTCCACATTTTTACAAAAATCATAAGCCGCTAAGAGCATAAAAGTCAATTTTTAATATAAATGTCACTAATTTCTCAAGCTTTTGCAGTATACATTGAGCTAAGCATTATTATACCGAATCGGTATAATTTACAAAAAAGTTATCTCAGCAATTATATTTATGGGCTATAGCAGAATTGTAGCAAAAGTGTAGCAGAAAATATCGGATTGCACAGAAATTAGGCAATTCAACAGAGACAATGGAAAGAGTTATTTATCTTTTGATTGCAATCAGTTAAGCTAAAATCCAGACCAGAAGCCCCTTTAGCAAAAATGTGTTAAAAAAAATAATCTCGAGTAAAATTGACTAAGTTCCAATATTATTTTATATTAAGTAATCACCGTAATTTACCGAAGGAGGACATTTTGCTTAAAGCAGTAGAGGATATCAGTGCGACAAAGAAGCGTTTGAAGATAGAGATACCAACTGAGGCTATCGAAAAAAAGATAAAAGACTCCCTTGAAAAAGTCCGCCAGAGGGCAAAGATCCCAGGGTTCAGGCCAGGGAAAACGCCGATGAATATAATCGAGAAACATTTTGGGAAAAGCGCTGAGGCAGAGGCAATCGAGAAAATAATACCTGAATTTTATGAGAAGGCTTTAAAAGAGGCAGACATTGTGCCTGTTACGCAACCTGTGTTAGACGGCGGTATAAATTTTCAGAGGCATAATCCGCTTTCACTGGCCTTAACAGTCGAGATAAGACCAAAGATAGAAAAACTCGATTATACAGATATTAAGGTAAGGGAAATCCCTGTAACTGTTTCTGATTCAGAGATTGAAGCTTCATTAAAAAGGCTGCAGGATGGAAAAGCAACATATGAGCTTGCCGATAAGGAGATAGAGACAGATGACTTAATAACAGTGGACTATGAAATAAAATATGATGACCAGACAATGTCTGCAAAAGACCAGGTCTTGAAGATCGGGGTCGAAGGCCTGCCAAAAGAGATATCAGAAAGTCTTAAAGGCAAAAAGGCTGGAGACACTGTTGAAGTTGAGGTATTATTCCCTGAAGACTTTTATGTAAAAACACTTGCAGGCAAAAAAGCCATGGTAAAAAATGTGGTTAAGGGAGTGAAGAAAAAGAACCTTCCGGAGATAGACAATGAGCTTGCAAAAGACATGGGGTTTGAGAACCTGGAGGGACTAAGGGCAGGCCTTAAAGAAGAGATAGAAAAGGCAAAAAAAGAG
>JAKALU010000124.1 GCA_021824065.1 Nitrospirota bacterium
TGATGCTTTCATCAACGGTGTTTCTTTTCCTTTCTGTCTACGGATATTCCCAGGTACGGGAAGCCTCCAGCCGTGAGGAGGAAGCAGTAAATAATCTTATGTATTCAATAAATAATAGGTTGAGTGAGTTTGGCAATGAACATAGACTGAAAGAATATATAGAGACCTTGAGATTAAAGGCAGAAATTTTTCTTGTTAATTCTGAAGGCATATACCTTACAGACAAACCCGGGACCATTCCAGACACGTTTAATATTAAACGTCTTCTTATAGAAGAATCCGGTGATACTGCTGTTTCGATCCACGAAGAAACTCAAACGATGCTCAAGCTGATAGGCCTTGAAAAGCCGTTCAAGGGTTTGTATATAGGGGCAACATATGTATGGAGTCCGATCGAACAACAGAAACTCAGAAATATGACGATTTTACTTTTAATTATCGGGAGCTTCTTTCTTGCATTTGCTGCTGTTATAAGTTATTACGTTGCAAGTGATACATCAATGTCAATAAAAGATATAGAAAAAAGAATGAGAAAAATTTCCGAGGAAAAAGAGACCATGTATAAGGGATTTGAGGTGACGTCACTCGATGAGGTCGGTGATTTAACAAGGGGGTTTAATAATCTTCAGGCTGTTATACACACCAAGTATCAGGAGCTCGATGCTGCCAATAAAAAACTGTTTGAGATGGAGCGCAGGCAGGCAAAAAAGGCATTGGAGAAGAGCGAGGAACGCTACCGTCTTCTTGCTGAGAATGTGACAGATGTCATCTGGACCCTGGACATAAAGAGCATGAGATATTCCTATGTCAGCCCCTCTGTTATGCGCCTGCTTGGTTACACTGCCGAGGAGACTATTAATCTGGCGCCGGAACAAATCTTGACTCCTTCCTCTTTCGAGATCGCAACGAAGGCGCTCGAAGAAGAAATGGCAATAGAAAAAATGGAACGTAAAGATATGTCAAGGGCCCGGGCTCTGGAGTTTGAACACATTCATAAGGATGGTTCCACTGTATGGGCTGAAGTCAGGATGACCTTTCTGCGTGACCCGGAAACCAGGCCTGTTGGGATTCTGGGGGTCACACGCGACATTACTGAACGCAAGAAGCTCGAAGACCAGCTTCGCCATTCACAGAAGATGGAGGCAGTCGGGACATTGACCAGGGGCATCGCACATGATTTCAACAATATCCTTACAACGATAATAAACTGCGGGAACATCTTACAGATAAAGATGGATAAAGACGAACCATTAAGAACTCATGTATCTCAAATACTTGCCTCCTCGGAAAGGGCGGCTAACCTTATACAGAGTCTCCTTTCATTCAGCAGGAAATATATAATCAGACTGAAACCGGTAAATCCCAATGAGATTGTTGAGAGGGTGGAGAAACTCCTGTCAAGGATTATAGGAGAAGAAATAGAACTCAGGATAAAGCTCACAGATGAAGATTTATTTGTAATGGCAGATCCCGGGCAGATAGAACAGGTATTAATAAACCTATGCACAAATGCGAAAGATGCCCTGCCCGAAGGAGGGTTGCTAACCATAAGCACAGAACTCGTGGAATTAGACAATGGATTTATAAAGGCCCATGGTTATGGCAAACCCGGACTATACGCACTTATCTCAGCTGCAGATTCAGGGACAGGTATGGATGAGAAAACGCAGGAAAGGATATTCGAGCCGTTTTTTACCACTAAGGAGGTAGGGAAAGGCACAGGGCTTGGACTTTCGATAGTGTATGGGATAGTCAAACAGCATAATGGTTTTGTCACTGTCTATAGCGAACCGGGCAGAGGGACAACATTTAAGATATATCTGCCATTGACTAAATCAAGGGGTGAGGGGACAAAATCCACGACATTTAACGTTCTGATATACGGCTCAGAAACAGTACTGGTAGCAGAGGATGATTCAGAAGTAAGAGAGATTTCAAGAGATATACTTGAAGAATTCGGCTATACGGTGATCGAGGCAGTGGATGGAGAAGATGCGATAGAAAAATTCACTGAAAATAAAGACGGAATTGAGCTTATTCTGCTCGATGTAATAATGCCCAAGAAGAATGGCAAAGATGTTTACGACGAAATAAAAAAAATAAGACCTGGAATTAGGGCCCTTTTTACAAGCGGTTACACTGCAGATATTATCAATAAAAAAGGACTTCTCGAAGAAGGAATAAACTTTATCTCAAAACCAGTTTCACCCACTGAGCTTTTAAAAAAGGTGAGAGAAGTGCTTGACAGATGAACCATATAATAAAGAATTTTTCGAAAAATTTTTGGTTGCTTTTTCTTAAAGTTTCTGATAGTTTAAACCCCTAATCACACTCATAAGGGGGAACAAATGGAAAAGTTTGAATGTCAAAAATGTGGTAAGACGTCATACTCTGCATCTAAAGCAGCATCGGGCATCTGTCCGTATTGTGATATTGAGAAACTATTGATATTCAATCCCAGTGTATTAGCAATGAGTCACGAACTGTCCGATGCAAAGATTATTGTTGACAGAAGGATGTCGCACAGACCGGTAAATGCTGAGAGAAGGGAAAACGAGGAAATGATCCCTGTTGCATGGCTTGTTATCAAACAGAAAGAATTAGCAGGTCGGTAATCTAAAGCCTTATTTCGATATAGGCATTCTCCCTGAGTCCTCTGAGCCAGTTTTTGTATTTCTCGGAAAACTGTTTCTCGAGGAGTTTGTTCCTGATACCCTCTTTTAGCTGAGCCTCGCTTTGCGTATCTGATTTTTCTTCAATTTTGATGATATGCAGTCCTCTGTCGGTCCAGAAAGGCTGACTAACGTCACCCACCTTCATCTTTGATATCGCATCTATGAATTCCTTTGCCATAAACCGCTTTTTAACAAAGCCAAGGTCTCCCCCTGTCTTACTTGAAGGATCTTCAGAATATTTTTTTGCAAGTGACGAAAAATCTTCTCCGGCCCTTAATTGCTGAAGAACTGTATCTGCCTTTTCCTCTATTGTCTTCCTGTCAGTACCGCCAGCAGGTTTTTTGAAAAAAATCTGCCTTATCCTGTAAGCCTCGGTATCTGTCAAGATGTCTTTGTTCTCCGCCATATGCTTCTCCACATCAGCCCCGGACACAACTATCTTACTTCTTACCTGTTGAGAGACAACCCTGTTTAATATTATCTGCTCACCAATTTTTTTCTTATACTCATCGAACGTAATCCCCTCTTTTTTCAGAGACTCTATCAGTGCAGGCTCATCTAAAGAATATTTTTTCTTTATATCGTTAATAGCATTATTCACATCTTCCGGGGTTGCCTCTATCCCCGACTGTCTTGCGACCTGAAGCTGCAATTTCATGTCTATTAAACCCTCAAGGAAAACCCCCTCATTCTCCTTGAATATCTTCCTTTTTTCCTCATCCTTCAACTCTTTCATCTTATCGCTCGCCTCAAATTCCATTGCCTTGTATAAATCACTCCATGTTATGACTTCCTGATTCACAACTGCAACCACTCTATCAAGAAGTATAGCTGCCTGAGCCCCGGCATAGAATATAAAAATCAAAGGGATAAGAATAAACAACCTGAGTTTTATCATTTACCTCCTCCTGCATTCAGAAACTAACGTAAAAGTATATCTTATGATTCATGAATAATTCCACAAAAATTGTCTGGATCGGTACAGGAATGCTTAAGGAATTACTGTGATGTCCTTTATAGATGCCCCTACAACAAATACCCTCAAATTATTGCTGTCTTCATCCACAGGCACAAGGGAAAATCCTGTTTTTTTCTCATCAGGCTTAGAAATGAAAAATCCTTTATCCCAGGGCACATCGCCCTGAAGGTACCCAATCATTGACTCTCCATCTTTAAACCTGATAAATATCTTTTTGCCCACCTTCTGCCTGAGCCCGTATCTCTTTTTTTCCCTATGCTTACTGTCACCCTCGAATGTCTTTACAAAAAATATTGCCTTCAGTTCATGCACAGGTATATTGCGAACGCTGTTTCTGCCTAATTCTTCAAACAAGACCGCCTGAGAATCCAGAGAAAACTCCCTCAGGTATCCCTTGATCAGCTCACCGCTATTGAATCGTAAGACAACTTTATCATTAACTGCCATGATTAAATTTTATGGGTTACTTGCCAATATGTCAAGGAAAGGCAAGCGTTCAACCACAGTTTAGTCTGGTACTCGTAAATCCTAAAGCAAATAAGGCGAGGCATTGTGTTTGAACAGTTAACCTTTTTATTCCTGAATCCTTGTGAAGAGGCTGATTCCAACTATTCCGAAAATGACAGGTATGAGCCACGTAGCTATAATTGGTGGCAGTATCCCGGCATAACCCATTGACAGGGACATTGCGTGGCTAAACCAGTACAGGAGGCTTATAAAAATACCTATTGCAGTTGTGACAAGCCCCCCTCCTGTTTTTCCCCTCATGGGCAGAGAAATCCCGAGCAGGATCATAAAAAAATTGATAAATGGATATGAGATTTTTGAATTCAGATCAACAATAAGTTTCAGATTTTTAAATCCTGCTGCCTCAAGTTTCCTCGTATATCTGAAGAGCTCTCCTATGCCCATGTCTTCTGGCTTTTGAATGTCTTCAGCAAAAATGGCAGGCGATTCAATAAAGGGATATTCAAGTTCTTTGTATCTGTTTGTTTTCCCGCTTTCGATATCATATACAATTACATTTTCTAATCTCCATATCCCTTCTGAACCTTTAGCTTCTAACTTCGAACTTTTAACTTCTCCCCATTCCGCCTCTATTCTCTCTCTGAGATTCCCGCTGTCGGTCTTGAATATGCTGATACCTTTAGAAATCTTTTTTTCAGGCAGATACAGTGCTATTTTTATGATTGATCCATCTGTTGCCCTGAACCATACAGTGCCTTCTTTAAATGAGAACTTCTTACCCTTTTTTGTAATTGTATCTCTAAGTTCATGTGCCTTTTTTGAGAAATCAGGCACTATCATTTCGCTGAGGATGAAACCACAAAGACTTAAAAATAAACCTGCAAACAAGAAGGGTACTAACAAAGTCTTTATACGCCCTCCTGCTGCCCTAATTGCTGTTATCTCTTCTCTCCTGTTGGCCTGGCTGAAAATAAATAAGCTGCAAAGGAGGATTGCCATCGGGAGCAGATAAAGGAGATAGCGTGGAAAATTGAAAAAGATATAGAGCAAAAGATTTTTTAGAGGCGGTTTGTGGGGCAAAAAATCATCTATCTTATCAATAAGCTCAAGGAGGCTGAATATAAAGGCAAGCCCTGCAGCAACCACAGCCAGAAGCCTAAAGAACTCTTTGAGGTAATGCCGCTGTATTATTAACATATGCCTCTCTTCACTTTAAACTCTCCTTTCTGAATATCCATAAGGCAAAAACCCCGAGTATGACTGTTGGAGCCCAAGCACCGATATAATGGGGTATCTTCCCTGTCCTTGCAAGATTCTCTCCGTATATCAACAATATGTAGAAGGCAGCAAATATGAAAAGTCCTATTGTAAGCCCGCCGAGCCTTCCTGATTTCCCTGCTAACATTGATAGCGGCGGGCCAAGCATCATAAGCAGCAGACATACAGAAGGCAATGACAGCCTCCTGTGCAACTCAAGGAATAAGGGGACAGCCTCCCGGGGTGATATCTTTTTTATCTCCCGGAATAGCTCAAAAGGTGTGAGTTCGCTGTTTTTCCTGGTCGGTTGTTCTGCAGCAATATTCAAGGACAGATTATACCCTGAAAAAAAAATCTCTGTTGATGCATTACCTTTTGCGATGTGCACATAGCCATCCTTTAAAAAGAAAGAAAGGCCAAATCCATCTGCAGCAGAAATCCTCCCTTCCTTTGCTATTAAAATCCGTGGTTCCTTTTTATTCCTCTCATCATATATGAATATATCTCTCATTCTGTCTGCATCCGGCTTTTCCTTCACAAACAGGACGATATTCTTAAACAATGTTGTGAATACCCCTTCCTCTATGGCAGCAGGAGCCCTCAGTGTTATAACACCTGAAATCGTATCTCTTAGTTTCAACATACTCATTGGTCCGAGATAGAAACTCACGAGCATCCCCGTAAAAAAACAACTTATTCCAATAATAAATACAGGCGCAGCTATTGTCTTGAAAGGCACACCACTTGCTCTGAGTATCACCAGCTCATTGTCAGCATTAAGCCTTCCATAAGTCAGGAGTGTCGACACCAAAAGGGACATCGGCAGCGTGAGAATTAACATCGGCGGCTGCAGATAAAGAATTATCCGCACCATGTCGGATACCGATGCACCAACAACAGAGAGGAGCCTGCTTAATTTCAGGATCTTCTCCATCATTAGAATAAAATTAAGGGATACGAGGCTCAAAAAGAAGGTGAATGCAAGCTCTCTGAGAATTGACTTATGTATCGTATATATTCTCATTTTTTATATGGGGTATTTTACATCATTCAAGAGGCTCGCTGCCGAACTATTCTTATGGAGAGGCCTGATACTGTGATAACCCTAATCTTTTTCCTTCGACTCAAGCACAAAAACAAACAGATCCCTGCACGCCTGAAGTCTTTTCAGGTAAACCTTTCGGGGGGCCTCGTCAAGTTTTTCGATAAGCGGCTTTAATTTATCGCATCTTTCAATGAGGGTTTTTAATTCCTTCTTAGTGAGTGCCATAGCGTCATTTGTTTTCGAACAGATATCCTCAAATTCTGTCTTCCAGTCATCCTGCGCATAAGCAGATTCAGGCTCGAAAAGAGGATTTTTTTCTTTCTGCACGTGTGACAAGACAAGCACCCCGTAATATCCTATCACACTGATTATCAAGACTGATAATATAATTATGAATTTTTTCATTATTTACTCCCTTATGTCCGGATGACATCTCTTGCAGTCATTCATAGGGAATGCCACAGTCAAATGGCAGACACCGCAGAATTCGCCCTTAAGATTTAATGCCATTGAAAAATGTTTTGTAGTCTTCTTCTTGATATTAAAGATGTCTGGATGGCAGTTGTTGCAGTCAAGCCATTGCGTATGTGTCCTATGAGGGAAAA
>JAKALU010000015.1 GCA_021824065.1 Nitrospirota bacterium
C
This sequence comes from Nitrospirota bacterium, assembly GCA_021824065.1. GTDB lineage: Bacteria > Nitrospirota > Thermodesulfovibrionia > Thermodesulfovibrionales > UBA1546 > JAKALU01. The sequence continues at coordinate 2 of JAKALU010000015.1, forward strand.
CTAATAAAATACCCTTTACTTTGTCTTCAAACTCGTATAACTTGAGTAGAAATTTTTATTTCGAGGTTCAGGTGGATGAAAAAACTTAATAACTTTATTTTGTTGCTTTTTACAATCTTATTTTCTTTCATCATCAGACCATCTGATGGAGCTACAGCAGCGATGACAGATTACTGCATCAACCCGCCTTTTGTTTCTTCTGCGGTCCCGCCCAATGTGATGATCATGCTTTCCATTGAAACACCCATGCAGGGTGCAGCGCATCCTGATGTAACCTGCACTGGCGACCCGGCAGACAATGACCCTGCTTATGGATGTTCACCGTCTTCCTGCAGGACAACAGTCTCAGGAAGAAATGTGAGTAACTGTTATGACAACACAAAGGATTACTACGGATATTTTGACCCAAGTAAATGTTACTCATATACAGGCGGAGGAAATGCTGGCAGGTTTATATACGATAGCACTACCAGCAACCATCAGTGCAGTGGAAGTTTCAGTGGAAATTTCCTGAACTGGTCAACAATGATGGCTGTTGATGCCTTCAGAAGGGCAATGACAGGCGGAAACAGGGATATTGATTCATCAGGGAATACTGTTCTCCTTGGTGCAAGACAGACCCTGAGCACCGGATACTCATGGTTCCCTGTAAAAAGGATAGACAATGCATCCAATTATCTGCCTTCCAGCACATTAGGAGGCAACACCACTGTTTACATTGTAAGACATGCCAATGGATTTTCTATATGCAGCAATTCTAATTGCACAGTTGCAGAGAGCGGGAGCGGGGAGACAAGATTTCCAACTACAACTGGGACAATAAATGTCCTGTCTGCCTTTAATCTCAGGGTGAATGTATGCGATACATCTGTAGGTCTTGAATCTTTCTGTAATCAGTCGAATAACAAACCTGAAGGCGTTATACAGAAGTACGCTAATAAGATGAGATTCGGCCTTACATCTTATGCAATCACCTCAGATAAGAGAAGGGATGGCGGGATTGTAAGGGCGAACATAAAGTGGATACCGCCCAAGGTGTCTTTTGGTACGAAATATCATGATAATTCTGGAAATGTCGTGACATGTGATACTGCAGGTGGGTGTGTTAATCCTGAAAATGAGATAAATACAGATGGGACTTTTATCTCGAACCCTGATAATTTTTCTTCCGGCAACAGTGGCTTAATAAACTATATCAATAAGTTTGGCTATGAAAGCGGATACAAAAGCTATGACCCGATAAGCGAGATGTACTATGAGATTGTAAGATATTTTAAAAGTCAGGGGCCCTCAGGGGATAACTACTGCACAGGTCTGCCAAACACGCTCGGAGACACTGATGACGGGTTCCCTGTTTTCTGCAATCAGGACTCCAGCCACAGTTGGAGAGACCCTTATATTTATAATTGCCAGCAAAGTGCGGTTGTTGCCATAAATGATGCTAACCCATGGTGTGACAAGAGGGTTCCTGGAACAGCATTCAGGACATCCTCTGATATCGGTACCAGTACCGCCTGCAGAGGAGGAACCAGCCCAAATTACAATTACGATGTTGGAGATCCTACAAATTTAGACTGGTCTACGGATACATCTATAGACGTGAAGGAGTGGACAAGAAAGGTCGGGCTTTATGAGTTCCAGAATGGCAATTCATCAAATACATTTTCCCTGAGTGTTTCCTGTGAACTTGGAGGATCATGTCCCTGGGGCAGTGCTTCTACAAAGACAGTCAGCAATCTCGGAAATGTAGCAGGTACATTTTCTGGAAACAGAGAGAACAGTTATTACATCTCAGGTCTTGCCTATTATGCCCACACTAATGACCTGAGATCCATCTCTGGCACCCAGATACTGAATACATACATGATAGATACACAAGAGACCGCTTCTTCCATGAATGTCGGCAAAACTAACATGCTCTACCTTGCTGCTAAGTTCGGTGGATTTGAGGATAAAAACGGAACAAATGCAAATGGCGACCTTGCGCCTGACCTTACCTCTGAATGGGATAAGGATGGAGATGGGCTGCCTGACAACTACTTCCTTGCATCAGACCCTACAAAGATAGAAGATGGCCTCAAGCGGTCTCTCGAAGATATCCTTCGTCGTGCATCTTCAGGAACTGCAGCCTCAGTCCTTGCATCAGGCCAGGGTAGCGGGGCAACCCTTGCGCAGGCAATATTTTATCCGAAGAGGTTATTGGGCAGCAGCGAGATTGACTGGACAGGAACCCTGCAAAATTACTGGTACTATATTGACCCGAGGTCAGGCAACAGCTCAATCAGGGAAGACACTGTAACAAACAGTCAGCTTATATTAAACGAGGATTATATTGTGCAATTCTTTTTTGACCAGACCGAACAGAGGACAAAGGCATATCGTTTCAGCGACTCTGACGGAGACGGCGATTCAGATTCAGCACAGAGCACTGTCTATCTCGAGGACCTGCAATCCCTCTGGGAATCAGGAGAAAAGTTATGGAGCATGGATGCCTCTTCAAGGGCTATTAAAACGAATTGCAGCATCAACACTTCTGCATGCACAGGCTCAACCGGTTTGATGGACTTTTCACTTTCGAATTTTAATTCATCAACATTGCGTGGATATATTCAGGCCAGTGATGCAGCAGAGGCTGAGGCTATAATAAGATATATCCGTGGAGAGAATACGCCATTCAGCCCGCCAATTACGGGCTTTAGTCCTTCATACAGAGGCAGGTCTGTAACCTTAAATGGAGTTGGACCAAAGGTCTGGAAACTCGGCGATATAGTCAACTCAACCCCAAAGATCATGTCATGGGTCCAGCTTAATTCATATGATAAGACGTATAATGATTCGACTTATACAAGCTTCATTCAATCAACAAAATATAAAAAGAGGGGCATGGTCTTTACAGGCGCCAATGACGGCATGCTCCATGCCTTTAAACTCGGCCTCTTTAAGTCTGTTGAGGACGGAACTTCGAAGAAGGCAATACTCTGCAATGACGCCAATGATAACGGGGATTGCGACATCCCTTCTGAAATAAGCTCAAGCAATCTTTCAGAGCTTGGAAAAGAGCAATGGGCATTTATACCGAAGAATTCCCTGCCATATCTCAAATATCTTGCAGATAATGATTACTGCCATCTTTATTATGTTGATGGAGCCCCTTTTATCTTTGATGCGAGCATCAAAAAGGATGATGCAATTGCCCAGCCTGCTGAATGTACTGCTACTGATACTACAAGCCCGGATTTTGTGGACACATCAATCAACCAGAATTACTGGGGCTGCAGTAAAGGTGCAAACAGCTGGAGGACAATCCTGATCGGGAGTACGAGATTGGGAGGTGCATGTAAGGCTACAACTTATAATGGCGGCTATGGAGTGAATCTACCGACATCAAATAATGGTTATTCATCCTATTTTGCACTCGATATAACAGAGCCTTCAAACCCAATTCTGCTATGGGAATTCTCTAATCCTGATCTGGGCTTTTCAACATCAGGCCCTGGCATAGTCAGGATAAATGCAAGAACAGCAAGCGGTGGGGCAAGCGGCGCTCAGAAGGACAGGAACGGGAAATGGTTTGTTGTCTTAGCTTCGGGCCCGACAGGACCTATTGATACAGACACGCATCAATTTATGGGTTACTCTGACCAGAGTCTCAAATTATTCATACTCGACCTTAAAACAGGGAGACTTTTAAGGACAATAGATTCCGCGGATGCAAGTTTACCGTCAGGGGACAGGATAAACAATGCCTTCGGAGGCTCTTTGATTTACGCCACAATCGATTATGATCTTGATTATCAGGATGATGCCCTATATCTTGGTTACACTAAATCCGAAGATAATAACCCAGGGGCTACTACAAAATGGACTCAGGGAGGGGTTATCAGGCTCATCACAAGAGAAGACCTCATGGGAGACGATATCAGTCCTTCAGGCAATACTGCGCTTAACCCTGACAACTGGCTATGGAGCCATGTAGCCAAAGATATCGGACCGGTAACATCATCTGTCGCGCACCTCGCACACTATCCGACAAGCAGCACCAAGCCTGATGCTGCATATTTATTCTTCGGGACAGGCAGATTTTTTTATAAGACAACAACAGCAGATGATGCATCCAGCCAGCGCAGTCTTTTTGGAATAAAAGAACCGTGTCTGGAGAAGATAAAAAATATTGATAGTCTGTCAGATGCAGTCTGTGATGACACTGACTTAGTTGACAGCGGAGACCACAGCCGCATCGGGAACGCAACAACTGACTCTACGACGGATACTGATGGATGGTACATAAACCTGGATACCTCGGGAGGGAATATCCTTGCAGAGAGGGTTATAACAGACCCTCTGGCCACAACTACAGGGGCAGTATTCTTCACAACTTATGCGCCTAATACAGACATTTGTTCTTATGGAGGATCAACTTATATATGGGCATTAAAATATGACACAGGCGGCTCTGTAGCCAGCTCATTAAAAGGCGAGGCACTCTTGCAGGTTTCAACAGGAGCAATTGTAGAGGTAGCCCTGAGCAGCGCATTCACAGATAAACTGGCAGGAGGGAGAAGCGGCGAAGGCAGAAGAACAGGGGGAATAATACTGGGCATGCCGCCTCCCGGGCCAGGGATTACTTTAATCATGCCGCCAAAACCTATAAATAAGATTTTGCATATCAGGAAAAAATGAAGGGGGATGGGGTTACACTCATAGAACTTGCTGTTGTTATTTCAATCATCAGCATTCTGATTATAGCGCTCGGTTTTTCATTTGAGGGATGGATAGGAAAATACAGGGTCGAAAAGACAGTCAAAGAACTATATGCCGACCTGATGAGCGCAAGGATGATGGCAATGCAGAGGAACAGGGTGTATTTTGCAGATTTCAATTTGCCTGCTGCTAATGCCCCATGCTACAGGATTATTAGTGACACAGCAGCAGTTAATGACTGGGATACAGAAGGAGATGGTCTGTGGGATGCAGATAATGACAATGTACTGGATGCCGTGCATACTGTACTTCCGGCATTTCCAAAAGCAATAGAATATTCTATAACCTGGACAGGAGGAACAATTATTTTCGATAAAAGGGGGAACGTACAGCCTTCTTCAACGCCTCTGGGCGGGACAATATGTTTGACTACAACGTCTGACCCTGATTACGACTGTATCAAAATATCTACGACAAGAATAAATCTTGGAAAACTTAAAACACAGATCAGCGATGGAGGAGCATGTAAAGGAGATAATTGTGATGCAAAATAATAAAGGAGTCACCCTCATCGAAGTACTGATAGCTCTGGTTGTGCTGCTTATTGTCTTCATGGGCCTGATTCAAGCATCGATTCTGAGCATCGAGCATAACCTGAGGAACGAGATAAGGGAAGAGGCTGTAAGGATTGCAACAGATAACCTTACAACAGCAAGATCCGCATCCTTTGACAGCGTCATTGATTCTGGACCCGATACTATTACAAGAAACATTAGAAACATATCCAATTTCCCTTTTACTGTCACAAGGACTGTAACCGATCTTAATACTGACAACAAACAGGTCAGTATAAGGGTTACATATAAATACAGGGATGAAACTTATAACTACGACCTTATTACAACTGTGAGGCGGCAATGATAAAAAGGCGTGACGGGTTCACACTGACAGAGCTTATGATAACAATGGTCATCTTTGTGCTTGTGATTGCTGCAGCCTCCAACATATTCTCAGGGCTGGTGACACAGTTCAAACAGCAATCCAAGATAGCAGAGACCAATATCGAAGGGATTGCCGGACTTGAACTGATGCGTTTCGACATCGAACAGGCAGGTTATGGATTGCCATGGAATGTTGATGCAAACGGAGACGGGTTTGCAGATGCCGACTGGACCAATCTTGCAAATTACAAAGAGGCTGTTTCTACAGGTTCTCCTGATCCGGCAAATTATAATGATGCAGACGACGCAACCGGCACAGGCGGCAATGCGCCGAGGGCAATAGTATGTGATAATAATGTGGGATACAATAATTCAGATTATCTTGTGATTAAAGCCACAAACATTGCCACAAACGACACAGCTCAGAAATGGACATACATCGCTAATGCCGGGTCAAATAATACCCTCATGACCCAGTTCGGTTCTTCTGCGGAAGACTTAGTAGATGGCGAAAGAGTTATAGTTACAATACCGTCAAAAGATGACAGTCAAAAGATATTGTTGACAGATGATACTTCTGGCTCTCGAAAATTCTTCGCATCGTTTGACACTGATTTAACCACCTTTACAAACAACTACGCTGATTTAGTGCCTTTTGCCAACAGCTATCAGACGCACCTGATTTACGGAGTTGACGACAACACTGACCTGAGAATGCCTTTTAACAGGGCAGATTTTTTTATTGAAAGGCCATCCTCTATCCCCTCACAATGTGCTCCCAACACCGGCGTCCTTTACAAGACAACTGTTAACCATAAAGATGGAAAGCTGAGCTATTTTCCTTTGCTGGACTGTGTTGCTGATATGCAGATAACTTTCAGATTGGATATGAATGACGATGGTACCGCAGCTACTATTTCTGATGCAAATGGGACTACTATAAATAATACTACAGAAGGTGTTTTACCAGCAAATGTTCAGGAAACTCTTAATAACGCTGCACTCATCAGACAACGGTTAAAGGAAATCAGAGTGTACATCCTCGCACATGAAGGTCAGAAAGATGCAACATATACATTTAACAATTTTACAGGTATGGCCACATGCCCTACATGTATAACTGTCGGGAATGCTGCTGCTGATGACAATGCTGCTCTGACAAAAGACTTTGACCTTTCAATTATTCCTGAATTCAGAAACTACAGGTGGAAAGTATATAGTATGTCAATAATTCCATATAATTTGAGGTGATTATGAAACCTATAAACAATGAAAAGGGAATTGCACTTGTAATGGTTCTGATTCTTGCCGTAATTGCGCTTATGATTGTCTCTGCTGTGATCTTTATGGTAACACAGGGCACATTGCTTTCAGGCGGGCACAGGTTTTTCAGGACAGCAGAAGAGGCAAGTCTTGGCGGTACAGAGATAGCAACTGAATTTATTAAAAGCAGGGGATCTATAACTCCAGGGCTGTCGAGCTCGTGGGTCTCGACTGACCCATGCTTAAGCGAGAAATTAAATCTCTCAAAAACAAGCTGGACTACTAACTGCGATGCTAACGAGAAATCTCTGGATGCTGCTACAAGCGAAGATATGAGGTTTGATCTTGGAAATTTCAGGGTCTTTGCAAAGATCGTTGACACAGTTGAAGGCAATTCTGATACAGCCGCAGGTAATCTTATCACCGGAGGAGGAGAATTAGGCGGGGATAGCGTTGTTTCGTCTACATCAGGAATCGTCAGCCCCTCTCATAATCCTTATCTGTACCGTATGGAGGTTCAGGCACAGGACATTAACAACCCGCGAGAACGTTCAAGGTTGTCTGTTCTATATGCATATTAAATATGAGGAGGTAAAAGGATGAAAGTTTATGACTTGTTGTGGAAAAGAAACGAAGACGAGAAAACTGGGAAAGTCAGATGGGAAAAGGTTGGTATTCTGACGGACAAAGAAGGGAAGCTATCAATCAAGATAGACCTGATCCCTGCCGGTAGCTGGGACGGCTGGCTTGTGGTATCTGAGAGAAAAAATTTTAAGACAGCATGAGGTTTGTTAATTTAGGTAGGAAATGATTGCCTGTCCTGAATGCCATGCCCTTTTTGAAGATAATTTAAGGATCTGTCCTTGCTGCCATTATACTGTCAAATCTGAAAGACGGGAAGAAGACAGAAGGAAAAAATCACTTCCTCCTCCTGGAGGGATTGAGCGAAGAAAAGAATCCAGGCGTAAAGGCAGAAAAGACAAAATTGCATGGGGATTATAGATGAGACATCATAATTCCGTAGCTGTTTCCTTTCAGTAACTGCAACTGTTTCCAAAAAATTTCACAAGACTTGCGTAAAAATCTAAAATATGTTTTATAATGAACTTCTTATAAAGAAAGATTTGCAATAGATTGGAGTTGTGATGCTAAGGACATTTAAGGTAGAAAAATATCATACTGATATCGTTTCTAAAACGACATTGTTTAAGGTATTGAAATACCTGAACAAAAAAAATATTAAGACGCCGTTTCTTCTTATAGACAGGGAAAAAGTTAGGGAGAAGGTGTCTGTAATCGGTCAGAACATAAAAAATTCCGTAGTATTTTATGCAGTCAAGGCAAACCCCGACATCGAGATAATCAAATTCGTCAATAAGCTGGGTATGGGTTTTGAGATAGCATCTGAGGGGGAATTGAAATTGCTCTCATCAATAGGTGTAAAACCTGAAAGAATCATATCGAGCAACCCTGTTAAATCTTTTAAATTTTTAAAGATGGCTGCATCATATGGTGCAAATTATTTTGCTTATGATTCTACAGATGAGGTGGATAAACTTAAAAGGTTTTTGCCGGGGTGTAATGTTTATGTCAGACTTTCTGTGCCTAATGAGGGCAGCGAATGGCCGCTCAGCAAAAAATTCGGGGTTGAACTGGACAACGCTGCCGGACTTCTGTCTTATGCTAAGGACAGAGGGCTCAACCCCGTCGGCATCACATTTCACGTAGGCTCACAATGCACGAATATATATAACTGGAATACTGCGCTGGATAAGGCAAAGGCATTATGGGATATTGCAGAAAGAAAGGGGATAAGGCTGAACCTCTTGAATATTGGTGGAGGATATCCGATAAAATATACAAAAAATGTGATTGACGTTGATGCCATAGATAAAAATGTGAACAAACTCATTTATGAAAAATTTCCTCAGAATGTAAGGGTATTTATCGAGCCTGGAAGGGCAGTTGTGGGCGACGCAGGGATATTCGTCACTTCTGTGATAGGCAAGGCTGCAAGGGCTGACGAAAACTGGCTTTACATTGATGTTGGAGTTTTCAATGGCCTCATGGAAAGTGTTGGAGGTATAAAATACACCTATCTTGTCGAGACCACAAGAGATACAAAACAGAAAAAGAAATGGACAATAACGGGTCCGAGTTGTGACAGCTTTGATGTGATAGATAAGGATGTAGTGCTGCCTGAGCCGGACATTGAAGGCCTGGTGTTAATACTGTCAAGCGGGGCGTATACGATTTCGTATGCCTCGGAATTCAATGGCTTTGCCATACCAAAAACGATTTTGATATAATCAAATAGATTAAGATACGAGCAGGATATGGCATTCTCGCTTATTCTCGGTCTTCGACCTCCGAGGGATTTTGCCTTTTGATTGTTTTAATTTTATAACTGTAGGACTATCGGCAAAATAAACCGCTCGAATACCATATCCTGCTCGTTACAACCATAGAAAAAATAAGGAGGAAACAATGATAAAGTTCTATGAAAAAGATCCATATGCACCTATACAATATACCTATGAGGTTGAGAACATTCTCTATAAAGGGAAGAGTAAATTCCAGGAGATTATGGTTATTCAGAATCCGCATTTTGGCAGGATGCTTATCCTCGACGGAGTTGTCCAGATAACCGAGAGGGATGAATTTTTTTATCATGAGATGCTCACCCATGTTGTGCTTCACGCCCACCCTGCTCCTAAGAAGGTGATAGTCATTGGCGGAGGAGACGGCGGCGCAGTGAGGGAAGTTTTAAAACATAAGAGCGTTGAAAAGGTCTATTTTGTAGAGATAGATGAAGATGTCATCAATGTTTCAAAGAAATTTTTCCCGACAGTCGCATGTGATATTGATAACCCCCGTGTTGAGATAAAATGCATGGACGGCGCTGATTTTGTCAGAGGACGCAATGCTGATATCGATGCTGTAATCGTCGATTCCACAGATATAGTAGGTTTTGCAACGAGTCTCTTTACAAAAGAATTCTTTACATCCATAAAAAACTGTCTGACTGAGAATGGATTTTACGTGACTCTTTCAGAATCACTGCACTTTCATAAGGATATTGTTATAGAGGTGCAGGAGACAATGAAGGGTGTGTTCCCGATGGTAGATTTATATACTGCACCAATAGCAACATACGCCGGCAACTGGTGGACATTCTCTGTGGCATCAAAAGGGCCTTCACCGCGCGAGATGAGGAAGAAATTTGAGATAAAGGCAAAGTACTACAGTGAAGAGATACACCATCAGGCGTTTCTTCCAAAAGACATGTATGAAAAGCTTATGCAAAGAAAACTTGAGTGGTAACTTTTAAAAACTTGACTCCTCCGATATTAGGTGATAAGGTTTGAGTATAGATATCGGAAGGAGGATTTTATGGGGACATCAGAAAGAGATACGAGACTGGTTGCACTTTTTTCTTTTTTAACAGGTGGAATTTTAGGTGCAGGACTTGCGCTCCTTTTTGCACCGCAGTCAGGGAAAAAAACAAGGGCACAGATAAGAGACTTTGCAGAGGATATCAAAGACGATACTGTTGAATATGCAGAGAGACTGAAAAAAAAGGTTTTTTAGAGATTGGCTTACGTCTCTATCACAGTTACTGAGCTGGCCTGCGGCCCCTTTTCGCCCTGCTCTTCTACAAAGCGTACTTCCATCCCGACCTTCAGGTGTTTAAAATCATAGTTCAGCACGCTATGTTCGTGAAAATATATCTCCCTGTTGTCAGGCGTAATTAGGAAACCGTATCCCTTATCACAAAACAGCTTAGTTATACGCGCCTGGGCTGTTTCCTCGTGGAGTTTCACATCACTGCGCAGCCGCCTGGCAAAGTCTTCCAGTTTGCGCCGCGCGGCATCAAATGCATTCCTTATTGCCACATTAAGGTCTTCATGTGGTTCCCGTTTTACCACGAGTTCGGCACCTGGCACTGTCATGTAAATATGCACATCGTACATTATCCCTTCATGACTATGCCGATGCGGAACCTCAACAACAACCCTGCACCGCATAACCTTATCGTAAAACTTGTCCAGCTTTTCAGCCTTCTCGCGAATATCTTCCCTGAATGCACCGGGAAGGTCAAGATTACGGGCAGTTATTTGCAATTCGAGCTTCATCGTATTATCCCCATAAAAGCAAAAACTTAATCATTTCTTTATCCATGTCCACATGGTACCAGCCCCCTATCCTCTTGTCAAGGCACTGAAGTATAATCAAACAAGTTGTTGAAAAGTCGTATTTAACTTTTTTAAAGGAGAATGCAGAGCCTCTCTATTCAGGTTTAATAGGGTGTAACTTCACCTTTTCGCTTTCTAAACAAATTGCTCTTCATCCACAACCAGAACAGGCTCCTCAGACTTTTTAATGCTACCATGAAATCGTTAAGATTCCTAAACTCAAGAACTTTTTTGATAATAAATGAAGGTCTGGAATAGAATCTCTTAAATGCTATCTGACGGAGCTTTAAAATCTCATCCCTTGTCATTGTGTTAGGGATAAATGCTGCGCCCTGATATGTAAAGTCTGTAAGTTCATCAGATATTGTCCCATACTTATCGAGATTATCATAAAGATATGTGCCGGGGAATGGGGTTATAGCATGAAAGTTTGCTATGTCAGGGTTAAGGTCTATTGCAAATTCAATTGTCTTAAGACCTTCCTCAAATGTCTCGCCAGGAATGCCAAACATAAAAGGAGTGCTAACCTTTAAGCCTACATCTTTTGCAGCCTTAACAGCCTTTTTTGTCTGTTCAAGTGTTATTCCTTTTTTTATGGCATTGAGATTTTTTTGGACACCGCTTTCCGCTCCAAAGAGGATTGCCCAGCAGCCTGCATCCTTAAATGCCTCTAACAAAGGTTTATCCACCTGATTAACACATGCAGATGCAAACCACGTGAAATCAAGCCCGCGTGTTTTTATCTCCCTGGCTATTTGCATGGCTCTATCATAATCAGCAGCCAGCGTATCGTCTATAAATTTTATTTCTCTGTAACCCTGTCTGATACAATGCTCTATTTCATTCAATACATTTTCAACACCGCGGTAGCGGATACCACCTTTTCTTTCTTTGTCTATCTGGAAACAATATATACATCTTCTGTTGCAGCCTCTTGAGGTCATTAAAACAGCAACAGGCTTTCTCCTGTATGTAGCAGGCGGCGGGATATATAGATTTGCATCACCTAAAAGCTCTCTGGCTGGGAAAGGAACCGAATCAAGGTCAGTAATTAACGGCCTTGGAGGGTTTTTAATAATCCTTCCCCCTTCTCTATAAATAACGCCCTGAACTCTATCAAGGCTTTTTCCCACCTGAAGCCTTTCTACTATTTCAAGGACTGAAAATTCACCTTCCCCTGTGACCACAGCATCAAGGCATTCTCCTGCATCTTCAAGACAGTGCTCCTGCATAGCGATAGGATATGGCCCGCCTGTGCATATAAAGATCTGTCTATTAAAAATCCTTTTGAGATCATTCGCAGTCTTCTTTGCCTTTTTCCAGCCAAAGGTCGTCGAATAAATCCCGATAAACTCAGGTCTGAATCTTTGAATATCTCTGAGTATTTCGTCATGTGTCATAAATGCGCCGTTGCAGAATTTAACTTCATGCCCGGCTCTTTGAAGTACTGCAGCAACGTAGAGAGTCCCCAATGGCTGCCAATAGTTAATCTGTGAGCTTGCTGTCTTTGAAGAAAAGATATCCTCAGGCACCCATGAAGGTATAATTAATGCACATCTCATCTATAATTCACCCGATTCTCGGAATCCAGTAGGTCAGTAGCCAGAATTTCAGAATAATATATATTTTTCTAAAATGTTTCGACGTATTCTCCTATTTCTTTTTCATTCTGATTTCTGAATTCTGTATTCTGAATTTTATCTTTTATTATTCTTTCCGCTGTGTTTATTCCGGACTCTATTGCATGGTCCATATTATAGTACCTGAACATTCCGCTTCTGCCTGCAATATGCAGGTTCTTGAACCTGCTGAGATAATCATAAATCTCTTCGCAGATGTTTTTATATCCGATCTCGAACAGGGGATAAGCCTTAGGTGCTCTTACCACAGCGCTGTCTATTACTTCAGCCCTATTAATAAATCCGAGTTGTTCCAAATTTTCAACAGTGATATCAACAAGTCTCCCATCGCTCTCATTCCATAACTTATCCCCTTTAAAACTGAAAAATTCCATCACGATAAGCGTCTTTCCCTCTGGAGCCATTTTTTCGCTCCAGTTTGTCGGCTCGTGAATCCTGCCAAAAGGGATCCTCTGCTCCGGAATATAGATCCATGTCTGGTCTGTCACCCTTTTCCTGTCAATCATTATTGCCACTATCACAATGTCTCTGAATTTTAGTTTTGAAGCAGCAGCAAGAACATTCTCAGGAGGGGATGGATGAAGCATCGTTATAAGCTTTGTTATCGGCATACTTGAAATGAATTCTCCCCCATATATGACACTTGAATTATTACGGTTTTTCACAACAATGCTGTCAATTTTTAAATTAGAGTGGTTGATACGTTCTACTCTTGTATTTATAAATACATTATTGTATCTGTCTATCTTTCCCCTGAGTTTCTCAGAGATACGTCCGATACCCAATTGCGGGTATAAAAATTTGTCTGCAAGGGTAGGGATATCCTTCCCGTTGAATTTGAAAAAAGCGTTTTTAATGGCCTTTGCCAGAGAAAGTCCCCTGATGCGCTGCGCAACCCATTCTGCACTTATCCTGCTGCATTCGATTCCCCATACCTTTTCGCTGTACTCCTTGAAATAGATATCGAACATTTTCCGCCCAAAATTACTGACTACCCAATCCTCAAGTGAGATATGAGGTGGTTCGTTTATTAATCTCTTAATTCTCTCAATTCCGTAATCCGATATTATCTTTAAGGTAGTTGGTATTCCCAGACCAAACATTGCATTAAAGGGTTTTAAGGGATAATCGAAATATCTATTGCGCATATAAATCTTGCTTTTACGGGGGACTGAAATCAATTCTCCATCCATCAGATTTCTCACAAAATTATCTATCCTCTTGTCCCTTGTGAAAAACCTGTGACCGCCCAGATCGAACCGGAATCCATTGTGAACAACTGTTTTTGAGAGGCCTCCAACTGTGGAATCATTTTCGAATACCTTAACCCTGAATCCTGCTTCTGTTAAAACATATCCGGCGGAGAGACCCGTAAGACCGCCACCTAATATCAGAATTTGATTTTTTAGGTCCGTCAAGCTTACTCCTTTTCTCCAACTACGGAATTGAACTCAAGGGAAAGGTAAAAACTCTCCATTTTTTGTCAGTAAAAATTTACCCCGCGGCATTACCGCAGGGTAAATGATTTATACATACAGCATATATTTTTAAACTACTTCACAAGCAAAACTGGGATCTCGGAACTATTAGCCACCTCTCTGCTGACACTACCCATAAATCTGTGCGAGGTCCTTTTGCCCCGTGAGCCGATAATAATCATATCCACGTTTTCTTCTTTCGCAGCGTTAAGAATCTCCTCAGCAGGATGCCCTTTCTTAATTACAGTCTTTATACCAGTTATACCATTGCCTTCCAGTGTTTTTTTGTAAGAATCAAGAATTGTTTGTGCTTTTTTATCCAATGCCTCCTGATATTCTGTACCCTCCAGTACCTTCTTTAAGGTAGACATTTCCGCATCGCCAAGCATTTCAGTAATTAAAGATCTACCCTCGAATTTTTCTACATAAACAAGCACAACCTTTTCTGGACGCATGCACGAACATACATTGCTGCACATTGAAAATGCATTTTTAGTGCCTTTTGTATCATCTACTGCAATTAGTAATTTTTTCATTTTTGCACCTCCATAACTGCTCAGGGTTCATCAAACTTTAGTTTTTTATTTACCATAGCCAGCCGAGGGTGCTCCATAACCACCTGCTGCTGGTGCAGCTCCATAGCCACCTGCTGCTGGTGCGGCTCCATAGCCACCTGCTGCTGGTGCAGCCCCATAGCCACCTGCTGCTCCCTGTCCCTGAGTGGTTTGCGCCGGCATTTCGTGCTTCTGACTGTAGACTACAAGAAAGCCAAGAATTCCCACAACAATAACAATCAAAATCACCAAGGGTGTTTTCATAGTCTTCTCCTTTAATCAAAAGGTGATAATATTTTCTATCCCTTTTTGATCTTCATAAATATTTTGCCGCCTTCGGTTTTCTTATCCATTACCTCATGACCTATTTGATCACACATCTGAGTTATTGTTTCAACAGATGAAGGATTATCAAGTATCACCTCAACGACATCGCCCTCAGCCATTTTTTCAAGGGACTTTTTGCAGTAGATCTGTGGATGCGGACATACATATCCGCATACATCCAGCATATAAGTTCCTTCCCCTGTTTTTTCGAATTTCATAGCCATAACAAACTTCCTCCTTTTATTGTTTTATAATTATCCCCCGGTGTCATTCCGTGCTTGACACAGAATCCAGTCGCTTTTCCCTGGATTCCTGCTTTCGCAGGAATGACATAGGCGGAATGGTTACTTTATTATAAATCAAAATGCTTCCATTTCTTTTGCCATTTTTCTCTCTGACCACCAGTTAAAGAACTTAACCCCAACAAATGCACCGGCTACCATACCTGCACCATATAACCATCCACTGGGATCGCCACCGGCAACCCTTATAAAGAAGGCTCCGATATTACAACCGAGGGCAGGCCTTGAGCCCATCCCCATTAACAATCCACCAATAAGACCCCATGCAATAAGCTCGCCCTTTGGCAGTTTAAACTTAAACTCATTATTCAGCCGTGCCATTACCATCGCGCCAAAGACAATACCTAAAGACATCCACAATGCTGGATTACGCCAGGGGTCAGGAAGACCGTTATTGACACCGAAGAATATATTGTCGCGCATATTCCAACCTAATTTATCCAGAATCCACCCGCCGAGTTGTCCTTCTTGACTGGTAATATACCAGTATCCAGGATCAAAAACAGTACCTTTTATGCTGGTATCAGAGGCGTGTCCCATCCTTGTTAGAAGTTGTCCGAAATTTGAAACGCCGAATTTAATCTGCATCCCCTTCATGACAAATATATGGAGTCCTGCGACGATACCAATAATTACGCCCATAATGGTTGTCCTTTTCGATGCGGTTATCATATTCCATATACCTGCAATCTCATCACCAAAACCTGTCGCCCCGCCTTTTGCCTTTGCCCTTTTCTTCATAAAGCCTTTTCTAATGTAAAAGGCATAGATGACAATAAGAAGTACCGCTGCCGGTATAAGGGCATTCAATAGAGAGTCTCCAAGAAAATACTTTAATGCACCGGGAAAAGCTTCTGAAATAGTCTTTGTGTGCGACCACTGAAGAGTTGGCTGATCCCATACATATCCTGCAAGGTATGTGTCAAAAGATGAGGTCATTTTATCGGCAGAAAGTCCTTTTGCAATCGCCGAATCTACCCATTTCTGAGGGATCAGGAAGTTAAACCATTTTACATCAACAAATATCGCCTGTCCTAAACAAAGTCCAAAAAACGCTGCAAGGAAAGATGTCCCATTACCCTCACCGATTTTGTACAGAGAGCCTGATGCACAACCACCTGCCAGAACCATCCCAATACCGAAGATCATCCCTGAGATTAATGTATGTATACCGAATGGAGCAGGATGGAATGTACTCATGTTTGTTGATGCAAGGGTTGCCTGGATAAGACTAAAAAATATAAGCGCTACCAGAATACCCACTGCCATTCTCGGGACGCCAGCAGCGAAAAGATCTCTCGAAGCAGAAGCAAAACAAAATCTTCCGTACTGAAGCATCATCCCATAGGCAAACCCAAACCAGATGTACGCTACGAGGTACATGTAATACACATTCGCCTTATAATACAGCACACTGATGAGGATAAGGATGCCTGTGATTATAAAGGCCCAGACTTGATTTCTTTTTTGTGATGTATCTACTGTTGTTTCCACAGCCTTAGAACCCTCCTCTCATTTATTTGAAATAAAGAAACTTTATCAGTGAATTCTACTGGAATTATGACGCTTCTCACCTCCCCTTTTCCCGATTTAATCTTCTACCACTAAATGCAAGGCTTTTACTAAAAAACTGCGTTCCCCTAAATTCTTAATATGAAATCTATTTGTGATTTATAATTTAACGGCATACTATATTCAAAAATTTAACTAAAAAAGTCAAGCCCCTAAATTACCTGTATCCAAAAGCTTATAAGTTATTACTATTAAAGAAGAAAAATCCTTTCCAAAAAAAAAGGCTGTATATATTTTTATTTGTGGATATTAGGTATAATACAAAATTTATTTAAGCTTGAAAAATATACATCTAATTGGATAGAATTATAAAATTTGTTGTGGAGGAGAGTTATGGCTGACATGATAGAGATTCGATGGCATGGAAGGGGTGGACAGGGAACTGTTACTGCTGCAAAGGTTTTGGCAGATGCATGCCTTAGCAGTGGAAGATACGTTCAGGCATTCCCTGAATATGGTCCTGAAAGAGCCGGAGCACCGCTAAGGGCTTACAACAGAATAAGTACGAAGGAGCTCAGGATGCACTGTCCTGTCCTCAAGCCGCAGGTTATCAGCGTTGTTGACGCTACATTGCTTGATAGCATAAACGTAGCTGAGGGCGCCACAAAAGAAGCAATATTTATTGTAAATACTTCAAAAGATCCAAAAGAAGTAAGGGCAAAGCTTAAAGCAGAACCCGAACAAAAAATTTTTACAATCGATGCAACAAAAATAGCCATAGAGTGTATTGGAAGGGCATTACCGAATGCTCCCATGCTCGGAGCTTTATGTAAGGCAACTAATCTCGTGAGCCTTGAGCATCTTCTTGAGGATGTCAGAAAGAGCTTCGGCAAAAAGTTTTCTCAGAAGATAATAGATGGTAATCTCGAAGCAACAAGGCGCGGATACGGGGAGGTAAAAGAAGGATGAAACTCAAGGGGTGGAAGAAAGTTAATCCGGGTGCTGTTGTCACAGAGGGAGGCAGCGCTCTGGAGTTTAAAACAGGCTCGTGGAGGGCATTTAAGCCTAAATTTATAGAGGAAAATTGCATTCAATGCCTCTTTTGCTGGGTCTTTTGTCCTGATATGGCTGTTAAGGTAAAGGACGGTAAAATGGTAGGATTTAATTATGACTATTGCAAGGGCTGCGGCATATGCGCCCTTGAATGCCCCGGAAAGAAAGGCAATAAGGCAATTGTCATGGAAGAGGAGGGCAAGTAATGTCAAAAGTAGTCGCGGTTACAGGAAACGAAGCAGTTGCCAATGCTTTAAGACAGGTAAACCCTGATGTCAGTTCTGCATACCCTATAACTCCTGCAACAGATATTATGCAAAGATTTACAAGCTTTGTATCAAACGGTCAGGTTAAGACAGAGATGATCCTTGTTGAAAGCGAGCACAGCGCAATGAGTGGTTGTGTCGGCGCATCAGCAGCCGGCGGCAGGGTCATGACTGCTACTTCCTCTCAGGGACTTGCACTCATGTGGGAAGAACTGTTTATTGCTTCCGGTTCCAGACTGCCTATAGTCATGGCTCTGGTAAACAGGGCTCTGTCCGCTCCTTTGAATATTCACGGCGACCATTCTGATGGAATGGGTGCAAGAGACTGCGGATGGATACAGCTATGGTCTGAGAATGCCCAGGAGGCATATGACAATACGATTCAGGCATTCCGAATTGCAGAGCATATGGATATAAGGCTTCCTGTAATGGTGTGTCTGGACGGGTTTATAATAAGCCATTCTATAGAAAGGATAGAATATCTTGAGGATGAAGAAGTCAAAAATTTTGTTGGTGAATTTCAACTGTTAAACCCATTGCTTGATATAGAACATCCAGTCAGTTACGGTCCTTTGATACTCCCTGATTATTATATGGAATATAGAAGGGCACACGCTGAAGTTATGTCAAAGGTCCCTAACGTAGTCGTGGATATAGCAAAGGACTTTGAGAAGATTTCAGGCAGGAAGTATGGACTGTTTGAAACATACAGGCTCGATGACGCAGAGATAGGGGTGGTTATTCTGAATTCAGCAGCAGGTACTTCAAAGGATGTGATCGATGAATTTAGAGACCGGGGAATAAAAGCAGGTCTGTTAAAGCCAAGGGTATTCAGACCATTCCCTTATGAAGAAATAGGCAACTCACTGAAACATCTGAAAGCTGTTTGCGTGCTTGACAGAGCAGACGCTTTTGGCGCCTCTTATGGGCCGTTGTTTGCAGATATCGCAGCAAGCCTATACCCTTATAAGGAAAAACCAGTTCTCACCAATAAGATATACGGGCTTGGTGGAAGGGATTATCTGCCAGAGCATGCAGAGCTTGCTCTGAACGAACTTGTAGAAATAGCAAAGACAGGAAAAGTAAAAACCTTTAGAGAATACATCGGAGTGAGGGAATAATATGGCTACTACACCACTTACATTAAAAGAACTTTCAAAAAAAGAAGTATTATTGACATCAGGGCATAGAATGTGTTCTGGCTGCGGTGCGCCTATTATAGTGAAACTGGTACTTCTTGCATCGGAATATCCGATTATAGCAGCCAATGCAACAGGATGCCTTGAGGTTTCAACCTGTATATCTGATTACACTGCATGGAAGATTCCATGGATACATAATGCCTTTGAGAATGCTGCAGCAACAATCTCCGGTGTTGAGACAATGTACAGGTCTTTGAAAAAACAGGGCAAGATTGACAAAGAGATAAAATTCATAGCATTCGGAGGCGATGGCGGTACATACGACATAGGCTTTCAAAGCCTTTCCGGTGCAATGGAACGCGGGCATGACATGCTTTACATCTGTTATGACAACGGTGCATACATGAATACAGGCATCCAGCGCTCAAGTGCCACTCCATTTGGCGCAGATACAACAACATGCCCCGCGGGGAGTGTTATTCCAGGGAAAACTCAGCAGAGGAAGAATCTGACAAAGATTATGGCTGCACACGACATCCCATATACAGCGCAGGCAGCTCCAAGTCACTGGGCGGACCTCGTGAAAAAAGTAAAAAAGGCGTTTCAGATAGAAGGCCCAAAGTTTATGAATGTGCTGTCGCCATGTAACCGGGGTTGGAGGTCAAGAACAGACGATGCCGTAATGCTCAGCAGGCTTGGCGTTGAGACTTGCTACTGGCCCCTCTATGAGATAGAAAATGGGGTTACAAAGGTAACCTTTAAACCTAAGGAGAAAAAGCCTCTGGTAGATTTTCTTAAGCCGCAGGGAAGATTTAAACACCTCTTTGCCCCTGAGAATGAATGGATGCTTAAGAAATTTCAGGAGATGGTGGATAAGGAGTGGGAATCTCTACTTAAGTCCGATGCAGAAGGAAAGGCATCAGCAGGATAACTCCAGGTTGATTATTAACGCTATTTCTGATAACTTAAATAATAAGTTTTAATTTAAAGGGAGCCTAAAAAAGGATGGCTGGTACTGACCTTGTAATGTATGAAAATGAGTTCCAGAAAATTGATGAGGAACTCCAGAAACTCCACCAGCAGGCAAATGCAAATGTTGTTTTTCTTGTGGATAAAAATGGGCAGCTTATAGCATCTGCTGGCGATACGCATAATATAGATACTACTTCCCTTGCGTCCCTCACAGCAGGTAATATTGCTGCAACAGGAGGGATTGCAAGGCTGCTCGGTGAAAAGGAGTTTACAATCCTTTTCCATGAGGGCGAGAAGGACAATATCCATATCTCCCTTATCGGGCAGAGGGTCATCCTTGTTGTAATATTTGACCAGAGGTCTTCACTCGGACTTGTAAGGCTCCGGGTCAAGAAAACTTCTGAGGTTCTTACAAAGTTATTTGATGAGATAACAAGTAAAGCAGAAAAAGAAAAACTTGAAGGCAAAGTAGCAGAATCTCCTTTTGCGGAGATAAGCGATGAAGATATTGATAACCTTTTCAGATAGGTGTGATGGTTAAGTGTCTTTTATAAATTATTCTTCTCGTGAAATTAATTGTAAGATTGTGTATTATGGGCCGGGGCTTTGTGGAAAGACCACAAATCTTCAATATATATATAAGAAGACAAATCCCGAACAGAAA
Organism: Nitrospirota bacterium; assembly: GCA_021824065.1. Classification (GTDB taxonomy): domain Bacteria; phylum Nitrospirota; class Thermodesulfovibrionia; order Thermodesulfovibrionales; family UBA1546; genus JAKALU01. The sequence continues at coordinate 21,013 of JAKALU010000015.1, forward strand.
GGTAAGCTCATATCGCTGGCCACAGAGTCTGAAAGGACCCTGTTCTTTGACTTTCTTCCATTGGCGCTTGGAGACATAAGAGGGTTCAGGGTAAGATTCCATCTATATACAGTTCCAGGACAGGTTTTCTATGCTGCAAGCAGAAAACTAATACTTAAAGGAGTTGATGGGGTCGTCTTTGTTGCTGATTCACAGATAGAAAGGATGGAGGCAAATATAGAAAGTCTCGAAGATCTCGGGATAAACCTCGCAGAACAGGGATACGCTATCGAGAAGCTCCCCTATGCGATTCAATACAACAAAAGAGACCTTCCCAGTGTTGCTCCCCTTGAGGAAATGAATAAAATTCTTAACACAAATGGGGTGCAGTGGTTTGAGGCAGTGGCAACCACAGGTATAGGTGTCTTTGAGACACTTAAGAGCGTTGCCAAACAAGTTCTGCTTGAGCTCAAAAAACATTATTAAATAAAAGATTGAGGTTGCGGTTGAGGTTGAGAAGAGTAGTTCTTAGCCTTAACCTTGACCTTAAACTAAATTCGTAGGAGGATTGAATGAAAAAGATCGCAGTCTTTATGTTAACTATTTTTCTTCTCTTCGGATGCGCAAAAAAAGAAGAAAAGAAAGCAGGGCAGTACCTTGCAAAAATAAACAATACTATAATAACAAAAGAGGATCTCAACAAAGAGATTGAGGCCCTTCCCGCATTTGCACAAAAGATGTTTGAGGGAGAGGAAGGGACTACAAGACTTATTAACGAACTCATCAAAAAAGAACTCCTTTATCAGGAGGCAAAGAAGAAAGGCCTCGACAAAGACCCTTCATATGTAAAAAAGGTCGAGGATTCAAGAAAACTTATTCTCATAAGCGCTCTGCTTGAAAAAGAGATAGAAGAAAAGGCAAAGGTATCTGATAAAGAGGTAAAAGATTTCTATGAAAAAAACAAGGCTGATTTCACAGTGCAGGGCAAACCAGTAGAATTTGAGAAGATAAAGGATATGCTTGCCCAGCGGCTGACAGCCCAGAAACAGAAAGAGGTCTTTGACTCATATGTTGAGAATCTGAAAAAATCATATACGATTGATATAAATAAGGAGGCTATTGCAGGCATGTCAAAGAAAGAAGAGACAAAAAAAGAAGAGCCGAAGGGACCTGCAAAGGAAGCACCTAAGAAATAGTTTTCAATTTGAAGCTCTCCGGGCAGGACACGGAGAGCTTCTTTCGTATAAAATTCTTCATCTGCTTATCCCGTCAGGACCCGACTTATCCGTTTAACTCCGATTATGGATTCCTGTAAATTTGATATTAAGAAATGATATACTTTTAATTATACAGGGGGTCAAATTTGCTTAAGCTTCGTGACGGAATAGTTGAGCTTTACAGGAAGGTTGCTACATCCCTGCCGCCTGATGTCGAGGATGCACTTAAGGCAGCATATGCTTCCGAGAAAAAGGGCACGAATGCAAAACAGGCTTTGCAGGTAATCCTTGAGAATGTACGTCTGGCAAGAGAGACAGCAAGACCAATATGCCAGGATACAGGTGTCCCTGTTTTTTATGTTAAAACGCCTATAGGACTCAGCCAGCTTGAACTCGAAAAAACAATAATAGAAGCCACACGTATTGCCACTGAGAAGATTCCGCTGAGGCCAAATGCAGTTGATATAATCACAGATAAAAATACAGGGGATAATACAGGTATTGGCTTTCCTATAATCTATTTTAAAGAAACGCTCAACAGCACCCTCACAATAGACCTCACGTTGAAAGGTTCAGGATGTGAAAATGTAGGACAGATATACAAACTTCCATTAGAAGAACTCAAGGCGGATAGAGACCTTGACGGTGTAAGAAGATGCGTCCTTGATACAGTTCATAAGGCGCAGGGCAAGGGATGTCCTCCGTATACCCTTGGAGTTGGCATAGGCGCTTCAAAAGACCAGGTTACAAGGCTTGCAAAGGACCAGCTCATGAGGAGGCTCACAGATGTAAATGAGTTCGAGATATTATTTAATCTCGAAAAACAGTTGTTGAAGGAGATTAATGATCTCGGTATAGGGACTCTTGGTTTTGGAGGAAAGACCACTGCAATTGGCGTAAAGATGGGTACCAATCATCGCCATCCTGCATCATATTTTGTGGATATATCTGTATCCTGCTGGGCTAATAGAAGGGGAAGGCTGATATGGTAGAAGAAAAGTTAAAAGTTAAAAAAGAAAAAATAATAAACTTACCTTTAACCAAAAAAGATGCATTAAGCTTAAAGGTTGGAGATGTGGTTTTGATAAATGGTTTGTTAGTGACAGGGAGGGATAAAATCCATAAGTTCCTTTTTAATGAAAAACCTTCGAAGAAAGATATTCCATTCAATCTTGACGGTGCGATTTTGTACCACTGTGGGCCTATAGTGAAAAAGACAGACGGTGATTACAGGATAATAGCAGCAGGGCCAACAACAAGCATGCGTGTTGAGATGTATGAGCATAGGATAATCTCTGCATACGGCATTAGAGGTATTATGGGGAAAGGAGGCATGGGAGAACGCACCTTAAAGGCAATGAAGGAAAAAGGCTGTGTATACCTTCATACAATAGGCGGTGCTGCTGCCTATCTTGCAGACAGGATTAAGAAGGTCGTTGATGTCTGGAAGCTTGAAGAATTTGGCATGACAGAGGCAATGTGGTTATTAGAGGTTGAAGGATTTCCTGCGATAGTTACGATGGATGCACATGGAAAGAGTCTGCATAAAGAGATAGAAAAACAGTCATTTGCGAGTTTAAAAAAATTAGTAAAATAGTCAACAGGCAGGACATGGTATCTGAGCGGTTTATTTTGTCCCGATGGATATCGGGACAAAATCCTCGGAGGTCGCCTCGGCGACCGAGAATGAGCGAGAATACTATGTCCTGCCTTAAGACTGCATTAATGGTTATATGCAAAATATTTTCATTGCAGGCGCATCAGGATTTGTCGGAGGACATCTTATAGATGCCTTATTAAAAGACGGCTATAGGCTCAGGTGTCTTTCACGCTCTGAAAAAGCAGAAAAAATATTTAAAGAAAAGGGCATCGGAATTGTTTCAGGCGATATCACTGTCCCGGAGACCCTCGAAGGTGCGTTAAATGGAATTGATTTTGTAATCCACCTCGTTGGAATTATAGAGGAAAAAGGCCCTGCCAAATTTCAAAAGATTCATATCGAAGGCACAAGGAATCTAATTATAGAAGCAAAAAAGGCAGGTATAAAGCATTTTTTCTATCAGTCCACCCTCGGTGCAGATAAAGGTTCGTGGTCAGGATATCTAAAGACAAAGGCTGAGGCAGAGGAGATTGTTATGGCATCTGGCATTCCCTACACAATCTTCAGGCCGTCATTTATAATCGGGCCGTGGGATGGATTTACAAAAAAACTTATGGATTTGATAAAGATGTCTCCTGCGATTCCAGTCCCGGGCAATGGCAAATCAAAATTCCAGCCTGTTTATATCAACGACTGGGTTAAATGTCTGTTGAAGGTTATTGCATCTCCAGCGTTGTTCAAAGGAATCTTTGAAATCGGGGGTCCCCAACATCTCACCTATAATGAAATCGTCAGCACACTCGCAGAGGCAATGAAGATGAAAAAATCTATTGTTCATATACCAATGGGTATTATGAAACTTGGAGCCACAATCGCAGAGAAAACCATCCCGATTCTGCCTGTGACCTATGACCAGTTAAGACTGCTCGAGACTGACAATGTATGCGATATAAATTCTGTAGAGAAAACTTTTGGATTCAAGCCCATCAAATATAAAGACGCATTAAAGGAATTTATTTAAATCGCCGCTTCTCCTCTTTCTCCTGTCCTTATCCTTATTACCTCTTCAATGGTCGATACGAATATCTTCCTATCTCCTACCTTCGCGGATTCGCCGTGGCGAAAGAAAATTTATTTTTCGATACCTCTGTTACCTTTATCTGATGGTACTTATGCATATTTTCGTCAATACTCGCTTCAAGATAATTCCAATAAAATTATCGATTTAAATAAATTTTTGAACAATGTCTGCATTATCCGGGTTAAAGCATATACCCGCTTTCGCCATGCTGACTCAGATCAAGACCGTCAGACTCATCCTCTTCGCTTACCCTCAAGCCAATAGTCCAATCGAGAACCTTTAATATAATCAGCGTAACAACAAAGGAATAAACCCATGCAGCCCCCACGCTTATCAACTGTTTCCACAGTAGTGAAGCATTGCCAAAAAATAAACCGTCATTCCCAGCACTGTTAATCACCTTTGACGCAAACAATCCTGTGGCTATCGCACCCCACGTACCGCCAACCCCGTGAACACCCACTGCATCAAGTGAATCATCATATCCGAGTTTATTTTTAAGATTAACTGCTATATAACATACTGCTCCTGCAACAGACCCTATGAGCACAGCAGGCAGAGGTCCTACGAAACCTGATGCAGGGGTGATAGCAACAAGTCCGGCTACTGCACCAGATGCAGCACCAAGCACTGTCGCCTTCCCTCTGTATATCCATTCTGCCATCATCCACGACAAAGCCGCAGCCGCTGTAGCTATATGTGTCACGACAAAAGCAGACGTTGCCAACGAGCCAGATGCAACAGCGCTACCGCCATTAAAACCAAACCATCCAAACCATAACAATGCAGCACCAAGAAGCGTCATTGTAAGGTTATGAGGAGCCATGTTTTCAATGCCATGCCCTCTCCTTTTGCCTACAACAACCGCAGCAGCCAGTGCAGAGAGGCCAGAACTGATATGTACTACGAGACCACCTGCAAAATCAAGTGCGCCTAAGTTCCTTATCCAACCGCCAATGCCCCATACCCAATGGGCCAATGGGAAATAAACAAAAGTTGCCCAGAGTATAAGGAATAAAAGGTATGTCTTAAACTTGAATCTCTCAGCAAATGCGCCTGTTATCAGAGCTGGTGTAATTACAGCAAACATCATCTGAAATATCATGAATGCCTGATGCGGTATGGTTGCTGAATAATCAGGATTTGGTTCAAGCCCAACACCATTAAGCCCGATCCAATCCAGACTTCCGATGATGTGACCGATGTCAGGGCCAAATGCAAGGCTATACCCGTAAAGCACCCAGATTATGGTAATAACACCCAGGGCTATAAAACTCTGCATTATGGTTCCAAGGACATTTTTGCGTCTGACCATACCTCCGTAAAAGAGTGCAAGTCCGGGTGTCATCAGCATAACCAATGCAGCGGAGATTAAAACCCATGCAGTATCACCTGTATCAACCTTAGGTGGTGCTGCTACTGCAGGTGCAGGCTGAGCCTCAACAGATGGCGTCTGCTGGAGAGGAACCTCTAATTTAGGTTCTTCAGCAGACAGCGCACCCGCCATTGCCACCATACACACCAGAATTAAAACACTTAATATTCTTTTCATCTTCATACCTCCGTTTTAGTTCTTATTTATTAGTATTGCCAGTCTCATGCCAGAAGCTAACTCCTTGTTTTATAAGAGAATCTATATTTTCATTAGGCTACATTTTTGTAGCTGCTACAATTTTGTAGGGGTAAGGTTAAAAGTAGTTCGGGACGGAAAAATCATTTGAAAACAAAAAAGGGACAGGTATTTGCCTGCCCCCTCTTATAATCAACATCAGATTCAGACTTAAATAGCTGCGACTCCTTTCTCGCCAGTTCTTATCCTTATTACCTCCTCAAGCAGCAATACAAATATCTTCCCATCGCCTATCTTTCCTGTTTTCGCCTTCGTCTCTATTGCTGACACTACCTTTTCCGCTATATCATCTGATACCACCACTTCTATCTTCACCTTGGGTATAAAGGTTATATCGTATTCCGCTCCTCTGTAGAGTTCCACATGCCCCCTTTGTCTTCCAAAACCCTTTACCTCGGTAATTGTCATGCCCTGCACCCCTATCTCATTCAGGGCGTCCTTCACCTCATCAAGTTTAAACGGTTTTATTATGGCTTCTATCTTTTTCATAGTTCCTCCTGCAATTATCTATGGCTCTTGCGAATGTTAAAGTCTGGATAAGCTGTAACCGCAACTTCTGCCTGATCAAGTCCTTCGACCTCAAGCTCGGGATCCACCCTGAGCGGAACTATCATATTAAGCACTTTAAAGAATACAAACATCACGATGAAAACAAAAATAATGTTTGTCAGAGTGCCTACTGCTTGTGCAGCAAACTGAGAAGCATCACCGTAGAAAAGGCCCTTAACTGCGCCTGTTACGCCATTCAGCCCGTCACCATATGTTCCGTCAGCAAAGAGTCCTAATGCCAGGACACCCCACGCTCCGTTTACACCATGCACAGAAATTGCACCAACAGGATCGTCTACTTTCAATCCACGCTCTATGAAAACAACGCTTATACATACGAGCACCCCGGCTATCAGTCCAATAATTACAGATGAAACAGAATTTACAAAAGCACATGGTGCTGTAATTGCCACAAGCCCTGCCAGGAGGCCATTTGCAGACATAGATATATCCGGTTTGCCGTATCTACCCCACATAAAGACCATTGAGGAGAAGGCTGCTGCTGCTCCAGCAAGCATTGTATTTGTGGCTATTACTCCAATTCTAAGGTCTCCACCTGCTAAGGTTGAACCAGTATTGAAACCGAACCACCCGAATGCGAGTATGAAACAGCCAACAACAGCCATAGGTATATGATGCCCTGGTATCGCATTTGAAGTCCCGTCAGCCTTAAATTTACCGATCCTCGGCCCGAGAACTATTGCACCTGCCAAGGCTGCCATGCCGCCTGTCATATGAACAACTGACGAACCTGCAAAATCAAGATGGCCGTGCCCAAGACCAAAGTTTTTTCCAAGCTGCGATAACCAGCCGCCGCCCCATACCCAATTCGCATAAAGCGGATAAACAAGCGCTGATATAAAGAACCCGTAAACAACAAATGACTTGAATGTCCAGCGCTCAGCCATTGCGCCTGTAGGTATCGTGGCTGTGGTATCCATGAATACCATCTGGAAAAGAAATATAGCAAACACCACGGTATCATAGGTAACTCCAGAGAGGAAAAAACCCTTTGTGCCGGACAAGCCAAAATCCTTTCCAAAAAGTTTTATCACAAATTCACTGTCAAGCGTAGTTCCACCCCCAAGGCTGGCAACCCCGCCAACGCCTCCCATCTGCAATGCAAAACCGCATAGCCAATATCCCAGCATACCTATGGCATATATCATGAAATTCATGGCCATCGTATGGCCCGCATTTTTTGCTTGCGTAAAACCGGTCTCTGCCATAGCAAAACCCGCCTGCATAAACATAACAAGAAATCCGCATATGAGTGTCCAGACCATGTTTATGGCGATTCTGTTATGCCCTACGACGTCTGCAAGCTTCGCAGCGAGAGGTTCGTTTGCTGCCATTTTTTCCATATCCTCTTTAGTAGGAGCTCCGCTGCTGACTCCAACCACATCACTCGCACCTCCTGTCCCTGTGCCTGACGGATCCGGTTTTGGTGCCGGCGCTGCCACTGGTGCAGGTGCTGGCTGGGCAGGCTGTGCCTGCTCAGCCGTCGCAGGGGTGGGAGGGTTAGGCTGCACCTGTTCCTCGGCAAACAATATGCCTATGCCTGCCGAACACAATAAAAAACCAATTGCAATTAGTATGATTAATCGTTTCATCTTATGCCTCCAATTCTGATTAATTTTTTTCGTGCAGTTACCACGTATACATTACGCCAAGCGCAAAGGTATCCTGAGTCTTCTTTGTCCCTGAATCGAATACTTCCTTATCAGACCAGTCATGTCTGTACTCAGGTCTTATAACAATGCCCCTTGCTATCCTGAATTCAGGAGTTATCGTCAACTCTTTTAAAGACTGCGCTGCTCCAGTCCTTACGCCGTCATCGTCCTTAAAGTATTCTGCCCTCAATGCCAGACCGAAAAGATCGCTGAAGTCATATTTTGCAATACCTGCTGTACCGTACCATCTCGCATCCCCGTCAACTGCAGCATTGTCCTCTCTGGCATAATCTACATTAAGAATCAGAGCAAGGTTTTTTACAGGTTTAATAGTACCAACCCAGTCAAAAAGGAATCTGTTGTCTGAATTGTTGCTGTCCTGCTCAGGCCCATTCATCAGATTGAACACCATCGAAAGCTGCTCAATTGGAATATAGCCAATGCTGAGACCAATGGTCTTCCCTTTATTGTTATCATCTGTGTTATCCCAGCCATTAACTATGTGTAATGATGCATTCACGGCGTCAGAGAATGGATAAGCCACTTTCAATCCAGTGTGGGTAAAGGGAATTGCATAGTTAAAGAGAAGCGAGCGGGAATAATTGGGATTATCCTTTGCCTCTATAACCTCGGCGCCATGATATGTGACGAATTTACCAAAACTGAATTTTAGTCCCTTTCCCAATGGAGCAAGGTATTCAATATATGCCTCGGTAAGGTCAAAAGAATCGTCGCTTGTGCCGAGCCCTCTTGAATGTATCCACTTTGCTGTCTCTCCGGCTGACAGTTTGAGCTTAAAGCCCACGCCATTCATTGGCGCATCTTTAACAAATACTAATTGAGCAAGGTCCAAAGTGAAGCTGTTCGCTTTGTGGTCAAAGACCCTCAGTTCATTTTCCTGCGAATCAGGGTCTTCAAAGTTATAGGTATAACCGCCCTGAACATAAACACTCATGCCGAGAGCCTTTTTTATGTCATCTGCAGTCACGCTGCCTATCTTTGTCTCCTCGGCATTCACCACTGTAACAAATGCAAAGATCGCCAGAACCAATAAACCTAACATTAAAAATTTTTCTTTCATCTTTTCCTCCTTATTTTGTGTGAGTCATCATTCTCAGAATTGAGAACTTCAAAATTATTGCTCTGTAATTACCCCCCTAACAACGACCACCTCCTTTTTTATCCCGTATTTCTTGATCTTGTAGCCCATCATCCTCTCTGTTATGCCAAGCTTTCGCGCTGCCTTTGCCAAGATCCAGCCGCACTCATTAAGGGCCTTGATTATTTCTTCCCTCTCCATCATCTCTATCTTGTCTTTCAATGAATTCATTTTTTTATTACCTGACATAATGAATTGCCAGAGTCATGCCAATGTATAACTCTTTGTTTTATAAAGAAATCAAGACGCAAAATTACTACATTTTTGTATTTTGATACAATTTTGTAGGTAATTAAGTTTTTGCTTTCTTAATCCCTTGACAGGCGATTAAAAATCAGATATTATTAACTACTAAGGTAGATAATAATGGAAATAATTATTTCAAAACTCGCGGAACTCGGACTTTCAGGATATGAGGCAAAGGCGTATCTCTCCCTTCTCAGAGAAAACCCGGCTACTGCCTACGAGGTTGGTAAGTCCTCAGGGGTTCCTACATCAAAGGTCTACGAGGTTTTAAAGAGGCTTGTTGAGAAAGGGATTATATCAATTATTGATGAAGGCCGGACAAGACAATATGTCCCCATAGAACCAGAGGAGTTTCTCAACAAACACAGGAACATGATAAAGACAGTTATTGATTCACTTGAAAATGAGCTTTCAAACATCAAAGGGAAAAAGGAGCTTTTGTATATATGGAATATCACTGAATATGATTACCTCGTAGACAAGGTCAGGCGTATGATTGAAAGCGCAAAAAAAACAATCCTTATCTCCATCTGGAAGGAGGAGTTTGCGTTGATTGAGGATAGGATAAGAGATGCCTTAAAACGAAAGGTAAAGGTTGCAGTTGTGCATTTTGGCCCTCCTGAATTAAAGGCTGGACAGATATACCATCATCCCATAGAAGATACAATCTATCAGGAAAAGGGAGGCAGAGGCATTGTGATCGTTGTTGATTCGAAAGAGGTTTTAATGGGAACTGTCTTCAGAAACAATAAAATAGAAGGAGCATGGAGCAGGAACAGGGGTTCTGTAACGCTTGCTGAGGACTATATAAAACATGACATTTATATAATGAAAATTGTCCGGCGATTTGATAAAACGCTTAAAAAGAGATTTGGTGACAGGTATGCAAAACTGAGGGACATATTCAAAGATGAGGAGGCAATATGAACCGCGTTAGAAATCTTTTGCCTTGCCTGGACAATCAGAGAAAATAAAGAGGAGGTATAAACAGGGTGAAGATATACATTGACGGAGAATATTATGGTAGAGAAAATGCACGGATATCTGTTTTTGATCATGGACTTCTCTATGGCGATGGTGTATTTGAAGGAATAAGGATTTACAACTATAAGGTCTTTAAGCTCAAAGAACACATTGAAAGGCTTTATCAGAGCGCAAAGGCTATTCTTCTTAATATCTCTATGGGGAAAGAAGATATGGAAAAAGCAGTGCTGGAAACTGTGCGGATAAATCAGAAGGAGAACGGCTATATTCGCCTTATCATAACAAGGGGAGAAGGGGCTCTGGGTATAGACCCATCTCCATGCAAAAAGGCAACTGTGATCATAATCGTAGGGGATATCCAGCTCTATCCGGAGGGATATTATAAAGACGGTATCGAAATTATCACTTCCTCAACAAGACGTATGCCTTCAGATAGTCTTGACCCCAGAATAAAATCTTTGAACTACCTCAATAACGTAATGGCAAAACTCGAGGCAAGGCAGGCAGGTTGTCTTGAAGCCGTGATGCTCAATAAAGAAGGATTTGTATCAGAATGCACAGGAGATAATATATTCATGGTGAAAAATAGTAAACTACTTACACCAGCGCCTTATCATGGCGCCCTTGATGGCATAACCTTAAGAACTGTCATAGAAATAGCAGAAT
>JAKALU010000125.1 GCA_021824065.1 Nitrospirota bacterium
CCTCTGAAGATTTACACTCTGGCTACGGAAGGCTCTTTCCTACGAAGTTGTCTTCGAGAAGTGCTAATGGTTGTTCGCATACTAACGCCTTTGATTTTTAGTATGCCTTCGGGTGCAATTTTATTAAAGGATACAGTTTTATATAAAAGACAATATCTTTCCTTTTTTCTAAGACCTTCTTCATCTCCAGATGAAGTTTTCCGCAGAATGGTCAGTCAGGGTCTGAAAAAACAATCACTTTCTTTGCTGCATTTTTATCACCCATTACCAGCGCTTCATCGAGAGGTATCTGAGATAAATCAATCTTTCTGAGATCATCAAGTCTTTCTCTTGTGAGATTTGCCCTTGTTTTTACCTGAAATATATTGCCGAATATAATCCTCTGCTTTGAGAAATCAAGATACCCGATTGCCTTCCTGGACTCCGCCTCAAAAGCAATTTCCCAGATGCCCTTAACCGGCCCCGGCCGCACCTCGATAATTTTCGCATCAGCGATGCCGAGATCTTCCTTGAAGATTTTTAGCGCTTCGTCATTAGTTATTTGATGGCACTTTGTACAATCATGCTCGACCCTATCGCTGCTATATGCCCGGGGAACAATCAGGAGGCATGCCATAGAGAGAATACAAGTGAATATTAATATGTATTTACGCATGTTGAAGTATACCATATTTGTTTCCAGTATTGTTATACTTTTTTGAATTAAAAACTGCAGGGTAAAACCGGTTACAAAATACGAGCCGATTCAGTTCTCGTCAGAAGAAAAATCACAGGGCACATAGTTTACCCAGACAGGGGCATCACATTCTCGCTCATTCTCGGTCTTCGACCTCCGAGGTATTTTGCCTCTTTAATTTATACATATAATGCTGTCTGAATATCGGCAAAATAAAACCGCTCAAATACAATGCCCCTGTCTGCATTTGAGAAAATTTGTGCGTATAGTAGTTAAAGATGTTTTTTAGCGAGCTCTATTACTCCAAAAACCTTGAGGTCAATATAGCTTCCTTGTTCCCTGAAAAAAGATAACCTGTTGTATAGCTCGTTAATCGGAATTTTAAAGACCTCAATGTCCTCTGTCTCTTCCCTTTTGTCTATCCCTTTAAACTTGAGCCCTTTTGCAAGATATACAGTAAGCATCTCTCCTGAAGCGCCTGACGATACCGGTCCCTCAGTAATAAAGATTAATTCCTTTGCAGAATATCCTGTTTCTTCGAGAAGTTCTCTTCTGGCAGCATCTTCGAGTGATTCGCCCTTGTCATTGAGCCCTGCTGGAAACTCTATCACATATCCATTCACAGCAGGCCTGAACTGCCTTATAATAATCACCTCTTCTTGCTCCGTAACAGGCACAATTACAACAATCCCGTCACAATTTACCCTCTCAAATGTCTCCCATTTTCTTATAGAGCCTGACGAATCCCTGTAAGTTACACTCACGCATTTTAAAAAACTTCCCTGCCATAAAACCTTTTTATCTATAATCTCATACATGGTTTATTTTAACCGATGCAAATAGTTAAATACAGAGGGCACGATTTTTTCGTTTTACAAAAGACAGGAGATAGCATTTTCGCTCATTCTCGGGTTTGCGCCTTCCGAGGCTTTTGCCTCTTTATTTTTAAATAAGAAACTTAAGGAATATCGGCAAAAGAAACCGCTCAAATACTATCTCCTGTCTTAGTATTAATTTTGAGATACCAATGAATAATTGTTATCCTATACCCATGCTCGAGATCGACGGAAGTTTTGGAGAAGGCGGGGGCCAGATATTGAGGACGAGTCTGAGTCTTTCCAGTCTTTTAAGGAAACCTTTCCGCATCTTCAATGTCAGGAAAGGCCGTAAAAAGCCGGGACTCATGCCTCAACATCTCACATGCGTGAGGGCAATGACCCTGATATCAAATGCAACTGTAAAACACGATAGCGTTGGATCACAGGAACTCATATTCGAGCCTTCGGAGGTAAAACCAGGTGATTATTTTTTTGACATAGGGACTGCTGGTTCAACATCTCTTGTGCTTCAAACGCTCTTGCCCTGTCTGATATTCGCTGATAGTAAATCAACCGTTACACTAAAAGGCGGAACGCATGTGCCTTTTAGCCCTACTTTTCATTACATAAGTGAGGTATTTATCCCTATGCTTAATAAGCTCGGCATAGTACTGCGTGCTAATATTGAAAGTTACGGGTTTTACCCGCGAGGAGGCGGTAAGATAACAGTCGAAATCATGCCTGCGCAAAAACCAGAGGGAATAAAGTTTTTGGAGCGGGGTGAGATAAAAAAAATTTCAGGTATCTCGGGTGTTGGAAACCTGCCTATAAATATTGCTGAACGGCAGAAAACATCCGCATTAAAATTACTCGAAGGGTTTGATACAGATATCAAGACCATCGAAGTTACAGGCACAGGGCAGGGCACATTTTTATTTCTTAAGGTAGAGACTGCTGCTTCTATTGCAGGTTTTTCATCTCTCGGCGCAAGAGGCAAAAAGGCAGAGGTTGTTGGAGAAGAGGCAGCAAGGGAATTTCTTGATTACTATAAAACTGGTTACTGCCTTGACCCTCATTTAGCAGACCAGATTATGCTTTACCTCGCTCTCGCAAAACAGGAATCTTCATTTACAACCTCGCATATCTCAAACCATCTTCTTACAAACCTGTGGGTTATTGAAAAATTTCTTGGCACAGGATATAAGATTGAAGGCGAAAAAGGAGCCCCCGGTAAAGTAATAATAAACATATGATTGTTCTTGACTCAGGGCTCGACAGAAGAATAAAATCATGGTGGGCAGTCGCAGAATCGAACTGCGGACACGAGGCTTTTCAGGCCTCTGCTCTACCGACTGAGCTAACTGCCCATAGTTATAAACTATAAACTCTTATTCTTTTTATTGTCAAGGTACAGGCGCTGGGTTAAAACAAGTTATATAGGGCAGGTGGATAAAAAATGCGAACTTTTATAACAGATAAATTCCTGCTTTTCGGACCTGCTGTACTTTCAGGAATTCTACTCGTATTCTGCTTCCCAAAATTCAACCTTTTCCCATTGGCGTGGATTGCCCTTACGCCTTTCTTAGTCTCCCTCCTGAACAAAAAGCCCTCAGAGGCATTCCGCGCAGGTTTCTTTATGGGGATTCCCTATTTTTTTGGCACGCTGTACTGGATATACCATTCAATAAACCATTATGGTAATATCCCATTTATACCAAGTCTTGCTATAGTCTTCCTCCTCTGTATGTATTTGAGTCTTTATACAGGGGTTTTTGCCGTGCTTTTTTCTTTAAAAATAGTTTCTACCCGCCTCCCGGCGCTATTCATTGCACCTGTCCTGTGGGTAACCCTTGAGTTTATCCGCTCGTACGCACTCACCGGATTTCCCTGGTCGAGCATCGGGTACTCCCAATACAGGTTTCTGCATGCGATTCAATTCGCTGATATCACAGGCATCTACGGTGTATCTTTTTTAGTCGTTGCTGTAAATGGCGCTGTTGCTGATTTTTTTATAATAAAAAAACGCCTCCGCGCTATGCCGTTGTTTTCGCTTTCTCAGACGATAACAGGCGCCCTCCTGCTTTTTGTCTTTATAATCGCTGTCTTTATCTATGGTTTTTGGCGTCTTACTGAGAATCGTCCTGGGAAACCGATCCGCGTGAGTGTTATTCAGGGGAATATAGAGCAGGATAGAAAATGGAACATTGCCTATCAGCGAGAGGTATTTGACACCTATAAGGATTTATCGCTTACAGCCAGTACCATGTCGCCCTCTTTGATTGTATGGCCGGAGACAGCTGTCCCTTTTTACTTTAATTACGACATGGCATTTACTCAGGAATTAATCGATTTCCAGCAGACTTTAAAAACCTATCTTTTATTTGGCAGCATCCTTATAAAAGAGCCTCCCGCAACAGGCAGGCATTCTACCGCACCATTCGACAAAAATCTCCTGACAAACAGCGCTGTGCTTCTCGAGCCGGGTGGAAAACCATCGTTCATTTATGATAAAATACATTTAGTTCCGTTCGGTGAATATGTTCCCCTCAGAAAAGTTCTGTTCTTTGTGAATAAGCTTGTTGTTGGGATAGGAGATTATGTTCCAGGGGAGCATTACATACGGGCTGCGACTTCTTATGGGAGTTTTGGGGTCTTCATCTGCTATGAGATAATTTTCCCCGGGCTTGTAAGAAAGTTTTATTCAAGGGGTGGAGACTTTATGGTGACTATAACAAATGATGCATGGTTTGGAAATACAGCAGGCCCTTATCAGCATTTCAGCATGGCTGTATTTCGTGCTGTTGAAACCAGAAAGCCAGTAATAAGGGCTGCGAATACAGGGATTTCAGGCTTTATTGATAGCAATGGGAAGATATTAAGGACAACCCCGCTATTCCAAAAAACAGCTATGACCCTTGATGTGATGACAGATGCAAAAAGGAGTTTTTATTCCAGATATGGTGACCTTTTTTCATATCTGTGTATAGTTATAACAGTTTTATTATTAATAAATGTTTCTCGGAGGTAATATGCTGCTTCAGTCTGAACTTAAAGAAGAACTCTCAGCCCTGAGGGCACTGACAGAGGCCCTTAGAGGTTATCTTTGATGTTGCAAGTCTTAAACAAGAGATAGCAGATATAAATAAAGAGTTGTCTTCAGCATCTGTGTGGAGTTTCCCTCAAAAGATGCATGAACTGCAAAAAAGGAAATCTTATATTGAAGATATGCTTTCCCCTTTTGAGGCTATCTTCGAGAAGCTGGAATACTTAGAAGAGTCCATAAAGATACTTGATGAAGAAGAGGGAGCGGTTTTTCTTCAGGATATTCAGCGTGATATCAAGCTTTTGCGCGAAGATATAGAAGATCTGGAATTTCGCCATCTGCTGTCAGAGGAAATGGATAAAAATAATGCTATTGTTTCTATCCATCCAGGGGCTGGTGGCACAGAAAGTCAGGATTGGGCACAGATGTTAATGAGAATGTATCTCCGATGGGCAGAGAAGCACCACTTTAATACCCAGATTGTAGATATTCAACCCGGAGAGGAAGCAGGGATAAAAAGTGTGACTATAACAATGAATGGACCCTATGCTTATGGTTTTATGAAGGTAGAGGCTGGTGTTCACAGGCTTGTCAGGATATCTCCATACGATGCAAACAAAAGACGGCATACATCTTTTGCAGCTGTTCTCGTCTACCCAGAAATAGAAGAAGACATAAGTATAGACATAAGACCTGAAGAGATAAAGGTTGATACCTTCAGGGCTTCTGGCGCTGGAGGGCAGCATGTAAATAAAACGTCATCTGCTGTCAGGTTAACCCATATACCTACAGGGATAGTTATAACATGCCAGAATGAACGCTCACAGCATAAGAATAAGGCAACGGCCTTAAAGATTCTAAAGGCACGTCTTTTTAATCTGTCCCTTAAAGAGCAGGAAGATAAGATTAAAGGGATAATTGGCGATAAAAAAGATATAGCGTGGGGTAGTCAGATAAGGTCTTATGTTCTTCAGCCATACAGGCTTGTTAAGGACCATAGGACAGGGGTAGAGGTTGGTAATGTAGATGCCGTGCTCGATGGAAACATTGATGAGTTTATAAAAGCTTCGTTAAAAAAGAGAAAGATAGAGGTATAGTCTCTACTTCTTCTATAAGTATTATATTTACTTAGTAGTAGTAATAGGTGATGTTAGCAAGTCTAAATCTTTGTTTAGTGGTGGTTTTAAAAGGTTTTTTATTGTTAGTAAACATAATAAGTTTAAGGCGATTATATAAACAAAAGATAATAGTAAAAAACAGAACAATATATTAACAGATAAACTAACAAGTTTATCGCGGGTTTATTGCTTGTGTTTACAAATATAGGATATAATAGTCAACCATCCAGGGGGACTTACTAACACCTGTTAATAAGTTGTTAATAACATTAAGGTAGGGGAATGAATATAGAAGACATTTGGGAGAAGAGCCTCTCTATAATAGAAGAGAAGATCGGGAATAATATATTTGAGCTATGGATTAAACCGATAAAACCACTGCAGTTAAAAGAACAGCAGGTCACCTTAGAGGTTCCAAATAGATTTTTCAAAGAGTGGATAGAAGATTACTACCCAGCCTTGATAAGTGAGGTGCTGGAGGGGATTTTAGGTCATACAATAACTTTGAGATATAAGATCGCAGAAAAGGAAGCTGCTGACGTAAAAAGGATGGAGGCTAAACTTGAAAGCAGGAAAACCAAGCTTGCAAGCAGGGGCATATACCTCAATCCAAAATATACATTCGAGAACTTTGTAAGCGGACCGAGCAATCAGTTTGCCCAGGCAGCAGCAAAGGCAGTAGCAGGGACGCCCGGGAAGGTTTATAACCCATTATTCATTTACGGTGGCGTTGGATTAGGGAAAACACATTTAATCAGCGCGATAGGCAATAATGTTATAGATAACAGACATGACTATAATGTGCTTTATGTATCCTCAGAGCAATTTACAAACGAGGTTGTATCAGCAGTAAGACATGGAAAGACAGAAGAGTTGAAGAAGAAATACAGAAATGTGGATCTGCTTCTCATAGACGACATTCAGTTCATAGAAAACAAGGTGGCAACGCAGGAGGAACTATTCTATACAATTAATTCACTTTATGAGAAACAGCGACAGATTGTCATTTCCAGCGACAGACCGCCCAAGGAGATAAAGACTGTTACAGACAGGCTGCGGTCGCGGTTCAGCATGGGGCTTATTGCGGATATACAGCCACCAGAATTTGAGACCCGTGTGGCCATCCTCTATAAGAAAGGGATGATGGAGCGGATACCGATGAAAGAAGATGTTGTAAGTTTTATTGCATCAAAAGTAAAGACGAACATCAGGGAGCTTGAGGGGTGTTTGATTCGACTTGGAGCACAGGCAGCCCTGACAGGCAGCCCTA
>JAKALU010000126.1 GCA_021824065.1 Nitrospirota bacterium
TTGCTTAATTTAATATTCTGCATACATTAGGGCTCTTATTCTCCATATTCCTATCTTAAAAGATTTTTATTTTTCTCACAATCTTTTGAATGAACAGGTCTATCAAGACCACCCTGCGTCCTTTGCCTTTTCATAAATTGAAAAGAGATTATACGATGCTATAATAAGTGAGGGATTCCAAAAATAATGAATTACCCGTCTATCATTCAACTTTATCCGACCTTAAGATGCAATCAGGGTTGTAGTTTCTGTTTTAATCAGAATATTCCTGATTCGGATTCTTACACGGATATGAAACTCAAGGATGTATGTGCCTTGGCTGTCATACTCAAAGACGCAGGGGTTGCTGAAATAGATATCCTTGGCGGAGAGCCAATGCTTATACCGTGGATAAAGGATTTTGTCGTATATGCGACAGAGTTAGGCATTCCTTTAAATATAAGCACTAATGGCAGTTTACCTGATGCCATAAAACAGCTTGCAGAGATCAACACAGATTCTCTGAATATCGGATTCTCAATTGAGGGTTTTTCTAAAACCCATAATACATTAACCAGGGGGAATAATTTTTCAAAAGCTATCGCAGGACTTAAACATCTTATCTCAGCGGGAAAGAACCCTATCGTGAAAAGCACATTAATGCGGGAAAACAGGAATGAGATTTATGACCTTGTTTCTTATCTTGCGAAGCTCGGTTTAAAAAGATATTATCTCTTACACGAGGATATCATAGGAAGGAAAAGATATTCTCCCAATTTTTCATTTCTGGAATTCTGGGAATTCTACTCAAAAATAAAGACAGATATGGCAGGATTAGTGAATATCGGGTTTGTAGCAGCATCGGGCTTCTACGCATACGGCCTTCAATCTCAAGGCAGATGCGATGCCGGTGTAAAAAAGATTGCAATCTTACCTGATGGTTCTGCCTTCCCATGCAATCTATTCGCAGGCTTTAAAGAATTTTATCTTGGTGACATATTCGAGGATGGCATAGAAAAAATATGGGGGAACCCGATACTTGAGCTTTTTAGAAAATATAATAGCAATAACAGATGTAAAAAGAATAACTGTGACCATTATCTGACCTGCAAAGGTGGATGCCCTGCACATAGCTACTACTTCTATAATACTTTAAATAATGCAGATCCCAGGTGTGAGATTAAAAACCCGCAGGGTTCATTGTAAAAAGTATTCTATACCGGTCTGTGTTCTCAACCTCTGATAGATAATATCAGCCATCCTGAATAGATTGACCGTGTCTTCCCTATTATACGTTATAAGCAAATCAAGCGCCCCGGTGTCCCCTCTGCGTGCAAACTCCCAGAGCTTCACAGCATCATAGCCGTCCATGCCCCTGACAGCCTCTGGCCTTTCGATTCCGATGTCCGACTCAAGCCTCTTAAGTCCTCCCTTAAATCCGAGTTTCCTCGCGCAAAAGCAGAGGTCAAAGTGAGGGATATCAAACTCCGTATCAGGCATTGTCCTCATGAGAAACGGGATGTCAAAGGCAGCGCCATAGAATGTTATAAGATATTTATACCCGGAAAGTTCTCTCTTAATATTCTCAGGCGTAAGGCCATTACCTTTTACAAAGCATTTATAATCAAAGCCATCGTATATACCGACGACAGTTACATACCCACCCTTGTCGGGCATAAGACCGTTTGTCTCTATGTCCAGACAAGCAGCCTCCCCTTTAAAGACATCGAAAAGCCTCCAGTGCTCTCTTCTTTTTATGCTGTCAGCGAAATATCCTGCATTGGCATTATCCAGTTCTCGCGAGGCAGAGGACAGGTATTCATCAAAAAGGGGTTTCTTATTAGGGTTTATAAAGTCTATATCCGGGGCATTTATAAAATCATCCCATGTAAGTATCCCGTTTTTCCAGAGTTTCCTTTCGAGTTTTTCCCCGATGCCGTTTAATATGCTGAATGTATTTCTTATCATATGTTTTATTATACATCTTGTTTACTGAGAAATGTGAAGCAAGTTTGTATATACCGCCGACATTAAAGATTAGCTAATCAATGACCTGATGAAATGAAGATAATTAATATCTTTATTTATGATCTCAACCCCATCCCGGTTTTTAAAGATTTAACAGGCGTCCCGATAACCCTTCCAACAGATGGTTTCACAGCCCTTCTGACCTTCACTGTCAATTTTGAGGTTACGTCATTAGGGAGATAAACTACTATGTCAAGTATTGTATCCGGAGCAACGGGATGGGTTGTCTTTATAAAAAATCCGTTCAGTGAAAAATCGCTGGCTATTCCCCTGTAAGTTATATCTTTTGATATAAATTCTGTCTCACAACGGAATATAAATCTTTTCTGTTGTCTCCTATTAGCCATCAGGGCGTGACGTTTTTTATGTCACTCCTCCTTCACCTCTTAAATAACCGATCACCTGTTCTAAGGGTTTGGGAAGTCCTGCTATCTTCCATGCCTTGATGGGGTCTATAAACTGTTCTTTTACACACTCCTTCGCTTGATGTACATTTCTGCATACAGCACCGAGTATCGGGAAAAAATTGTATTTTTTGTAATATTCTCTCATAAATTTTATTATATCCATCCTCTCTTTTGTCAGTTCTTCCACCCCTTCTCTTTCAGCTAATGCACATGCAACCTTTTCGCTCCAGTCGTCAATATTTACAAGATACCCTTCATCGTCTAAGTTAATCTTTATCCCCGAGTATTCTATTATAGGCATTCTACACCTCTTATAGACCTTATTTTCTTTCGTCAAAATTCTTAATGAATTGAGCAATCTGAACGCCAAGATAAATGCATTTGATGCCATCCATGCACTCATCAGCGTCTTTCTTCTCAAGGTGTGTTATAAGCTCATGGCTATCCTTTGTGAATTTTACAATATATGCGTCCTTCTCCCTGCTGAAATCAAGACCTACGGAGATGCCGCGTTTTGTAATCTCAGGGTACATCTCAAGTATCTTTTCCTTTAAGGCAACGATTGTGTAACCCATTTTTCCTCCAAGTTAGAAGTTAGAAGTTAGAAGTTAAAGGTTAAAAGTTAAAAGTTTTAAAACTCTTAACTCATAACTCTCAACTCTTAACTTGTCATTATTTATGCCCACGGGGTGCCACCTTCAACTATGCTGTGTTCCTCCCACATAAACCAGCTCCCTGTATCATGCATAAAAAAATAGGTATTAGAAAATACAGCGTAGTGCTGCTCTTCCTGTTCTACGAGTTTTTTAAATAACGCCTTCTCTTTTGTGGTTGCAGCTTCCGAGGCAGCTTTTTTATAAAATTCAACCCCTTTCTTCTCCATATCCATGGCAACCTTAAAGGCATTTAATTCATCCTCTGTAGCCTCAATCCTCTGCATCATCTCATGCCTGAACTCCTCAAAAATACCCTTGATTTTCTTCATTGGATGAACATCTTTCGCAGTGATGTCAAGACCCTTAAAGATATCAGTAAGCATCTGAAGGTGATGTTTCTCGTCCTCAGCTATAGTTAAAAACATCTTTCTCCCTACAGGATTCTTTACCTTCTTAGATGCACCCGTATAAAAATCAATAGCATCTGTTTCCATCTTGATAGCTATTTCAATTGCATTCATCTTAAGCCTCCCCGATATATTTCCATGTTCATAAATCAAAATAGGCAGGATATAGTATCGGCTAAGTTTCTGTAAGCCTTATTCTTATCTTCTTAAGATAATCAATATGCTTGGTCTCCTGCTCCATCATTTCCTGAAATACAACCTTTGCATTGGTGTCAACAGCACTTTTTGAAAGCTTATTATAAAGATTATACGCCTTCCCTTCTATCTCCAGCGCCAGTATCAGTGCCCCCATGTCATCTATGAAATTATACTTTTCCAGTCTTGCCTCAAGGTTTTTTATTGGAATTCCCGCCTCTGTTACAGGCGCATCAGTCCTTTGCTTGAATCTTTCGAAACCAATTATATCCCTGTCTTCCTGTATTGCCTGATAAAGGAATGCAATAAAATTAGCGTGCTTTTCTTCCCATGCGGAAAGCTCCTTAAACATCTGCCTGGCTTCTGGATTCATTGCCTTTGCAGCAGCCTGCGAATAGAAATCCATTGTCCCTTTCTCCATAAGATACGCCTCAATCAGCGCTGATATCAGATCCTCTTTCCCTGTAAGCATTATTGTTTCTCCTTTATTCAAACCTTGCAAATTCGTCTATCTTCCTCCTGAACGCCCTCGGAAGGAGTGTTATCCCTGACTTCAGATAGCCGACTGCTACCAGTATCGGGATTATTTTATCAGCAGGGATATTAAACTCCTTTTTTATACAATCTTCATCGAATCCGTCCATCGGATGTGTTTCGAGTCCAAGACCTTTGGCTGCAATCATCAGGTTCATTGCAAACAGAGATGTGTTCTTTACAGCAAAAAACTTTCTCCTCAGACTGTCCTCTGTTCCATAAAGATTATTTGCCATGCCCATGTATGTCTCTCTCATCTCAGGTTTCATGTATCCCAGTTCCTGCCAGCTATCAAGCATTCTATCTATGTTTTCCTCAACACCCTTGGGATCAGCTATCATAATCAGTACTACTGAAGCCTCATCAACCTTTGGCTGGTTAAAGGCGCACTGCCTTAATATTTTTTTCCTTCCAGGGTTCTTTACAACTATCACCTTCCATGGCTGAAGGTTAAAGGAAGAAGGCGAAAGATTTGCAAGCTCAAGCAATTCCCTTACCTTTTCGTCAGAGATTTCCTTGCCTGTTTCAAAAAAATTAATTGAACGTCTTTCCTTTATTGCCTGGATTACATCCATATTTACCTCCCGAATCTTGATGTCTTCCTTCTTAAATCCTATCACGTTTTAGGCTTATGTCAACAGTTTTCCTCAAGAAATCTCTCATCTCATCAGCAGTATAAGCAGGTTCATAGCAGGAATTCCTAAAACAGGGAATAATTCTGCCTTTATTTTCTTTATAAACAATGCCCACATAGGGATAAAAGGATGAAAAGACCGCATCAGTTAACTCACTTTCAGGCGAGGTCTCAAGCGCAAGTTGAAGCATATTGAAATATGCATCAAGAGCACAGAAATAGTGCCCTGCGTGAATACCCATATCCCTTGCCCTTGAGGAAAAAGTCTTCAGCGCTGTCCCTGCGTATTGACGATAACCATCTTTGTTAGTTGTGGAATAAAGTTTAAGCATCATCAAAATTGCGAGTGAGTTTGCAGATGGATGAGGGATATCCTCTATCCCTTTAAGCTTTATTCCTAAGATATCTTTCTCCGTATCAAAAAACCCTCCCTCGTTTTTATCCCATAATTTATTGAGGCACACTCCCATAAGTTCATCTGCCCTATCAAGATATGATGAATTGGCTGTTACCTCATAAGCAGCTATCAATGCCTCAATAAGATAAAAATAGTCATCCAGAACTGCTTCTACACCCTCTGAATGGAAAAGCCCGCCATTTATAAAACGGGTCTTTATTATTTTCTCTAAGGTCTTAATTGCAAAGTCTTTTAGGTATCCGTCTTTTAAAACTTTATATGCCATAAGATAAGAGGTGATCATCATCCCGTTCAATGATGTATAAAGTGTTTTATCAATAAACGGCGTTTCCCTTTTCTTCCTTCTTTCCAAAAGTTTCTCTCTGACAATCTTAATTATCTCAAGAATAGCTCTTAAATCCTTTCCTGTCTTCTTTGCAATATCCTCAGGCTCCATTGCTATGAATAAAACCTTTTTTGATTTGTCGTGGTGCATTGCGCCTCTCTCACTAAGAAGATTTAAGGACAATATCTCATATTCCTCAGCATCAAGCGCGCTTCTGAAATCTTCATCCGTCCATATAAAATATCCGCCTTCATCGTCAGGCGTGACATCAGCATTCTGGCTTGCATAAAAGCCGCCTTCAGGGTCAGAGAGCACATCTTTTATAAAGTTGATTACCCCTTCTGCAATACTCCTGAAATATTCATCGCCAAAAACAGAATAGGCATCGATATAATTTCTCAAGAGCCATGCATTGTCATCTGCCATTTTCTCAAAATGCGGGATAATCCATGCCTCATCAACAGAATATCTGTGAAAACCGCCTCCAAGTTGGTCGTGGAACCCGCCTTTTGCCATTGAACCCAGAGTCCTCTGCACTACATGCTTAATGGATTCGCTCTTTGTCAGAAAATACCTATTTATTAAAAACTCCATCGCCCCTGGCATATGAAACTTAGGCGATGTGCCGAATCCGCCATTCTGTGGATCAAATTCAGAAAGGATTTCCGATACTGCTTTATCGAGTAAAGACTCATCTATCGCTTCCTGCAACACTGGCTTGGGTTTTAGAAATTCAATTAGTCTGTCAGCATATTCAAAAACTTCTTCTCTCTTTGATTTATAAAAATCAGAAACAGACCTCAATACTTTCTTAAATCCTGGTTTGTTTTGCATATCGTCAGGAGGAAAATATGTATCTCCAAAGAATGGTTTTTTATCAGGAGTTAAGAAGACGCTTAAAGGCCAGCCTCCGCCAGAACCCATCGCAGCAACAGCCTGCTGATATCTCCTGTCAATCTCAGGCCTCTCGTCCCTGTCGAGTTTTATATTTATAAAATTTTCATTAAGGATTTTTACTATCTCTTCATTTTCAAAGCATTCCTTTGCCATCACATGGCACCAGTGGCACCATATAGCACCTGTGCTGAGGAATACAGGTTTGTCTTCTCTTCTGGCTCTGTCAAAAGCCTCCTCAGACCATGGATACCAGTCAATCTTCTGATATGCAGAGTGTTTGAGATATGCAGACCTTTCTATGGATAGTCTGTTCATTTAATTTAGAAAGTTGAAGGATCTTCTGCAGGTAGTTCGCTTTCATCAAAGGGCATGACACCCAGTTGGGTCATCACAGACTCAATGCCATTTAGAATCTCTTTATAAT